>NZ_JAHBDN010000048.1:0-344213 GCF_019956445.1 Pseudomonas sp. BF-R-19
GCTCGCGAAGGCGTCGTGTCAGCCACCTCAATACTGAGTGACACACCGCCTTCGCGAGCAAGCCCGCTCCCACAGGGTCTGTGATTTGCCTGACAAGCCGTATAAATTGCCGGTACCCAAACCCGTATTCATGAGGAGAGCGCGCGTGTCGCCAAGCCTGTTCCGACGATAACCATCAGCCCGCTGTGCGTTTTCAGTTTCGCCCTTTTTTCGGCTGCTATTTATTACAGGCCCAGGTTCATGCCCGAATACGTCAATTGGCTTCGTCACGCTTCGCCTTACATCAACGCCCACCGCGATTGCACCTTTGTCGTCATGCTGCCCGGCGACGGCGTTGAACACCCGAATTTCGGCAATATCGTCCACGACCTGGTGCTGTTGCACAGCCTGGGTGTGCGTCTAGTGCTGGTTCACGGCTCCCGCCCGCAAATCGAAGCGCGCCTCGCGGCCCGTGGCCTGACCCCGCATTACCACCACGGCTTGCGCATCACCGATGCCGCGACCCTGGAGTGCGTGATCGACGCGGTTGGCCAGTTGCGCATTGCCATTGAGGCTCGTCTGTCGATGGACATGGCTTCGTCGCCGATGCAGGGCTCGCGCCTGCGGGTGGCCAGCGGCAACCTGGTGACAGCACGGCCTATCGGCGTGCTTGAAGGCGTCGACTATCACCACACCGGCGAAGTGCGCCGGGTCGACCGCAAGGGCATCAACCGTCTGCTGGACGAGCGCTCCATTGTGCTGCTGTCGCCGCTGGGCTACTCGCCGACCGGGGAGATTTTCAACCTGGCCTGTGAAGATGTCGCCACGCGGGCAGCCATCGAGCTGGGGGCGGACAAGCTGCTGCTGTTTGGCGCCGAACTGGGTTTGATCGACGAAAACGGGCGTCTGGTGCGCGAATTGCGTCCGCAACAGGTGCCGGCGCATTTGCAGCGCCTGGGCAGTAACTATCAGGCGGAACTGTTGGATGCCGCTGCCGAAGCTTGTCGTGGCGGTGTGGCCCGTAGTCATATCGTCAGTTATGCCGAGAACGGTGCACTGCTGACCGAACTGTTCACCCGTGACGGCGGCGGTACGCTGGTGGCGCAGGAGCAGTTCGAAGTGGTGCGCGAAGCGGCCATCGAAGACGTCGGTGGATTGCTGGACTTGATCAGCCCGCTGGAAGAGCAGGGCATCCTGGTGCGCCGTTCCCGCGAGGTGCTGGAGCGCGAAATCGAACAGTTCAGCGTGGTCGAGCGTGAAGGCATGATCATCGCTTGTGCGGCGCTTTATCAGATTGCCGATTCGGATGCCGGTGAACTGGCGTGCCTGGCGGTGAACCCGGAGTATCGCCATGGCGGTCGTGGCGATGAGCTGCTGGAGCGCATTGAAAACCGCGCACGGGCTCAGGGATTGAAAAACTTGTTCGTTCTCACCACGCGCACCGCTCACTGGTTCCGCGAGCGTGGTTTTGTGCCGAGCAGCGTTGACCGCCTGCCGTCGGCGCGGGCGTCGCTGTACAACTATCAGCGTAATTCGAAGATCTTCGAAAAAGCCCTCTGACCGCGTCGCTTTCATCGCGAGCGAGCTCGCTCCCACAGTTGACCGAGTATCCCTGTGGGAGCGAGCCTGCTCGCGATGGGCGCACAGCAGCCTTCAGCAATTACTCAGTGACAAATTTCGCACTGACATACGGCGAATAATCCGGCAGCACCGTCTCCACCTTCCCTTGCTCCTTCAAGAATTTCGCCGTCTCGCCAATGGCCTTGGCCGTGCCGCCATCCAACAGCGCGGTGCTCTGTTGCGCCTTGGCATCCGGGAATGCGGAACCGGCCAGTAACTCCGGCACATCGGCGGCATTGGCACCGGTCAGTTTGGCGATTTTTTGCACGGGCTCCGAGTCGACCGTCCAGTTGGCTTTATGTGCAGCGTAATCAGCAAAGGAATCGAGGGTGACCTTGGCGAATCTGGCCACCACCTCCGGGTGCTTCTCGGCGTAATCCTTGCGCGCCACCCAGACCTCAAAAGTGGGTGCTCCCCATTGGCCTACCTGCGCAGCGTCGGTCAGGGTCTTGCCACTCTTGCGGATTTCCCCCAGGGCGGGCGACCAGACAAACGCGCCATCAATATCACCACGCTTCCAGGCTGCTGCGATTTCCGCCGGCTGCAGGTTCACCACTTTGACTTTCGAACTGTCCAGGCCCCAGTGCTTCAGCGCACCAAGCAGGCTGTAGTGGGAGGTTGAAACGAAAGGTGTAGCGATGGTCTTTCCGATCAGATCTTGCGGTTTTTCGATGCCGCTGCCATTGCGCACCACCAGCGCTTCGGCGGCATTGATCTGGGCCGAGACGATGAACGCGACAATCGGCAGGTTGCGCGAGGCGGCAGCGGCCAGCGGACTGGAGCCGAGATTGCCGATTTGCACATCGCCGGAGGCAATCGCCGTGACCACTTCCGGGCCGCTGTTGAAGCGCCGCCAGTCGATGGGCTGGCCGATGGTTTTTTCATAAAGGCCATCGGCCTGGGGGACTTTGCTGGGGTCGACTCCGGTTTGATAGCCGACGGTGAGGTTCGCCGCCTGGGCGGTGAAAGAAAATGCGAGAGATACACAAACTGTAACAATTGCTCCGGATAGTGCGCGTTTGGTCGTCATGGGGCTGCCTTTCGGTAAGGATTTGTTTCCGAATTGCGTAAGAAACTAATCGATCTAAAAAAGCAAAAATAAATACCGTTTAGGAATTAGCTTATGGGCCGGACCCTCTGTTCTGGGGGATCTGGAAATTGAGCGCTAAATTCCTAAACGGTATTAGAAAAGAAGCGGGTAATTCTTTTCAGGTTCATGACGAATTCATGACCCGGCAGGGACCAAAAAATCGGGGGTTAGACTATGGTCGTAGACACACATGGTTACGATTGACTTGTAGGTCACGGTCTGGCGCTAATCGTGCATCTTAGGATTTCGGGCGACGACTCGAGACCAGGAATACAAGAATTAGAATCGAGAGGAGCTACACAATGAACAAGTCCACCTTGGCTTTGGCCGTGGCCGTAGGGGTTTTGGCGCAGCAGGCAGGCGCCGCAGGTTTCCTGGAAGACAGCAAGGCGTCCATCAGTTCCCGGACCATGTATTACAACAACGATAACCGTGAAGGCGGTGCGGATCAGAAAGAGTCCGCGGAAGGCCTGAAATTCGATTATCTGTCCGGTTTCACCCAAGGTACTGTCGGCTTCGGTATCGACGCCCAGGCACTGCTGGGTATCCACCTGGATGGCGGCAAGGGGCACCATCCGGATGCCAACACCTTTTTCCCAAGCGACACCGATGGTTCGGCCGTACACGAATGGAGCCGTGCGGCGGCCAACGTCAAGGCGCGCTTCTCGAAGACCGAGGCCCACCTGGGTGGCGCTCTGGCACCCAACTTGCCGATTCTGGTCGCGAACGACAGTCGTCTGCTGCCACAGACCTTTGACGGTGGCACCATCACCTCGAAAGAAATCGACAACGTGACCTTCAACGCAGGTCAGTTGGAGCACTCGGCAGGTCGCGCCTCTTCGAACTCCACCGGCTTGGCCGTGGCTGGCGGTACAGAGGACAGCAACAAGTTCTACTACGGTGGTGCTGACTGGAAGGTCACCAAGGACCTGACCCTGCAGTACTACCACTCGAATCTGAAGGACTACTACAAGCAGGACTTCCTTGGCTTGATCCACGTGTTTCCGATCGACGCCAAGCAGTCCTTCAAGACTGATATTCGCTACTTCGACAGCAGCTCCGACGGCAGGAACGGTGATCCGGGTTTCCGTTTCAACAACAACAACGGTTTCGCCAAGACCCCGGGCGAGGTCGATAACAAGACCTGGAGCGCCATGTTCACCTACACCCTGGGTGGCAACGCCTTCCTGGTCGGCCATCAGCGCGTCAACGATGACGGCGGTTTTGTTTTCCTGAACCAGGGCAACGTGGTTGATAGCAATGGCCGTCCGGAAGGGAACGGCGGCGCCAGCTTCTACCTGTTCACCGACGCCATGATCAACGGCTTTGTTCGTGCCGGTGAAAACACTACCTTCGGTCAGTACTCCTATGACTTCGCCGGACTGGGCGTGCCGGGCCTGAAAACTTCGATCGCCTACCTGCATGGCGACAACATCAAGGCTACCAACGGCAGCGGCCCTGATAGCTCCGAGTGGGAACGCGACATGCGGATCGACTACACCATCCAACAGGGCGCTCTCAAAGGTTTCGGCGTCACGCTGCGTAATGGCGTTTACCGTGGCAGTGAAGTCTCCAACAACCCTGATGTTGACCAGACTCGTCTGATCTTCAACTACACCTACAGCTTCCTGTAACAAGCCTTGTGAAAAAACCTCGCCTGATGGCGAGGTTTTTTTGTCTGTTTTTTATTATTCCATTTTGGTCTTTATTGATTATTTTTTATTCTTTTTGGTTTTTATTCATCCCGCTTAAAGTGCGCCTGTCCGGCACTCATCCCTGAGCTCGGATTTAGCAGTTTCGTCCCTCGACCATTGATCAGGTTCAGGAATTGGCCTAGCCGCCGATACCTCGGATCTGTCGTGGGAAGTCATATTCCGAGACGATATTAAAAAGCATCAAGAAATTCTTTTTGGCTTTAAGGCCATGTATCCTGCGGCCCGCCAAATGACCGGCTCAGACGGTTTGCCGCGAATTTATGCATTCAGGATCCCGGGCAATCGATTCGGGACCAGGAACATCAGAATTAGAAACGAGAGGAGCGAAACATGAACAAGTCCACCTTGGCCATGACTGTGGCCGTCGGGGTTTTGACCCAGCAGGCAAGCGCCGCGGGTTTTGTCGAAGACAGCAAGGCAACATTGGGGCTGCGTAACTTCTACATCAACACCGATTACCGAGACGGTACTGGCCCGAACAAAAACGAAGAATGGGGCCAAGGCTTCGATCTGCGTTTCATCTCCGGTTACACCCAGGGCACCGTCGGCTTCGGTATCGATGCGATCGGCCTGTTGGGCGTCAAACTGGATTCCGGTGGCGGCACCAACGGCGCGAGCAACAACTCGTACGGCGGCACCGTGTTCCCGAGCAAGTCCAACGGCGAAGCGGTTGATGACTTCTCCAGCCTGGGTTTGACTGCCAAAGCCAAGATCTCCCAGACCGAGCTGAAGCTGGGTACCTTGCAGCCAAAGCTGCCGGTGATCGTAACCAACGACGGTCGTCTGTTGCCGCAAACCTGGCAGGGCGGCCAGCTCGCCTCGAGCGACATCAAGGACCTGACCTTGATCGGCGGTCAGATCGAGCAGGTAAAAGGTCGTAACTCGAGCAACAACGAACAGTTGTCTATCTCCGGCGCCAACAGCCGTTCCGCTACAGGCCGCGACAGCAACAAGTTCATCTATGCCGGTGGCGACTACAAGATCACCAAGGACCTGACAGCCCAGTACTACTACGGCAACCTGGAAGAGTTCTACAAGCAACACTTCCTGGGCCTGGTGCACAACTGGGCAATCGGCCCTGGCGTATTGAAGTCTGACTTGCGTTACTTCAACAGCTCCGACGACGGTGCCAACGGTCACGACCCTCTGTACTTCACCACCGGCAACTACAGCGGTGCAGCCAACGGCAAAGGCAAGGTCGACAACAACCTGTACAGCGGCCTGTTCCTGTACACCGTTGCCGGTCACACCTTCGGTGGCGGTTACCAGGTCAGCAACGGCAGCAGTGACTTCCCTTGGCTGAACCAGGGCGACGGTTCGTCGAACTACACCATCACCGACTCGCAAATCCAGAAGTTCGGCCGTGCCGGCGAGCGTACCTGGCTAGCACGCTACTCCTATGACTTCGCCAAGGTCGGCGTACCTGGCCTGACGGCGGGCCTGGTGTACCTGCACGGTGACGATATCGATACCGTTAACGCCAAGGGTGGCGAAGCGGCCAATGGTGCTTCCGAGTGGGAGCGCGATTTGAGCCTGGCTTACGTCGTTCAGGAAGGTCCGCTGAAAAACCTGGGCCTGGCGTGGAAAAACGCGACCTGGCGCACCGACCTGCCGAACACGCGTTCGCAGGACGAAAACCGCGTGATCCTCAGCTACTCGATCCCGCTGTTGTAATAGCGCTCGCGTAACCGAGACAAAAAAAGCCCCGCCCGGTATTGCACCGGGCGGGGCTTTTGCGTTTTCAAGACGGGTTCACCCCCGTAATCCCGCCTTGAACTTCCCTCTTTGCAGCAACTCAAGGCCTTCTCGAACCTTGGGGCCGATGTTCGGCCGGTTGTGCGGGCACGTCCAGTGAACAGATATTTAATATTTCTTTATGATCTAAATAAATCGATATTTATTCTTTTTAATAGATAAAAAACACAGGCACAGTTGAACCCATCAAGCACTCACAAGGAGCAGCACCATGGGTCTCAGACTTGGCGATATCGCCCCCGATTTCGAACAGAACTCCAGCGCCGGCACCATCCGTTTCCATCAGTGGCTGGGCGATAGCTGGGGCGTGCTGTTTTCCCATCCGGCGGACTTCACACCGGTGTGCACCACGGAATTGGGTTTTACCGCCAGGCTCAAGGATGAGTTCGCAGCGCGCGGCGTCAAGGCCATCGCTTTGTCGGTGGACCCGGTGGAGTCGCACCACAGGTGGATCGAGGACATCAACGAAACCCAGGCCACCGTGGTCAACTTTCCGATCCTGGATGACGCCGACCGCAAGGTCTCGGACCTCTACGACCTGATCCACCCCAACGCCAACGACACCCTGACCGTGCGCTCGCTGTTCGTGATCGACCCGAACAAAAAGGTCCGGCTGACGATTACCTACCCGGCAAGCACCGGGCGCAATTTCAATGAAATCCTGCGGGTGATCGACTCGCTGCAACTCACCGATAACTACAAGGTGGCCACACCGGCCAACTGGCAGGACGGTGATGAGGTGGTGATCGTGCCGTCGCTCAAGGATGAGGATGAAATCAAGCAGCGTTTTCCCAAGGGCTATCGGGCGGTCAAGCCTTACCTGCGCCTGACGCCGCAGCCGAACCGGTAAGTCGCCGGCATCGGCGGTGTGGCTGATGCCGTCTTCGCGAGCAAGCCCGCTCCCACATTTGTCCGCGTCCTTCTGTGGGAGCGGGCTTGCTCGCGAAGGCGTCGGGTCAGACACCACAGACCTCACAGTTAACAGCACCCACAAAGCAGGGGATTTTCAGGCCGTTTCGACGGCCTGTTTTTTTGCCTGGAAGAAACCGGTTTTCATATTTCTTTAACGAATAACCAAATGAATAAATATGATTTATGGATATATAAATCAACTGTTAAGGTCACTCCATCAAAGCGAGATCGCAAGCCGCGAATCGTCAACACCGTGCAAGGAATCGTCTGAATGTTGGTTGTCTCACTCGGTGGCAGTCCCAGTCAGCGCTCTCGTTCCGGGGTGCTGCTGGATCGCTCCCAGCGTTGGTTGCAAGGGCAGGGCGTGGAAGTGGTGAGTTATCAGGTACGGGACTTCCCGGCCGAGGACTTGCTGCACGCACGCTTCGACAGCCCCAAGGTGATCGACCTGCTGCAACAGATTGAAAACGCCGATGGCCTGCTGATCGCCACACCGGTTTACAAGGCATCGTTTTCCGGAACACTGAAAGTCGTGCTGGATCTGCTGCCCGAACGCGCCTTGAGCCACAAGGTGGTTCTGCCGATGGCCACGGGCGGCAGCATCGCTCACATGCTGGCGGTGGACTACGCGCTCAAGCCGGTGCTGTCGGCATTGAAGGCCCAGGAAATGCTGCAAGGCATTTTCGCCGTCGACAGCCAGATCGCCTACGGCGAAGGCAGCGCCCTGGCGCAATTGGCGCCGGAGCTGGAGCAACGACTGAATGAATCGCTGGAGCTGTTTTTCAGCGCCATGGCGCGACGGCCCAAGCCGCTCGACCCGAACCTGTTGAATGATCGCTTGTTGAGTGCTCGCTGGAGCATTTGAGCCTCACCGAAAAATTGAAGTACTGGCCTTACTCGCCCGCCAACGGGCAAGCAGGTGCAGCCAAAACCCAACTGCAAAAAGGAGAGCGCCATGCGCCCTGTCATTTTGCGTCGTGGTCTGGTCGCTCTGTTTGCTGCGGCTGTCACCTTCGGCGCCATTACTCAAGCTCAGGCCGAGACATTACGAATCGGCTATCAGAAATACGGCACCCTGGTGCTGCTCAAAGCCAAAGGCACCCTGGAAAAACGCCTCGCCGCCCAAGGCGTGGACGTGCAATGGACTGAATTTCCCGGTGGCCCGCAACTGCTTGAAGGCCTGAACGTCGGCTCCATCGACTTCGGCGTCACTGGCGAAACGCCTCCGGTGTTTGCCCAGGCAGCGGGTGCCGATTTGCTCTACGTCGCCTATGAACCGCCAGCGCCGCACAGCGAAGCGATCCTGGTGCCGAAGGACTCGGCGATCAAATCGGTAGCAGAGCTCAAGGACAAGAAAGTCGTGCTCAACAAGGGCTCCAACGTGCACTACCTGCTGGTGCGTGCGCTGGAAGACGCCGGCCTCAAATACACCGACATCCAGACCGTATTCCTGCCGCCAGCCGATGCCCGCGCCGCGTTCGAGCGTGGCAGCGTCGACGCCTGGGTGATCTGGGACCCGTACCAGGCCGCCGCCGAACAACAGCTGCAAGCGCGCACCCTGCGCGATGGCCAGGGCATCGTCGACAACCATCAGTTCTACCTGGCAACCAAGCCTTATGCGCAGAAAAATCCCGAGGTGATCAAGACCCTGGTGGAAGAAGTGCGCGCGGTGGGCGAGTGGTCCAGGGCTAACCCGCAAGAGGTGACCGAACAGGTTTCGCCGCTGCTCGGCCTGCCTGCAAACATCACCCTGACCTCGGTGAAACGCCAGGGTTATGGCGCGCTGTTCCTCACCCCGGAAGTGGTCGCCGCACAGCAGAAAATCGCCGACAGCTTCTATCAGCTCAAGCTGATTCCCAAGCAGTTGAGCATCAAAGACGTGATCTGGACGCCGCCGGCTGCCGTTGCCCAAAGCTCAGTAACCAAAGCCCAATAAATCGCTTCCCCAAGGAGACCACTCCATGAGCCTCAATATTTTCTGGTTCCTGCCTACCCACGGCGACGGCCATTACCTTGGCACCGCCGAAGGCGCACGCGCCGTCGATCACGGTTACCTGCAACAAGTCGCACAGGCAGCGGATCGCCTGGGTTTTGGCGGGGTGCTGATCCCTACCGGTCGCTCTTGCGAAGACTCGTGGCTGGTGGCGGCATCGCTGATTCCGGTGACCCAGCGCTTGAAGTTCCTTGTCGCCCTTCGCCCCGGGATCATTTCCCCGACGGTGGCAGCGCGTCAGGCTGCGACCCTGGATCGACTGTCTGGTGGTCGTGCGTTGTTCAATCTGGTGACGGGTGGTGATCCGGAAGAGTTGGCGGGCGATGGGCTGTTCCTCAGCCACGAAGAGCGCTATCAGGCCTCGGTGGAATTCACTCGCATCTGGCGCCGGGTGCTGGAAGGTGAAACCGTCGATTACGACGGTCAGCACATCAGCGTGAAGGGAGCGAAATTGCTCTATCCACCGATCCAGCAACCGCGTCCGCCGCTGTACTTCGGCGGTTCCTCGGAGGCCGCGCAAGACCTGGCCGCCGAACAGGTGGAAATGGTCCTGACCTGGGGCGAGCCACCGACCGCCGTTGCGGAAAAAATCGAACAGGTCCGTGCCAAGGCCGCCAAGCTCGGACGCACCGTGCGCTTCGGCATTCGCCTGCATGTGATCGTGCGTGAAACCAACGCCGAAGCTTGGCAAGCGGCGGATAAACTGATCTCGCATCTGGACAACGAGACCATCGCCCGTGCCCAGGCTTCGCTGGCGCGTTTCGATTCGGTCGGTCAGCAACGCATGGCAGCATTGCATGGCGGCAACCGCGAAAATCTTGAAGTCAGCCCTAACCTGTGGGCCGGCGTCGGCCTGGTACGCGGCGGTGCCGGTACGGCGCTGGTGGGCGATGGTCCGACCGTGGCTGCCCGCGTGAAGGAGTACGCGGACCTGGGCATCGATACCTTCATCTTCTCCGGTTATCCACACCTGGAAGAGTCGTACCGGGTGGCCGAGTTGCTGTTCCCGCACCTCGATGTCGAGCGTCCTGAACTGCCGAAAAGCGCCGGCTACGTCAGCCCGTTCGGCGAGATGGTCGCCAACGACATTCTACCCAAAGCCGCGTCCCAGAGCTGAGGCGCGGTCATGAAGAAAATCATCCACAGCCTGGCGCCCTGGGCGTTGCCGGTGCTGCTGCTGGCGGTATGGCAATTGAGTGTGTCGGCGGGCTGGTTGTCGACACGGATACTGCCGGCACCCATCGCCGTGATCGAGGCCGGCGTGAGCCTGGTGCGCAGCGGCGAAATCTGGACACATCTGGCGATCAGTGGCTGGCGTGCCGCGCTGGGCTTCACCATCGGTGGCGGCATCGGCCTGACGCTTGGCTTCATCACCGGACTGTCGAAGTGGGGCGAGCGCCTGCTCGACAGTTCGGTGCAGATGATCCGCAATGTGCCGCACCTGGCGCTGATTCCGCTGGTGATCCTGTGGTTCGGCATCGACGAGTCGGCGAAGATTTTCCTGGTGGCGCTGGGCACGTTGTTTCCGATCTACCTCAACACCTATCACGGCATCCGCAACGTCGATCCGGCCCTGGTGGAGATGGCGCGCAGCTATGGACTGAGCGGTTTCAGCCTGTTCTGGCAGGTGATTCTGCCGGGGGCACTTCCTTCGATCCTGGTCGGCGTGCGCTTCGCCCTGGGTTTCATGTGGCTGACGTTGATCGTGGCGGAAACCATTTCCGCGAGTTCCGGCATCGGCTATCTGGCAATGAATGCCCGGGAGTTCTTGCAGACCGACGTGGTGGTGCTGGCGATTCTGTTGTACGCGGTGCTCGGCAAACTGGCCGACCTCGCAGCCCGTGGACTTGAACGAGTGTGGCTGCGCTGGCACCCGGCCTACCAGGTTGCCAAGGGAGGTGCGGCATGATCGCAGAGCAACCTCCGCGACTGCTGCGCGGGATTCCGCTGGCGGTGCGCAAGCTGCAAAAAACCTTTGGCTCGCGGCAGGTGCTGCGCGAGATCGACCTGCACATTCCGGCGGGCCAGTTTGTCGCCGTGGTCGGTCGCAGCGGCTGTGGCAAAAGTACCTTGCTGCGCTTGCTCGCCGGCCTCGATCAACCAACCGGCGGCGAGTTACTCGCCGGTGCCGCGTCATTGAGTGACGCGCGGGAAGACACGCGGCTGATGTTCCAGGAAGCGCGTTTGCTGCCCTGGAAAAAGATCATCGACAACGTCGGTCTGGGCCTCAAGGGCAACTGGCGGCCGCAAGCGCTTGAAGCCTTGGAAGCGGTGGGCCTGGCCGATCGCGCCCACGAGTGGCCTGCTGCGCTGTCCGGTGGACAGAAGCAACGCGTGGCCTTGGCCCGTGCGTTGATTCATCAACCGCGCCTGCTGTTGCTCGACGAACCCTTGGGTGCGCTGGATGCCCTGACCCGAATTGAAATGCAGCAACTGATCGAACGGCTCTGGCAGCAGCACGGCTTCACCGTGTTGCTGGTGACCCATGACGTCAGTGAAGCGGTGGCGATTGCCGATCGGGTGATCCTGATCGAAGACGGCGAAGTCGGCCTCGACCTGCACGTGGAACTGCCGCGCCCTCGGGTTCGTGGCTCCCATCGGCTGGCGGCGCTGGAAACCGAAGTGCTCAATCGCGTGCTGGCGCTGCCCGGCCAACCGCCGGAACCGGAACCTGTTTCACCCTTGCCTACGCAATTGCGCTGGGCTCAATAACTCGAGTCTTACCCAACGACAGGAATCAACATCATGACGATCAAGGCCATCAACGTTCGCAACCAGTTCAAAGGCTCCATCAAGGAAATCGTCCTCGGCGACGTGCTCTCGGAAATCGACGTGCAGACCGCGTCCGGCATTGTCACTTCGGTGATCACCACGCGCTCGGTGAAAGAGCTGGAGCTGGCAGTCGGCAGTGAAGTGATCGCGTTTGTGAAATCCACCGAGGTGTCGATCGCCAAGTTGTAAGGCGCATGCGTAAACAACAACCCCGAAGGGTTTGAGCCCTTCGGGGTTTTTTGTGCGTGTGTATCAGCGAGATTCGCGGCGCGGCCTTCGCGAGCAAGCCCGCTCCCACAGGGGAATGCATTCCAAATGTGGGAGCGGGCTTGCTCGCGAAGAGGCCGGTGTGATCAATAAAGATCTCAGGCTGGAACGCTGCGTTTGGGCAGATACGGCGGCAAATACAACCCCACATACGCATCAAACACCCGCATCCCTTCCTCGGCCATGCGCGGCGTAATCTGCCCGTGCTGTTGCACCGAGCGCGCATACACCCGGTCGCCGAGCTCCATGGCCAAGGCGAACACATCGACATCACTGGGCAATGTCGGCAGCTCGAAGTGATGGTCGAACAGCTTGTGCATCAGGTCGCCCAGTTCGATGTCGTGCTGGCGGTCGGCCTGGGTGACTTCGGTCAGGCCGTGCTGGGCCAGAATGAGTTGGCGGGCGGCGGCGTCCTCTGCATAGATGTCGAGCATGCGTTGCTCCACCAGTCGCGACAGATCGCGCCAGCCATTCAAGGCGAGGTGATCGATGGGGGCTTGCAGGCAGGCGCGGAAGGCCGCGTGGACGTCGGCGGTCAAGGCTTCGAGCAACGCCGGCACGCTGGCGAAGAAGTGGTAGACCGAGGAGGGTGGAATCTCCGCGCGCTCGGCGACGCTGTAGATCGACAGGCTGGCCACACCCTCGGCAGCCAGCAGCGTGCGGGCCGCATCGAGTATCGAATCGATCCGGGCCTGGCTGCGTGCGCGGGGTTTGCGGGGGGTGGCTACGCGTGTCATTGGAGTCTCCTGCGGGGCAGCGGGCATTGTACGAGTCGGGTTGTGCGTTGTCTCGTTGGCCGCCATCGTCGGAACGCCGCAGGCGGCCATAAAAAAACGCCGCAGGCTTTTACAGCCAGCGGCGTTTCTTTTTTACTGCAACCGATTAAACGGTATGCAGGTACCAGTTGTACTCGAGGTCGGAGATGGAGTGTTCGAACTCTTCCAGCTCGCTCTCTTTACAGGCCACGAAGATATCGATGTATTTCGGATCGATGTACTTGGCCATGACTTCGCTGTCGTCCAGCTCGCGCAGTGCATCACGCAGGTTGTTCGGCAGGCTTTGCTCGTTCTGCTCGTAGCTGTTGCCTTCAACCGGGTCGCCAGGCTCGATCTTGTTGACCAGGCCGTGGTGCACGCCTGCCAGGACCGAAGCCATCAGCAGGTACGGGTTGGCATCGGCGCCGGCTACACGATGCTCGATGCGCACGGCGTCGGAGGAACCGGTCGGTACGCGAATCGCCACGGTGCGGTTATCCAGGCCCCAGCACGGCGAGTTCGGCACGTAGAACTGTGCGCCGAAACGGCGGTAGGAGTTGACGTTCGGGCAGAGGAAAGCCATCTGCGCCGGTAGGGTCTCGAGCACACCGCCGATCGCGTGACGCAGTGCGGCGTTCTGCTCGGGATCCTCACTGGCAAAAATGTTCTTGCCGTCTTTGTCGAGAATCGAGATGTGGACGTGCAGACCATTACCCGCCTGGCCTGGGTAAGGCTTGGCCATGAAGGTGGTGTCCATTTCATGGTCGTAGGCGATGTTCTTGATCAGGCGCTTGAGCAGGACCGCGTAGTCGCAGGCCTTGATCGGGTCGGCCACGTGGTGCAGGTTCACTTCGAACTGCGCCGGGGCACTTTCCTTGACGATGGCGTCGGCCGGAATGCCTTGCTCTTTTGCACCTTCCAGAATGTCCTGGAGGCAGTCGACGTATTCGTCGAGGTCGTCGATCAGGTAGACCTGAGTCGAGTGCGGACGTTTGCCGGAAACCGGCGAGCGAGGTGGTTGCGGACGACCGTTCACGTTCTCCTGGTCGATCAGGTAGAACTCCAGTTCGAACGCGGCGCAGATAGTCAGTCCCATTTCGTCGAACTTGCGCACCACATTGGCCAGCACTTCACGCGGGTCGGCGAAGAATGGCTCGCCTTCGAGTTCGTGCATGGTCATCAACAGTTGCGCGGTCGGGCGCTTCTGCCATGGCTCGTTGCATAGGGTATCGGGGATTGGATAGCAGATTCGGTCAGCATCACCGATGTCCAGGCCCAGGCCGGTGCTTTCCACCGTCGAGCCATTGATATCCAGAGCAAATAAAGAGGCCGGCAGGTTGATGCCTTTCTCGTAAACCTTGTGGAGGCTGGTGCGTTCGATGCGCTTGCCGCGCACCACACCATTCATATCCGCAATCAGAAGGTCAACGTACAGAACCTCAGGATGTTCCTTAAGGAACGCGTTCGCTTCGTTAAGCTGAACGGCACGCGGGGGTACCGACATGATGCAACACCTTTGTTGTTAAAAATATCAATCATTGATCTTTTCAGATTCCAGTCAACCCGAACGGCATGCCGAAGTCAAGCGAGGCCTTTTTTGCCCTAAAAAAGCGCCCGTGTGGCTTTTTTGAGGCACTTTGGGGCGTTTTTATGCCTTTGGCCTCTATGGCGCCCGCAGGCTTGAGCGGGCCGTGTTGTATTTTTTACGGGGGTGTTGTGTAAAAAAATGAACAAGGCTAAGCTCGAATCAAACCCATAACAGCAATAATACCGGGGTGCTTCATGTCTCGCCTGCCGATAATCGGCGTCACCGACTGCTCAAGACAGGTCGGTCGGCATGTTTATCACATCAGTGATGACACGTCCGTCCGTTCCGTGGCCCCAGCGGTTCTGGTGATCCTCCCATCCGTGACGGTTCGACCGTCCCCGTCCGATATTCTGGACGGTTGCGATGGCACCCCCATTACGGTTACTCCATTCAATATAGAACCGATTCACAATAGCGGCCTGACCATCGTTCAGGGCACCGCTCGCGATTCTGCACGCCCGGCCTCCGCTGCCGTGTCGGCAAGCACGATAATCTGCCGCGCAAACGCTCTACAACGCGACGCCGATGCGTCAAACAACGCCTGACCTTACAAGGGTCAGACAACTCAAGCCTAGAGGCATTTATGAGTAACAACCTCGACCAGCTCACCGATTGGTTGAAAAACCACAAGATCACAGAAGTCGAATGCATGATCGCCGACTTGACCGGGATTACCCGGGGCAAGATTTCGCCGACCAACAAATTCATCGCCGAAAAAGGCATGCGCCTGCCAGAAAGTGTGCTGTTGCAGACCGTGACCGGCGATTACGTCGAAGACGACATCTATTACGAACTGCTCGACCCGGCCGACATCGACATGATCTGCCGTCCCGACCAGAGCGCGGTGTACCTGGTGCCGTGGGCCATCGAGCCGACCGCCATCGTCATCCACGACACCTACGACAAGCAAGGCAACCCAATCGAGTTGTCGCCACGCAACGTGCTCAAGAAAGTCCTGAAACTCTATACCGACAAAGGCTGGCAGCCGATCGTGGCGCCAGAAATGGAGTTTTACCTGACCAAGCGCAGTGACGACCCGGATTACCCGCTGCAACCGCCAATCGGCCGCTCCGGTCGCCCGGAAACCGGTCGTCAGTCGTTCTCCATTGAAGCGGCGAACGAATTCGATCCGCTGTTCGAAGACGTCTACGACTGGTGCGAACTGCAGGACCTGGACCTCGATACGCTGATCCACGAGGACGGCACGGCGCAGATGGAAATCAACTTCCGTCACGGCGATGCCCTGTCCCTGGCCGACCAGATCCTGGTGTTCAAGCGCACCATGCGCGAAGCCGCGCTCAAGCACGACGTGGCCGCGACCTTCATGGCCAAACCGATGACCGGCGAGCCGGGCAGCGCCATGCACTTGCACCAGAGCATCATCGACATCGAGACCGGCAAGAACATCTTCTCTAATGAAGACGGGACCATGAGCCAGTTGTTCCTGCACCACATCGGTGGCTTGCAGAAACTCATTCCCGAGCTGTTGCCGCTGTTCGCACCCAACGTCAACTCGTTCCGCCGCTTCCTGCCGGATACCTCGGCGCCGGTGAACGTGGAGTGGGGCGAAGAGAACCGCACCGTGGGCCTGCGGGTTCCGGATGCGGGGCCGCAAAACCGTCGGGTGGAAAACCGCCTGCCGGGCGCCGATGCCAACCCCTACCTGGCGATTGCCGCGAGCCTGCTCTGCGGTTACATCGGCATGGTCGAAGGCCTGAACCCGAGTGCGCCGGTGGTGGGGCGTGGCTATGAACGCCGCAACCTGCGCCTGCCGCTGACCATCGAAGACGCGCTGGAGCGTATGGAACACAGCGCGACCATCGAGCGGTACCTGGGCAAAAATTTCATCACTGGCTACGTTGCGGTCAAGCGAGCCGAGCATGAAAACTTCAAGCGCGTGATCAGTTCGTGGGAAAGGGAATTCCTGCTCTTTGCCGTCTGATACGCCGGGCGCCGCCGCTGCCTGGCGGCGCCTTCACCTGATTTTTTAGGAGATTCGTATGACCAGCAACAATCCGCAAACCCGTGAATGGCAAATCCTGAGCAATGACCACCACCTGGCTCCGTTCAGCGACTTCAAGCAGCTGAAAGAGAAAGGCCCGCGGATCATCACCAACGCCAAGGGTGTTTACCTCTGGGACAGCGAAGGCAACAAGATCCTCGACGGCATGGCCGGCCTGTGGTGTGTCGCGATTGGTTATGGTCGCGATGAACTGGCCGATGCCGCCAGCAAACAGATGCGCGAGCTGCCTTACTACAACCTGTTCTTCCAGACCGCGCACCCGCCGGTACTGGAGCTGGCCAAGGCCATCGCCGACATCGCGCCAGAAGGCATGAACCATGTGTTCTTCACCGGTTCCGGCTCCGAAGGCAACGACACCATGCTGCGTATGGTTCGTCACTACTGGGCGATCAAGGGCCAGCCGAAGAAGAAAGTCATCATTAGCCGCAAGAACGGCTATCACGGCTCCACCGTGGCCGGCGCGAGCCTGGGCGGCATGACCTACATGCACGAACAGGGCGACTTGCCGATCCCGGGCATCGTTCACATTGCCCAGCCGTACTGGTTCGCCGAAGGCGGCGACATGACCCCGGAAGAATTCGGTATCTGGGCGGCCAACCAGCTGGAAGAAAAGATTCTGGAAGTCGGCGTCGACAACGTCGGTGCCTTTATTGCCGAGCCGATCCAGGGCGCCGGCGGCGTGATCATTCCGCCAGAGACCTACTGGCCGCGCATCAAGGAAATCCTCGCCAAGTACGACATCCTGTTCGTGGCTGACGAAGTGATTTGCGGTTTCGGTCGTACCGGCGAGTGGTTCGGTGCCGATTTCTACGACCTCAAGCCAGACATGATGACCATCGCCAAGGGCCTGACCTCGGGCTACATCCCGATGGGCGGCCTGATCGTGCGTGATGAAGTGGTGGACGTGCTCAACGAAGGCGGCGACTTCAATCACGGCTTCACCTACTCCGGTCACCCGGTGGCTGCCGCGGTGGCGCTGGAAAACATCCGCATCATGCGCGACGAGAAGATTATCGAGCGCGTTCATGCAGAAACGGCACCGTATTTGCAAAAGCGCCTGCGGGAACTGAACGATCACCCGCTGGTGGGTGAAGTTCGTGGGGTGGGTCTGTTGGGGGCCATCGAACTGGTCCAGGACAAGGCCACGCGCAAGCGTTACGAGGGCAAGGGCGTCGGCATGATCTGCCGTCAGTTCTGCTTCGATAACGGCCTGATCATGCGCGCCGTCGGCGACACCATGATCATCGCTCCGCCACTGGTGATTACACCGGCGGAAATCGATGAGCTGGTGACCAAGGCTCGCAAGTGTCTTGACCTGACCCTGAGTGCATTGCAGGGCTAAGTGCTAGGCTCTGAGCGGAAGTCCAAAGTTCTGCAAATGAAGTAGGAACTTTCGCTCGGAACTGTCAGAAAGCGTGGCCGTTTCCTTGAAAGACCGATGTGGATCTTGCCAGACTAGCCGCGGTTCCAGCTGCCCGGGTTCGGTTGCTGAACAAGTGGTTCAAAAAAGAAAAATTTGGAGCATTACGCATGAAGGCACTAGGTAAAAAGCTCGCTGGCAAGACCCTCCTTGCCATGTCCGTGATGGGTTTGATGGCGGGCGCGGTTCAGGCCGATGACAAAGTACTGCACGTGTACAACTGGTCCGACTACATCGCACCGGATACCGTCAAGAAGTTTGAAGACGAGTCGGGCATCAAGGTTGTCTATGACGTCTTCGACAGCAACGAAACTCTGGAAGCCAAGTTGCTCGCAGGCAAGTCCGGTTACGACATCGTTGTACCGTCGAACAACTTCCTGGCCAAGCAGATCAAGGCTGGCGTCTACCAGAAGCTGGACAAGTCCAAGCTGCCTAACTGGAAGAACCTGAATACCGACCTGCTCAAGGCCGTTTCCGTGAGCGACCCGGGCAACGAGCACGCCTTCCCGTACATGTGGGGTTCGATCGGTATCGGCTTCAACCCCGAGAAGGTCAAGGCTGCGCTGGGTGCCGACGCGCCGACCAACTCCTGGGACCTGCTGTTCAAACCTGAAAACGCCGCGAAGTTGAAGTCGTGCGGTATCAGTTTCCTCGATTCGCCAACCGAGATGATTCCGGTGGCGTTGCACTACCTGGGCTATCCAACCGACAGCCAGGACAAGAAACAACTGGCCGAAGCCGAAGCGTTGTTCCTGAAAATCCGTCCTTCGGTAGGTTACTTCCACTCGTCCAAGTACATCTCCGACCTGGCCAACGGCAACATCTGCGTGGCCGTGGGTTACTCGGGTGACATTTACCAGGCCAAGTCCCGCGCGGAAGAAGCCGGTGACAAGGTGAAAGTCAGCTACAACATTCCCAAAGAAGGTGCCGGCAGCTTCTACGACATGGTCGCCATCCCTAAAGATGCCGAAAACGTCGAAGGCGCCTACAAGTTCATGACCTTCCTGCAGAAGCCGGAAATCATGGCTGAAATCACCAACGCCGTGCGTTTCCCGAACGGTAACGCGGCTGCAACTGCGTTGGTCGATAAAGACATCACCAGCGACCCGGGCGTTTACCCACCGGCGGACGTGCTGGCCAAGTTGTACGCGATTGCCGACTTGCCGGCCGCGACCCAGCGGATCATGACCCGCAGCTGGACCAAGATCAAATCCGGTAAATAAGCCGGTTTGATGCAACAACCTGTTGTCGCCACCCGCGCGGTGGCGACAACAGGTGTAATTAAATGACAGAAAGTTTTGCTGGAACGGTTTTTCGAGGGTAAGTTGCGCGCCGGTTTTGTTGCCGGGCAACCACGGTTGTCATGTAGCGCGGGGCAACTTGGGCCCAACTAATTTCAGAGGACCTCCACTTGCCTATTTTTTCTTTGTTGCGCAATGCCATGCTGGTGGGCGCCGGGTTGACGCTGGCTGTCAGTGTCCAGGCCGCCGGTACCGTGCATATTTATAACTGGTCGGACTACATCGGCGAGACCACCCTGGCCGATTTCCAGAAAGAGACCGGTATCAAGCCGGTTTATGACGTCTTCGATTCCAACGAAACCCTGGAAGGTAAATTACTGGCCGGGCGTACCGGCTACGACGTGGTCGTGCCGTCGAACCACTTCCTCGGCAAACAGATCAAGGCTGGGGCATTCCAGAAACTCGACAAGTCGCAGCTGCCGAACTATTCGAACCTCGACCCGGTGCTGCTCAAGCGTCTGGAGCAGAACGATCCTGGCAACCTGTACGCCGTGCCGTACCTGTGGGGCACCAACGGCATCGGTTACAACGTCGACAAGGTCAAGGCTGTGCTGGGCGTCGATACGATTGATTCGTGGGGCGTGCTGTTCGAACCGGAGAACATCAAGAAGCTGCAAAGTTGCGGCGTAGCGTTCCTCGATTCGGCTGATGAAATGATGCCGACAGTGCTCAACTACATGGGCCTGAACGCCAACAGCACCGACCCCAAGGACTACGAAAAGGCCACCGCCAAGTTGCTCGCAGTGCGGCCTTACGTGACCTACTTCCACTCCTCCAAGTACATCGCGGATCTGGCTAACGGCGATATCTGTGTGGCGATCGGTTTCTCCGGCGACATCTTCCAGGCCAAGAACCGCGCCGAAGAAGCCAAGAAAGGCGTGAACATCGCCTACTCGATCCCGAAAGAGGGCGGTGCGCTCTGGTTCGACATGCTGGCGATTCCGAAGGACTCGGCCAACGTCAAGCAGGCCAACGCTTTCATCAACTATTTACTGAAGCCTGAGGTGATTGCCCAGGTCAGTGATTACGTCGGCTATGCCAACCCTAACCCGGGTTCGGACAAACTGATGGAACAGTCCATTCGCACCGACGAAGCGGTTTATCCACCGCAAGCGGTGCTCGACAAGACCTACGTGTCGGTCGAGTTACCGCCGAACATTCAACGTTTGATGACCCGCAGCTGGACCAAGGTCAAGTCGGGTAAATAGTTTCAAGGCTCAAACTATCCAGGTTGGCTCACCTTGAGCGAACTGCACTCTTTTTTTCTGGGAGTTTCGTAAATGGCAGTTGCCTCCGGCGCCTATAAGAAAGCCCTCGAGGGCGACCAGTCACCTAAACAGGTGCTGG
Organism: Pseudomonas sp. BF-R-19; assembly: GCF_019956445.1. Lineage (NCBI taxonomy): Bacteria > Pseudomonadati > Pseudomonadota > Gammaproteobacteria > Pseudomonadales > Pseudomonadaceae > Pseudomonas > Pseudomonas sp. BF-R-19. The sequence continues at coordinate 20,538 of NZ_JAHBDN010000048.1, forward strand.
TCAAAATCGACCGGGTCACGAAGAAGTTCGACGAGACGATTGCCGTGGACGATGTGTCCCTGGAAATCAAGAAAGGCGAGATCTTCGCCCTGCTCGGCGGTTCGGGATCGGGCAAATCCACTTTGCTGCGCATGCTCGCAGGTTTCGAACGGCCCACGGAGGGGCGCATTTTCCTCGATGGCGTAGACATCACTGACATGCCGCCCTACGAGCGGCCGATCAACATGATGTTCCAGTCCTACGCCCTGTTCCCGCACATGACCGTGGCGCAAAACATCGCCTTCGGCCTCAAGCAGGACAAGCTGCCGGCCGCTGAAGTCGATGCCCGCGTGGCCGACATGCTCAAGCTGGTGCAGATGAGCCAGTACGCCAAGCGCAAGCCGCATCAATTGTCCGGCGGTCAGCGTCAGCGCGTGGCCCTGGCCCGTTCCCTGGCCAAGCGTCCGAAGCTGTTGCTGCTCGACGAACCGATGGGCGCGCTGGACAAGAAGCTGCGTTCGCAAATGCAGCTGGAGCTGGTGGAGATCATCGAGCGCGTCGGCGTAACCTGCGTCATGGTGACCCACGACCAGGAAGAGGCCATGACCATGGCCGAGCGCATCGCGATCATGCACCTGGGCTGGATCGCCCAGATCGGCAGCCCGATTGACATCTACGAAACCCCGACCAGCCGCCTGGTCTGCGAATTCATCGGTAACGTGAACATCTTCGAAGGCGAAGTGATCGACGACGCCGAAGGCCACGCGATCATTACCTGCAAAGACCTGGATCGTCAGATCTACGTCGGCCACGGCATCAGCACTTCGGTGCAGGACAAGTCGGTCACCTACGCGATCCGTCCGGAAAAACTGCTGGTCACCGCCGACATGCCGACCTGCCAGTACAACTGGTCCAGCGGCAAGGTGCACGACATCGCCTACCTGGGCGGGCACTCGGTGTTCTACGTCGAACTGCCAAGCGGCAAGCTGGTGCAGTCGTTCGTGGCCAACGCCGAGCGGCGCGGCGCGCGTCCGACCTGGGGTGATCAGGTCTACGTATACTGGGAAGACGACAGCGGCGTGGTGCTCCGCTCATGAACATGCGCAAGTTCAAACGTCGACTCAATCGAATAATTCCCGGTGGCCGTCAGATGGTCATCGGGGTTCCCTTCATCTGGTTGTTCCTGTTCTTCATGCTGCCGTTCTTCATCGTACTGAAGATCAGCTTCGCCGAAGCGGACGTGGCCATTCCGCCCTACACCGAAATCTACAGCTACGCCGAGCAGAAGCTGCAGTTGCTGCTTAATCTGGGCAACTACGCGATGCTGGCCGGTGACGAGCTGTACATCGCCGCTTACCTCGGCTCGTTGAAGATGGCGCTTTTCAGCACCATCCTCTGCCTGCTGATCGGCTACCCGATGGCCTACGGCATCTCCGTTGCCCGCAAGGAAGTGCAAACGGTGCTGGTGCTGCTGATCATGATGCCGACCTGGACCGCGATCCTGATCCGCGTTTATGCGTGGATGGGTATTCTCAGCAACAACGGCCTGCTCAACGGTTTCCTGATGAGCATGGGCTGGATCGACGAGCCGCTGCAGATCCTCAACACCAACCTCGCCGTGTATATCGGAGTGGTTTATTCCTACCTGCCATTCATGATCCTGCCGCTGTACGCCAACCTGGTGAAGCACGACCAGAGCCTGCTGGAAGCTGCGTCGGACCTGGGTTCGAGCACCTTCAACAGCTTCTGGAAAATCACCGTGCCGCTGTCGAAAAACGGCATCATCGCCGGCTGCATGCTGGTGTTCATCCCGGTGGTGGGCGAGTTCGTGATCCCGGAACTGCTCGGCGGTCCGGAAACCCTGATGATCGGTAAAGTGCTCTGGCAAGAGTTCTTCAACAACCGTGACTGGCCGGTGGCGTCTGCCCTGGCGGTAGTGATGCTGGCGATCCTGATTGTGCCGATCATCCTGTTCAACCGCAGTCAGGCCAAGGAAATGGAGGGTAAAGAATGAAGCGCTTCCGTTTCTCCAGCCTGATGCTGGTACTGGGTCTGCTGTTCATCTACCTGCCGATGCTGATCCTGGTGATCTACTCGTTCAACGCCTCCAAACTGGTAACGGTGTGGGGCGGCTGGTCGATCAAGTGGTACGTCGGCCTGCTCGACAACAGCCAACTGATGGGCTCGGTGGTGCGCTCGCTGGAAATCGCCTGCTACACGGCGATTGCAGCGGTGGCGCTGGGCACATTGGCGGCGTTCGTCCTGACGCGCATTACGCGCTTCAAGGGCCGTACCCTGTTCGGTGGCCTGGTGACTGCGCCACTGGTGATGCCTGAGGTGATCACCGGTCTGTCGCTGTTGCTGCTGTTCGTGGCCATGGCGCAGATGATCGGCTGGCCGCAGGAACGCGGCATCGTCACCATCTGGATCGCCCACACCACGTTCTGTGCGGCCTATGTGGCGGTGGTGGTCTCGGCGCGCTTGCGCGAGCTGGACCTGTCCATCGAAGAGGCGGCCATGGACCTCGGTGCACGGCCGTGGAAGGTGTTCTTCCTGATCACCATCCCGATGATCGCACCGTCGTTGGCGGCGGGCGGGATGATGTCCTTCGCATTGTCCCTCGATGACCTGGTGCTGGCGAGTTTCGTGTCGGGCCCGGGTTCCACGACCCTGCCGATGGAAGTGTTCTCGGCGGTGCGTCTGGGGGTCAAGCCCGAGATCAACGCCGTGGCCAGCCTGATCCTGCTGGCGGTGTCGATCGTGACTTTCCTGGTCTGGTTCTTCAGCCGTCGCGCCGAAGAAAGCCGTCGTCGTGCGATCCAGCAGGCGATCGAAGAAGCGGCAGCCGACTCGTGGAAGCAACCGGACGTGCGTCGCGCACAGGCGCCGGAAGCGGCTTGAGTCTGAACCAGGGGTGACCACAACAATGTGGTCACCCCGATTCAAAATGTGGGAGCGGGCTTGCTCGCGAAAGCGGTGTGTCAGTCAATGTTGATGTCGACTGACACGACCCTTTCGCGAGCAAGCCCGCTCCCACATTTGCTCATGCGACCCAGGGCGATTTGCGAATGACCTCGACGAAGTTCATCGGCTTGAACCCCGGCTCCTGATCCACCAGCACATCAGTCTTCACGTTGCCAAACGTGGTCTGCGGACGATGGCGCAAGCCGTCGGCAAACGCGCAGATGATGCACTCCTTGAAACCCTCGCCCCGTGGATGCGCATGCACCACCGCTTCGCGCTGCACGCTGGAAAACGCCGCGTAGTCCATGCCCAGCACGTCCATCTCGACGCCAGCCGTGACCAGCGCCACGGTGGGTCGCAAGTGCTGAGGCACGCCCGGCGTGGTGTGCAGGGCAATCGATAGCCAGACCTGTTCGATGTCGTCATCGCTCAATCCGTAAGGCTTGAGGAACGCTGCTGCCGCGTTGGCACCATCGACTTCGAAGCGCTCGATGTCGCTGCGATGACCTTGCACCAGGCCCAGGTCATGGAACATCGCGCCGACGTACAGCAACTCCGGGTTGTAGGCCAGTTGCTTGCGCTCGCCGCTCAGTGCGCCGAACAGGAATACCCGGCGCGAGTGGTGGTAGAGCAGGTCGGACTCGATGTCGCGGATGTATTCGGTGGTGGCCTTGGCCAGTGCGCTGTCGGGGATCTTGATGCCGGCGATGGTGGTGCTCATGGAGTTTTCCTCGTCGTGATGAGGGTTTCAGTCTGTTCCGGCCCCCGAAACCGGACAATCGATCCATGGCTGCGATCCCGGCCAATGAGCGTGCATATCGCGCCAACCTCGCTTGTTGGACCTGGATTGGCTAGGGTGCATGCAGACCCTGTAGGAGCGAGCTTGCTCGCGATGGTCGTCAACGATGACGCCGGCTGTCTGGATGAGCGAGGCGACCTCACACACATCGCGAGCAAGCTCGCTCCTACAGGTGTGCGTTGCCATTCAATGCCATCAGAGACGTTTTGAACCATGAGTAAAACCGTAGCCATCGTGGTGTTCGCCGGCGTCCAGTCGCTGGATGTCACCGGTCCCATGGATGTGTTTTCCGAGGCCAATCGCTTCCTTGCCCCGCAGGATCACTATCGTCTTGAGGTGATCGGCGTCGAGCGCGGGATGATGGCGTGCTCCAACGGTTTGGCACTCAATGCCCATCGGCATTTCGGCGAAGCGCTGGAGCCGTATGACCTGTTGCTGGTGGCTGGCGGGCCGCAGTTGCCGTTCATGGATTTCGGCATGGCATTCGATGGCTGGTTGCGTGATGCCTGTGCGCGGGCCAAGCGCTTTGGCTCGATCTGCAACGGCGCGTTCATGCTCGCCAGGGCCGGATTGCTGGAGGGGCGCAGGGTCACCACGCATTGGCAGGACGCATCGGATCTGGCGGCGCTGTGTCCCTCGTCCCGGGTGGAAGCGGATCGGCTATAAGTCGAGGACGGCGAGCTGTTCACCTCGGCCGGGGTCACGGCGGGGATCGATCTGTCGTTGTATCTATTGGGCCGGGATCACGGGCCGGAAGTGGCGCTGAATGTCGCCAAGCGGCTGGTGGTGTTCACCCAGCGTTCGGGCGGGCAGTCGCAATTCAGCCCGTTCCTCACGCCCCACGCCGAACCGGATTCGGCGGTGGCAATGGTGCAGCATTACGTGCTGGCCAACCTGACGGGCGACCTGACCATCGCCGACCTGGCCAATGCCGCCAACATGAGCGCGCGCAACTTCTCCCGGGTGTTCGCCAGGGAAGCGAAAATCACCCCGGCCGAGTTCGTCGAGCGTGCACGGGTGGATGCGGCGCGGACGCTGCTGGAAAGCACCCGCGCGCCGCTCAAGACCGTGGCCTATCAATGCGGATTTCGCGATGCCCAGCACATGCGCAGTGTGTTCAATCGCAGACTGGGGGTGACGCCGCAGCAGTTCAGGCTGAATTTTGCGGCGATGGTTTGAATTTTTGTGTTGCTCTTCAGGGCCCCTTCGCGAGCAAGCCCGCTCCCACAAGGATCTTTGTTGAACACAAATGTTGTGAACGCCAGAGAAACCTGTGGGAGCGGGCTTGCTCGCGAAGGGGCCAGCCCGGCCAGCAAAAATCTAAGGCGCAGCCCGCGCCGGCAACAGCTTCAGCGTACTGCGCGTATTAGCCGTGACTTCTTCGTCATTGAAATGTGCCTGGAAGTACATCCCCTCGACGTAGGCCTCGGCCTGATCATCGTAGTGACTGTCGAACAGTACGCCGCTCTGGCCAACCGGGTTGACGGTCAGGCTGTGGGTCGGGTCGGCGAAGTCGATCAGGCGTCGGGTCGAGGGGCCATAGGTGACGGGCCAGGGTGCCGGTCCGATTTTCGCCGAGAGGTTGTTCGGTACTTCATGGGTGCCGGGTGCGGCGAAGGGGCCGACATTGAAGAACAGGTCCAGCGGCTTTTGCTGCCCCAGCGGATGGCCATGGGTCAATGTGTGTGCGCTGCCCCACTGCCATTGCGAGGCGTCTGCGCCGAGGGTGCTCTTGAGGTGCGCGAGGCTGGCTTGCCAGGCGGCCTTCACCGTGTCGGCACGGGTTTCCTTGCCGAGGGTGCTGCGGTTGTCCCACCACGGTGAATCGGCGCTGGCGGCCAGGCGGGGGAGCGCGGCGTCGATCACCCGGGTCGAGAGCAGCGTTTCGAAGAAGTCGTTACCCAGCTCATCGCGCATCGTCGCGTCAGCCAGGTTGAACAGGAACTGGTTGAACAGCGTGGCGCTGGTCGAGTCGAGCGGGTAATCGCCTGTCCACTGGGCCAGTTGCTCCACCAGCTTGAGTTCGGCGGGATCGCTCACCACTTCGCGCAACACCGGCAACAGCGGTGCCAACAGGCGCGGGCCGTAGGCGGTGGTGGTGCCCAGTTGCAGTTTCTGGCTGTTTTCCAGGTCCCATTTGACCGCTTTGTCGCTGAGCTGGCGATTGAGCTGCTGGCCGCGATCGGCAAGGTTGTAGTAGCCGGGAATCTCCATGCCGGTCGGCGACACCGGCTGGAAGTTGGCCGAGACGATATAGCCCCGGGCCGGGTTTTCTTCCTGGGGGTTGGCCGTGAACGGGTAGAAGCCATCCTTGTCCGCCTCGGCGGTGCTGCCGTCGAGGATGAACCACGGGCGTACACCCGCCGGGCGTTTAGGCAATTGCGCCGCCGCCCACCAACCGATGTCACCCTTGGCATTGGCCCAGACAACGTTGAGGCCCGGGGCCTGGATTTTTGCCGCGGCGCCGCGGGCCTTGGCCAGGGTGTCGGCGCGATTGAGCTGGTAGAAACCCTCCAGGATCGGGTTCTGGCTTTCGAGAAACGCCCACCACATGGCAATCGGCGTCTTGCCGGCGCCGCTGCCCAAGGCATCGTTGACGATCGGGCCGCGGGGCGATTGACGCAACACCAGGGTGAATGGCGCCTGGCCCTTGACCGCGATCTGCTGTTCGCTTGTCGTCATGTCCACCCACTTGCCGCGATACCAGACCTGATTGGGGTTGTCCGGGTTGACCTTCTCGGCGATCAGGTCGAGGTCGTCGTTCTGGAACATGGTGATGCTCCAGCCGAAGTCGCGGTTCATGCCCAGCGACGCAAACGGCATCAGGGCCTGATAGTGGCCGTAGAGTTCAAAGCCGGGCGCCGAGAGGTGCGCTTCGTACCACACCGACGGCGCGGAAAAACGGATATGCGGATCACCCGCCAGCAGCGGCTTGCCGCTTTGGGTCCGGCTGCCCGCGACGACCCAGGCGTTGCTGCCCTCGAACTGTGGCAGGCCGTTGTCGGCCAGGGCTTGTTCGCTCAGGCGGGCGAGGGCGTTGAGGTCTTTCCAGTCGGCGCTGGCCAAGGCGGTGCCGGTCCCGTTGAGCACGCCCTTGGGCTGCCAGTCGAGATCGAAGATGTTCAGGTATTCGGGCCCCAGTTGATCGCGCACGAATGTCAGCAAGGGTTCGGTACGAAATGCCGCGGCAAAACTGTAGGCCATGTAGCCGGCGATGCTGATGGTGTCCTGGGCCGTGAACGGGCGTTCTGGAATGCCCAGCACATCGAACTCCATGGGTTTTGCGTGGCTGTCCTGGTACTGGTTGATGCCGTCCAGATAGGCTTGCATGGCGATAAAGGAGGGCGACTGTTTGTCGAGATTCGCGAAGTAGGTTTCGGCGCGTTCGCGAATACGCAGGCTGCGCATCAGTTTGTCGGTGTCGAGCAGTTTCGGCCCGAGCACTTCAGCCAGTTCGCCCCGGGCCAGGCGACGCAGGACTTCCATCTGGAACAGGCGATCCTGGGCATGCACATAGCCGAGGGCGCGGTACAGGTCGGTTTCGTTGTCGGCGCGGATGTGCGGGACACCGCGCTCGTCGTAGCGCACGGTGACGGAGCCTTGCAGGTGTTGCAGTTCCACCATGCCCTGGCGTGACGGCTGCTTGCTGTAGAGGTACCCGCCGGCCCCGGCGGCCAGCACGACGATCAACAGCACGAGAGCGGTCAGGCTGCGTTTCATGGAGACTCCTTGTTGTTATTGTGATTCCTGGCGTCACTGTGTAACACGGCGCGCCGATTTGGCGCATCGCCCGTAGGAGGGATTCGTATTGGCGGGTCTTTGCCTACTTCGCTGGATCGACAGGCCACGGGCAATAACACCCCACGGCCAGTGTGTGCGTGGCACTCACTGCACGGCCTTCATCGAGCGCTTGCAGGATCGGTTCGATAAAGCTGTTGCTGGAGTTGCAGGTCAGGCCTTCGCTGTAGGGGCCGAAGTACGCCAGTTTGCCGCTGCGATCCCAGATCGCCACGGCCGGGCTGGCGGGGATCTGTTCGGAACCGGGCAGGATGTCGATGGTTTTCAGGCTGCTCAAGGTGCCCGGCAATTGGCCGTGGCTACCGGGTTTTTGCACGGCATAGAATTCCACGCCATGGGGAACGTAGCGCTCGACCAGTTCGGTCAGGTGTTGTTGGTTGCCGACATTGCACGGGCAGGCCGGGTCCCAGAAATGCACCAGGCGGATGGCGCCAGGGCCGGCGAGGGATTCGGGAAGGCGCAGCGGATCGCCGGAAAACAGCGCCGTGTGCTCGCTGAACGCCCGCAGGTAGCGCCCCTGGAACCAGTCGTAGGCCGCCCACAATGCGCCGGCACACACCACGGCGAGCAGGCTGGCAAACAGGGTGGCGCGAAGGGGCGAGCGCATCGGTTCAATCCTCGAAGGGCGGCTAGCTTGCCATGCTTGCCGCGACAGATGAATATCGCAGGCCTATTAAGTCCGTTTCACGCTCTGGAATCGTTCATGCCGGCTACTTTCGACCCCGATCTTCTACGCGCAAGCCTGCTGCCACTGGCGGCCGGGCAGCCGTTGTCGGCGCAGGCGCAGGCTTACCAGCGATTCTACGGGCTGGATTTTGCGCAGCGTCAGGTGCGCAGTGGCCTTGGGCGATTCGAGGTCGACGGTTATGAGCTGGTGAGCCAGTTCTGGTGGCCTGAGCGAGCCAAGGCGACGCTGTTTGTCATCCACGGTTTCTACGACCACACCGGGCTCTACCGGCATGTGATCGAATGGGCGCTTGACCAGGGCTTTGCGGTGATTGCCTGCGACTTGCCGGGGCATGGCCTGTCCAGCGGCGAGCGGGCGAGCATCAAGGATTTCGCTGAGTACCAAGACACGCTGCAAGGCTTGTTCAGCGAGGCGCAATCTCTCGACTTGCCGCAGCCGTGGCACCTGTGCGGGCAGAGTACAGGCGGGGCGATCGTGATCGATCATGTGTTGAATGCGGGGGGGGACAGCCCGGCGCAGGGTCAGGTGATTCTGCTGTCGCCGCTGGTGCGGCCGCGGGCGTGGGGTTGGTCGCAACTGAGTTACTACCTGCTCAAGCCTTTCGTCAAAGCCATCGCCCGGCGTTTCAGCGAGAACTCCAACGACCCGGCTTTTCTGCCGTTCCTGCAGGCCGATCCGCTGCAGCCGCTGCGCCTGCCGACAGCCTGGGTGGGCGCGTTGGCGCGCTGGATCAAACGCATCGAGGCCGCCCCCATGAGTACCCGCCGGCCGCTGATCGTGCAGGGGCAGGCCGATATGACGGTGGATTGGGAACACAACCTGGAGGTGTTGCGGGGCAAGTTTGATCGGCCGCAGGTGCTGATGCTGCCCGAGGCACGGCATCATCTGGCGAATGAGACGCTGGTGATGCGGCAGGAGTATTTCGGGTTTTTGACCAGGCGGATCAAGGGGCGCAATCCCTAGTGCCTGTTCCGGCCCCATCGCGAGCAAGCTCGCTCCCACAGGTTTTGCGGTGATCACAAAGTTGTGGGTTGACTCATAACACTGTGGGAGCGAGCTTGCTCCGGGCGGCGTTCCGACGATAGCGGTCTGTCAGGTGCCGAAGATCACTGGGTCAGGTTCGAATTGCTCTGCCCCACCGCCAACCCCGCCCGAATCGCCGCCAGCGCCGCCTGATAATAAGCCTGGCCTTCCGTCGATTCGGCAAAGGTCGCGAACTCTTCCAACTCGTTGTCCGACAGGTCGCGATAGACATACAGCAGCGTGTTGTTCAGGTCGCTGCCGATCTGGTCCATCAGGCGCTGGCGCTGGCCGTTGAGCATGCCCTGGGCCTGACCGGCACCGAGCAACCCCGGGATCATCGAACTCAAGCTATCGGCGGCGACACCAGCAATCGCCAGGCTGACTTCCGCGCCGGCCTCGCGTGCGGGCAGGGCTTGTGCCAAGTGGCCGATGATCAGCATGCGGCTATCGCTGGCCTGCATCTTCGGCAGGCCCTTGGCGTTTTTCGCCAGTTGGTCGCGTCGGGTCGCCAGCAGCTCGGCGGCAACGATTTTCTTACCCAGGGGCGACTGGAAAAACGTCAGCGCGGGTTTGGGGTCGGCGAGGTTCTTGCGCAATTGCGCTTCGGCGCGCTGGTCCACGGCTCGGGCAGAAAAACGCTGATTGCTGTTATTGACCAGTGTCTGAAACACCGCCGGAGGCAGGCTGCCCTGGTAGCGTTGCTGAGCGGCCGAGAGGGCGTCGTTGAAATGCGCGCGTTGTTCCGGCCAGCCGGCGACCTTGTACAACTGGTCGTGGCCGTCTGCCCAGGCGGGCAAAACGCAGAACATCAGCAGTGATAAAAGCAAACGGCGCATAGGGACTCCAGTCAGCAGGCGACTATTCTCCGTGCGGCATCCCTGCTTGTCGAGAATTCGTATCAACCCGCTGCGCGGCTCTGTCGGATTTTCGGACACAGGAATACTATGCGCGGCATGCAAATATCCTCTGATCACCCGCTGCTGTTACGAATCGTCGATGACCTGGCTGAGCACGGCTGGTCGCAGCAGAATATTTTCCTGCCCCTGGATCTGACCCGAGCGCTGGCGGGCGAGTGTCGCAAACGTGCTGCCGAAGGTGAGCTGGCTCCGGCCGCCGTAGGCCGTGGGCCGTCATCGGAGATCCGCGAAGGGATTCGTGGCGACCATATCCAGTGGATCGACCCCGGCCAGGCCGAGGCTTGCGACAGCTACCTGAGTTTGATGGACAGCCTGCGCGAGGCGATCAATCGCGGTCTGTTTCTCGGCCTGGAGGATTTCGAAAGCCATTTTGCGATGTACCCGCCCGGGGCGTTCTACCTGAAGCACGTCGACCGCTTTCGCGATGACGACCGGCGCATGGTTTCAGCGGTGGTTTACCTCAATGACGCCTGGCTTCCCGAACACGGCGGCCAGTTGCGCATGTACCTCGACAATGATCGTGTCCACGACGTGCAACCTATCGGCGGCTGCCTGGTGGTGTTTCTCTCCGGAGAGGTTCCCCACGAAGTCCTGCCTGCGACCCGGGATCGCCTGTCGCTGACCGGCTGGTTCCGCCGGCGCGGCAACGAGCCGTTCTGATCATGCAGAAAATTCTCGTCAGCCGCTGCCTGTTGGGCCACCGCGTCCGTTACGACGGCGGGGCCAGCGGGCCGTTCGATCAGCTTCAGCAGTGGCTTGATGAGGGGCGGGTCGTGCCGTTGTGCCCGGAGGTTGCAGGTGGATTGCCAACACCTCGGGCGGCGGCGGAAATTCCAGGCGGGCAGGGCGTGCAAGTCCTCGATGGCCAGGCGTTGGTGATCACCACCGAGGGCGAGGACGTCAGTGCGCAGTTTCTGTCGGGGGCGTATCAGGCACTGGAGCTGGTACAAAAGCACGGCATCCGCATCGCCATCCTCAAGGCCAACAGCCCGTCCTGCGGCAATCTGTTGACCTATGACGGAACGTTCAGCGGCGTGAAGGTCAGTGGCGAGGGCGTGACGGCGGCGCTACTCAAGCGCCATGGGGTGCAGGTGTTCAGCGAGCTGGAGCTGCCGCAAGCGGCACAGGCATTGGCAACGCTGAACTGACAACCGACACAAAACCAAATGTGGGAGCGGGCTTGCTCGCGAAGGGGGAATGTCAGTCGAAAGAGATGCTGACTGACACACCGCCTTCGCGAGCAAGCCCGCTCCCACAGGTTTTGCATTCACTTGGGCTCCAAAGTGGGCTCAAGGCTTCGGCACTTCGCCCGCATCCGCCCCCAACCACTTCTGCTCCAGCGCTTGCAGTCGCCCATCATCCTTGATCCGCTGCAACGCGTTCTCCAGGCTGGCATGGAACGCCGGATTACCCTTCTGAAACGGAATCGCCAAGCTCACGACCGGGTTGGTTTTGGGCTTCTCTTCTGTCAGCGACTGCACCAGCAGAATGGAGCGCGGCTCTTCTTTCTGCGCGATCAGTTGCGCGCTGGTTTGAATGTAGGGTTCGCTGAAGTCGAAACGATCCTTGAGATCCGGGGTCACTGCTATGTGGTTGATAGCGATGTCGTATTTGCCGCTTTCGACGCCGGTCAGCAGATCGCTGCCGTCGGTGACGACAAAGTCGGCCCGGACATCGAGTTCACTTGCCAGCAGTTGGCCCAGCTCAACTTCGAAGCCGGTGAGCTTGTCGTCATCCTTGAAATTGAACGGGGGAGTGTTGGCTTCAACGGCAATGCGCAATTCGCCCCGGTCGTTGATGTCATCAATCAGTTCGGCGTGAGCCAAAGGGCTCAGAAGGGGTAGCAGGCAGATCAGGCCAGGCAGAAAGCGCATGGTCACTCCTTTGAATTTATTATCGCGACCCTCTGATTCAGGCTCGCTTTGCTATGGTTGTCGAGTGCCTTCGACAACGAATGGCCATGAAGTTGTCATGGTCACGCGAATTTTACGGAAAAACTGGAGAAGAGAATGAAAACCTTTATGTCACGTGCTGCTTTGGCTGGCCTGTTGATGGGTGTTTCGGTGCTGGCCAGTGCAACGCCGGCTCCGAAAGGCGCCGAAGTGTCCATCGTGTCTCCCAAGGATGGCGCGACGGTTCCACAGACAGTCGTGGTCAAGTTCGCGGTCGAGAACGTTGCCTTGGCACCGGCGGGCAATACCACCAAGAACACCGGTCATCACCACTTGCTGATCGACGTCGACGAACTGCCAGCCGCCGGTGCGCCGATTCCCAAAGATGCCAACCACCAGCATTTCGGCAACGCGCAGACCCAGGCTGAAGTAACGCTCACGCCGGGCGAACACACCTTGCAGTTGGAACTGGGCGATAGCAACCACATGCCGTTCGATCCGCCGATCGTTTCCGAGAAGATCACTGTCAACGTCAAGTAACGTTGTTGCGTGAATGAAAAAGGGAGCCCGAAGGCTCCCTTTTTTGTCGCTCAGGTCGTGATCAGAACAACACACGGCTACGGATGGTGCCGTTGACGTGTTGCAGCTTCTCTTGCGCCAGGTCCGAGTACTCGGCGTCGACGTCGATTACCACGTAGCCGACTTTCTCGTTGGTCTGCAGGAACTGACCGGAGATGTTGATGCCGTTTTCGGCGAAGACCTTGTTGATCTCGCTGAGCACGCCCGGAATGTTTTCGTGGATGTGCAGCAGGCGGTGCTTGCCAGGGTGAGCCGGCAGGGCCACTTCCGGGAAGTTCACGGACGATACCGAAGTACCGTTGTCGCTGTACTTGACCAGTTTTTCCGCCACTTCCAGACCGATGTTGGCCTGGGCTTCAGCGGTGGAGCCACCGATGTGCGGGGTCAGGATCACGTTGTCCAGGCCACGCAGCGGGCTTTCGAACTCTTCTTCGTTGGAGCGTGGCTCCACCGGGAATACGTCGATGGCCGCGCCGATCAGGTGTTTGTCCTTGATCGCGTCCGCCAGGTGGTCCAGTTCGACCACGGTGCCGCGGGCGGCGTTGATCAGGATGCCGCCTTTCTTGATGGCGCGGATTTCCTTCTCGCCCATCATCCACTGGGTGGCGGCGGTTTCCGGTACGTGCAGCGAAACGATGTCGGACATCGCCAGCAGCTCGTGCAGGTTGCCTACCTGAGTGGCGTTACCCAGTGGCAGCTTGGTGATGGTGTCGTAGAAGTACACCTGCATCCCCAGGCCTTCCGCCAGGACCGACAGTTGAGTACCGATCGAGCCGTAGCCGACGATGCCCAGCTTCTTGCCGCGGATCTCGAAGGAGTTGGCCGCGCTCTTGATCCAGCCGCCACGGTGGCAGGAAGCGTTCTTCTCAGGGATGCCGCGCAGCAGCAGGATCGCTTCGGCCAGCACCAGCTCCGCTACGGAACGGGTGTTGGAGTACGGCGCGTTGAACACCGCAATGCCGCGTTCGCGGGCGGCGTCCAGGTCGACCTGGTTGGTGCCGATGCAGAAACACCCTACAGCCACGAGCTTCTTCGCGTGATCGAAGATCTCTTCGGTCAGTTGAGTGCGGGAACGAATGCCGATGAAGTGAGCATCAGCGATCTTTTCCTTGAGCTGGGCTTCCGGCAGAGAACCAGTGAGGTACTCGATGCTGGTGTAGCCCGCCGCCTTGAGGACGTCGACAGCCGATTGGTGGACGCCTTCGAGAAGAAGGAACTTGATCTTGCTCTTATCGAGAGAAGTCTTGCTCATCTGCGTAAACCTGTATCCCGGAGAAAAATGGCAGGAAAGGGAGCAGCCCGGAGCTGACCCGCACGGCAGGAAAGCCGTCACCGCAGAACAGCCCTTGGGCACTATCCTGCGGGGTCGTTATGCTAGCATATGCACCCCGCTAAACACTCATTCCTGCGACGTGAAGCGTTCTCAGGATGACCATGAATTGTTCGAGAGTTCTGTCGATGACCAATCCTGCCCTGATTGAAGAGCTGAAGACCTTGGTTGAGCCTGGCAAGGTGCTGACCGATGCCGACTCCCTGAATGCTTACGGAAAGGATTGGACCAAGCATTTCGCCCCGGCCCCGACCGCCATCGTGTTCCCCAAGACCACCGAGCAAGTCCAGGCCATTGTCCTGTGGGCCAACAAACACAAGGTGGCGCTGGTGCCTTCCGGCGGTCGCACCGGTCTTTCCGCGGCAGCGGTGGCGGCCAATGGTGAAGTCGTGGTGTCCTTCGACTACATGAACCAGATCCTCGACGTGAACCTCACTGACCGCACGGCCGTTTGCCAGCCGGGCGTGGTCACCGAGCACCTGCAGAACGTCGCGCAAGAAAAGGGCCTGTACTACCCGGTGGACTTCGCTTCGGCGGGTTCGAGCCAGATTGGTGGCAATATCGGCACCAATGCCGGCGGGATCAAGGTGATTCGCTACGGCATGACCCGTAACTGGGTCGCCGGCATGAAAGTGGTCACCGGCAAGGGCGACGTGCTGGAACTGAACCGCGACCTGATCAAGAACGCCACCGGCTACGACATGCGTCAGCTGTTCATCGGCGCCGAAGGCACCCTGGGGTTCGTGGTCGAAGCGACCATGCGTCTGGACCGCGCGCCGAAAAATCTCACCGCGATGGTTCTCGGCACCGCCGATTTCGACTCGATCATGCCGGTACTGCATGCCTTCCAGAGCAAGCTTGACCTGACCGCCTTCGAATTCTTCTCCGACAAGGCACTGGCCAAAGTCATGGCCCGTGGCGATGTACCGGCGCCATTCGAAACCGATTGCCCGTTCTACGCGCTGCTGGAGTTCGAAGCGACCACCGAAGAAGTAGCCAACCATGCCCTGGAAACCTTCGAGCACTGCGTTGAGCAGGGCTGGGTACTGGACGGCGTGATGAGCCAGAGCGAAACCCAGTTGCAGAACCTGTGGAAACTGCGCGAATACATCTCCGAAACCATTTCCCACTGGACGCCGTACAAGAACGACATCTCGGTCACCGTATCGAAAGTCCCGGCATTCCTGAAGGAAATCGACGCGATCGTCGGCGAACACTACCCGGACTTCGAAATTGTCTGGTTTGGCCACATCGGCGACGGCAACCTGCACTTGAACATCCTCAAGCCGGATGACCTGAGCAAGGATGAGTTCTTCGCCAAGTGCGCGACCGTCAACAAGTGGGTGTTCGAAACCGTCGAGAAGTACAACGGTTCGATCTCCGCCGAGCACGGCGTGGGCATGACCAAGCGTGACTACCTGACCTACAGCCGTTCACCGGTCGAGATCGAGTACATGAAAGCGGTCAAAGCGGTGTTCGACCCGAACGGCATCATGAACCCGGGCAAGATTTTCGCTGTTTGATTTTCGAACTTTAAGAGCCAACGAAGCAGGAGTCGGTAATGAGCTATCAGCACCAGTATGTCGACGGTACGCGCATTCACTTCCCGCTGGGGAAAGTGGTGTGCATCGGCCGTAACTACGCCGAACACGCCAAGGAGCTGGACAACCCGGTGCCGACCGAGCCACTGCTGTTCATCAAGCCGGGCAGTTGCGTGGTGCCGCTGGAAGGCGGTTTCAGCATTCCGACCGAGCGCGGTTCGGTGCATTACGAGGCGGAAATCGCGGTGTTGATCGGCAAGCCGTTGTCGACCAAGCCGAGCCGCGAAGAAGTGCTCGACGCCATCTCCGGTTTCGCTCCAGCCCTGGACCTGACCCTGCGCGACAAGCAGGCCGAGCTGAAATCCAAGGGCCTGCCCTGGGAAATCGCCAAGTCCTTCGACGGCGCGGCAGTGCTGGCTCCGTTCGTGTCCGGCAGCTCGTTTGCCGACCTGACCGACATCGGCATCCGCCTGACCATCAACGGTGAAGTGCGCCAGGACGGCAACAGCAGCGCAATGCTCAACCCGATCGTGCCGATGATCCAGCACATGGCCGGCTGCTTCTCGCTGCAGGCCGGGGACGTGATCCTCACCGGCACGCCAGTGGGCGTTGGTCCGCTGAATGTCGGTGACGAGATCGTCCTGGAATTGCCGGGCGTAAGCAGCTTCACCAGTAGCGTTCGCTAGTCCGGACACTGCAAAACCCTGTGGGAGCGGGCTTGCTCGCGAAGAGGGCGTGTCAGTCGACATAAGCGTTGCCTGACACACCGCTTTCGCGAGCAAGCCCGCTCCCACAGTAGTATTTGGTGGACTGAAGTCCGGATTCCACACAGTTCCATCCTGTCATTTCCCGTTTTTTTCACATCCAGTCTGGATAAAATTTCAGGGTCTTCGGCCTCTGAGCCGGCCCCAAACTGTGCTATTACCCCTAGCCTGAATTTCTGGAACGCATTCCCCGATGGCCACTCCTCCGCTTTCCACGCTTGAACCTGTCCGCCGCTCGCGCTTCGCCCTGCGTTGGCACACCTGGCTGCTGTTGGTGGCCGTTGTTGCCTACGGCGTCGCATTTGCCATGCACTGGGATTCTCGGGGCGTGCTCTGGGTGAAAGAGCAATTCAAAAGCCCGGCCGAGCGTCAGGCCAGTATCTGGCTCCCGGACTACCGGGCGGTGATCGATGCCAAGCCGTTGCCGGGCATGGAGAAGGACGAAGCATCGGACCTGGCCTACGACCCTCAGACCAAGACTCTGTTTGCGGTCATGGGCAAGAACCCGTTCCTGGTCGAATTGAACTTGCAGGGCGATGTGCTGCGCAAAATGCCATTGGTCGGCTGGAGCAACCCTGAGGGTATCACCGTGCTGGGTGACGGCCGACTGGCCATTGTCGATGAGCGCGAGCATCTGATTGCTATCGTCAAGGTCGATGCCGAGACCCGCGAATTGAATATGGCCGACTTCCCGAAATACGACCTCGGGCCTTCCAAAGACCAGAACAAAGCGTTCGAGGGTGTCACCTGGGATTCGAGCAATCAGCAACTGCTGCTGGGCGAAGAGCGCCCGCCGGCATTGTTTGCCTGGAAAGGTGATGGCAAGGTCCTGACCGGCGACAAGCTGAAGCTGGCCAGCCATGCACTGGACATGCGCAACCTGTCTGCCCTGGCCGTCGATCCGCGGACCGGCCACATGCTGGTGCTGTCCGCCGACTCGCACCTGTTGCTGGAACTGGACAAGAAGGGTGAGCAGGTCAGTTTCATCACTCTGCTGCGTGGCTTCAACGGCCTGAAAAATACCATTCCGCGTGCCGAAGGCGTAACCATGGATGAAGTGGGCACGCTGTACATGGTGAGTGAGCCGAACCTGTTTTATCGCTTCGAAAAACAGAAGTAACCAACGCCTGCGCTGATTGCCTGTACGTAAAAGGCCAGCGGCCATTAAGCTTCAGTTCAGACGGGCGTGATATTTCATCCGCCTGTTTTGACCCGAGCCCACCCGAATGCGTCGATTTGCCCGCCCCAAATCCCTGATTCTGATCCTGTCGGTGATCTTGCTGATCGCGTTGATAGCGATCGCTCAGTACATGCGTCTGTTCGAGCGCACCTGGTTCAATCTGCATACGCTGTGGCAGCCGGTGAGTTCCCGGTCCATGGGGCTGGACCAGTACAAGGTCGTGACCGAAGCGCAGGTGATCGATGGCCTGGCTGACAACGTTTCAGCGCTGACCTACGACCCGGTGCGCAAAAGCCTGTTCACCGTCACCAATAAACGGAGCGAGCTGATCGAGTTGTCCCTCGACGGCAGGATCCTGCGTCGTGTGGCGCTGGTTGGCTTCGGTGATCCGGAGGCGGTGGAGTTCATCAGTGAGGACATCTACGTGGTCACTGACGAAAGCCAGCAGCGGCTGATCAAGATTCGTCTGGAGCAGGACACCACTTTCGTCGATGCGGCAGACGCCGAGCAGATGACCATTGGCGTACACATGGGCGGCAACAAGGGCTTCGAGGGTCTGGCTTACGATTCGGTGGGCAAGCGCCTGTTCGTCGCCAAGGAGCGCAACCCGATGCTGATCTACGAGGTGCACGGTTTTCCGCGCTTCAACCCTGAAGAATCCTACTCGGTGCACGTGATCAACGACCCCAAGCGTGATGCCGGGATGTTCGTGCGGGATCTGTCGAGCCTGCAATACGACGAGCGCAGCGGGCATTTGCTGGCGCTGTCGGATGAGTCGCGATTGATTCTGGAACTGGATGTGGACGGGCGTCCGCTGAGCACAATGTCATTGAGCAAGGGGCGCCATGGCCTGCAAAAAACCGTGCCGCAAGCGGAGGGGATCGCTGTGGACGACGACGGTACGCTTTACCTGGTGAGTGAGCCGAACCTGTTCTACGTGTTCAAGAAACCCACGCAACTCTAACCAACACCACAAAACAAATGTGGGAGCGGGCTTGCTCGCGAAGGCAATCTGTCAGTTGACATCTCTATCGACTGACACGACCCCTTCGCGAGCAAGTCGGATCGCCGCACCGCCGCTCCCACAGGTATTTCGTCTGCCCGCAAACAGGTGGGCAGATTGGCTTACTCGGCGCGCAGTGTCTTCACGCCTTCGCTCGTACCCAGCAACAACAGATCCGCCGGACGCGCCGCGAACAGACCGTTGGTGACCACGCCGACGATCGCATTGATCTGCGTTTCAAGTTCCACCGGATTGGTGATCTGCATGTTGAACACGTCGAGGATGATGTTGCCGTTGTCGGTCAGCACGCCTTCGCGGTAAACCGGGTCGCCGCCGAGCTTCACCAGCTCGCGGGCCACATGGCTGCGGGCCATCGGGATCACTTCCACCGGCAGCGGGAATGTACCGAGGACCGGCACCAGTTTGCTCGCGTCGGCGATGCAGATGAAGGTCTTGGCCACGGCCGCGACAATCTTCTCGCGGGTCAGGGCCGCGCCGCCGCCCTTGATCAGGTTCAGATGCTCGTCGCTTTCATCGGCGCCGTCGACATAGAACTCCAGGTCGCTGACGGTGTTCAGCTCATACACCGGAATCCCGTGGCCCTTGAGGCGCGCGGCGGTGGCTTCGGAACTGGCGACGGCGCCATCGAATGCGCCCTTGTGCTTGGCCAGCGCGTCGATAAAGCAATTGGCGGTGGAGCCGGTGCCGACCCCGACGATGCTCTTGTCGTCGAGTTTCGGAAGGATGAAGTCGACGGCGGCCTGAGCCACTGCCTGTTTGAGTTGATCCTGGTTCATGCGGGCTCCGGGGTGCCGAGGAGGGGACGAAAGGCCGGCATTATAGCCCTAAGCGGGGCTGAAACCTCTGCATTCGTGTGGTCGTACAGCTGAAAGCCGGGTTAGACTCCTTGGTCCTGCCCAACCCGCTCAGTGATGCTTTCCGATGCTTGAACAGTACGTCAAAAAGATCCTCACCTCGCGCGTTTATGACGTTGCCGTAGAAACCCCGCTGCAGACTGCCCGCCAGCTCTCCGAGCGGCTGGGCAACAGCATTTGGCTCAAGCGCGAAGACTTGCAGCCGGTGTTCTCGTTCAAGATTCGCGGCGCCTACAACAAGTTGACCCAGTTGAGCGACGAAGAACGCGCTCGCGGCGTGGTCACCGCGTCGGCGGGCAACCATGCCCAGGGCCTGGCCCTGGCGGCAAAGGTGTTGGGCGTGAAAGCGACCATCGTCATGCCCAAGACCACCCCGGAGATCAAGGTCGAAGGCGTGCGCTCCCGTGGCGGCAAAGTGGTGCTGCATGGCGATTCGTTCCCGGAAGCCCTGGCTTACTCGCTGAAACTGGTCGACGAAAAAGGCTACGTCTACATTCACCCGTATGACGATCCCCACACCATTGCCGGGCAGGGCACCGTGGCGATGGAGATTCTGCGCCAGCACCCGCAGCCGCTGGATGCGATTTTCGTCCCGGTGGGCGGCGGCGGCCTGATCGCCGGCATCGCGGCGTACGTGAAGTACCTGCGCCCGGACATCAAGGTCATCGGCGTCGAGCCGGATGACTCCAATTGCCTGCAAGCGGCGATGGCGGCCGGCGAGCGAGTGGTGCTGCCGACCGTGGGCCTCTTCGCCGACGGCGTGGCGGTGGCCCAGATCGGTCAGCACACCTTCGATATCTGCAAAGACTATGTCGATGAGGTGATTACCGTCAGCACCGACGAAATCTGTGCCGCTATCAAGGATATCTACGACGATACCCGCTCGATCACCGAACCTGCCGGCGCCTTGGGCGTGGCCGGGATCAAGAAGTATGTCGAGCAGCGCGGCGTCAGCGGCCAGACCTTCGTGGCCATCGACTCCGGGGCCAACGTCAACTTCGATCGCCTGCGCCACGTCGCCGAGCGTGCGGAGCTGGGCGAGGGCCGCGAAGCGATCATCGCCGTGACCATTCCCGAGAAACCGGGCAGCTTCAAGGCGTTCTGCGAGGCCATCGGCAAGCGCCAGATCACCGAATTCAACTACCGCTACAACACCGGCAGCGAAGCGCACATCTTTGTCGGCGTGCAGACCCACCCGGAAAACGACCCGCGCAGCGCGCTGATCGCCAGCCTGAGCGAGCAAGGTTTCCCGGTGCTGGACCTGACCGACAACGAGTTGGCCAAGCTGCACATCCGCCACATGGTGGGCGGGCGTGCGGCGCATGTGGTCGATGAAGTGATCCTGCGTTTCGAATTCCCGGAACGTCCGGGGGCGCTGTTCAACTTCCTCAACAAGCTTGGCGGGCGCTGGAACATCTCGATGTTCCACTACCGCAACCATGGCGCGGCCGATGGCCGTGTCGTCGCGGGCCTGCAAGTGCCCCACGACGAGCGCCACCTGGTGCCGGCGGCGCTGGAGGAAATCGGTTACCCGTACTGGGACGAAAGCGACAACCCGGCCTATCAGCTGTTTCTTGGCTGAGCGGCTACGCTGACGGGCAAGGCAATAAGGAAATCTGACAATGGAAACGTTAACTGCCCTGAAAGCGGCGCACATGGTGGCAACTGTTGTACTGCTGGCTTGTGCGCTGGGGCTGGGAGTCTGGGTTTTTCTTGCGCGGCGCAAGGGTGATGCGACGGCGGGTAGTCGTACCTTGCAGCGGCCAAGGGTGTTCATCTGGCTGCTGATGGGCCTGGCGCTGCTGAGCATGCCGTTTACCGGCTGGTGGATGGTGCACCTGATGGGCTGGCCGCTGGGGCAGACCTGGCTGCTGGCCTCCAGTGTGCTTTACACGGTGGCGGCACTGGCGTGGTTCTGGCTGCTGGTGCGGCTCAACAAACTGCGCAAGACGCCGGGTGGCGTGGGGAAATTCACCTTTGCCTTGGCGTTGTTCAGTTTTGTCTGTCTTGTGGCCATTGCCGGGCTGATGGGGGCCAAGCCGGTTTAAGGCTTGAGACCGCGTCGACCTCTTCGCGAGCAAGCCCGCTCCCACATTTGATCGGCGTCGTTCACAAAATCTGTGTTCACTGAATATCTAGTGTGGGAGCGGGCTTGCTCGCGAAAGCAATATCAGCCGCGCAGACTGATTACCGGCCAACCCCGCTTCTCGGCCTCGGCCCGCAGGTTCGGATCAGGATCGACCGCCACCGGATGGGTCACCTGCTCCAGCAACGGAAAATCATTCATCGAGTCGCTATAGAAGTAGCTGTCTTCCAGCGTAAACCCGGTTTCCTCCAGCCAGCGATTCAAGCGCGTCACCTTGCCCTCGCGGAAGCACGGCACGTCGGTGCTGCGCCCGGTGTAGCGGCCGTCGAGCATTTCGCATTCGGTGGCGATCAGGGTTTCGACGCCCAGGCGCTCGGCAATCGGCCCGGTGACGAAGCGGTTGGTCGCGGTGATGATCACCAGTTTGTCGCCGGCCGCGCGGTGCTTGGCCAGCAACTCGATAGCCTTGGGCAGCATGATCGGTTCGATGCAGTCGCGCATGTAGTCGCTGTGCCATTGATCCAGCGTGGCCATTTCGGTGCGGCCGAGGACTTCGAGGCAGAAGTTCAGGTAAGCAGCGTTATCCAGTTTGCCGGCCAGGTAATCCTGGTAGAACTCATCGTTGCGTGCCTTGTAGGCGACGGCGTCGAGAAAGCCGCGCTCGCACAGGTAATCGCCCCAGGCGTGATCGCTGTCACCGCCCAGAAGGGTGTTGTCCAAATCGAATAAAGCCAGGCGCATTGCAGTTACCCGCTGAAAAGTCAGTAAAAAGGCGACAAGAATACGGTCTTTTCACAAGAGTGCACATAAGGTAGGAACCTTCGTTGCCGCCTTCACAACCTTTGTGGAACAATGCGGCGACATGCGTTTGCGAGGTTGTTGCCGTGATCGACCCCGATGGTTTTCGCCCCAATGTCGGGATCATTCTGACGAATGACGCCGGCCAGGTGCTATGGGCTCGCCGAATCAATCAAGATGCCTGGCAGTTTCCGCAGGGGGGAATCAACCCCGAAGAGACGCCGGAAGACGCCTTGTACCGCGAGCTGAACGAAGAAGTGGGCCTTGAGCGCGAAGATGTTGAAATTCTCGCCTGCACCCGGGGCTGGTTGCGCTATCGTTTGCCGCAACGTCTGGTACGTACCCACAGCCAACCGCTGTGCATCGGCCAGAAACAGAAATGGTTTCTCCTGCGCCTGATCTCCAACGAGCAGCGGGTGCGGATGGATTTGACCGGTAAACCGGAATTTGATGGCTGGCGCTGGGTCAGCTATTGGTATCCGTTGGGCCAGGTGGTGACATTCAAGCGCGAGGTGTATCGACGCGCTCTCAAAGAGCTTGCCCCGCGCCTTTTAGCGCGCGACTGACGACGGAGTTCGACCCCGAGCCATGCTCAATACGCTGCGCAAGATCGTCCAGGAAGTTAACTCCGCCAAGGATCTCAAGGCGGCGTTGGGGATTATTGTGTTGCGCGTCAAAGAGGCCATGGGCAGCCAGGTCTGCTCGGTCTACCTGCTTGACCCGGAGACCAACCGGTTCGTGCTGATGGCCACCGAGGGCTTGAACAAGCGCTCGATCGGCAAGGTCAGCATGGCCCCCAACGAAGGTCTGGTGGGTCTGGTCGGCACGCGTGAAGAACCCCTGAACCTCGAAAACGCCGCGGATCACCCGCGCTACCGCTACTTCGCCGAAACCGGTGAAGAGCGCTACGCGTCGTTCCTCGGCGCGCCGATCATTCACCACCGTCGCGTCGTCGGCGTGTTGGTCATCCAGCAAAAAGAGCGTCGCCAGTTCGATGAAGGGGAAGAAGCCTTCCTCGTGACCATGAGCGCGCAGCTCGCCGGCGTTATCGCCCACGCCGAAGCCACCGGTTCGATCCGTGGCCTCGGTCGTCAGGGCAAAGGTATCCAGGAAGCCAAGTTCGTCGGCGTGCCGGGCTCGCCGGGTGCGGCAGTCGGTACGGCGGTGGTCATGCTGCCGCCGGCCGATCTGGACGTGGTGCCGGACAAGGCCATCAGCGACATCGACGCCGAACTCGGGCTGTTCAAGACCGCCATCGAAGGCGTACGCGCCGACATGCGCACCTTGTCCGCCAAGCTCGCCACACAGTTGCGCCCGGAAGAGCGGGCCTTGTTCGACGTCTACCTGATGATGCTCGACGATGCCGCGCTGGGCAGCGAAGTCACCACCGTGATCAAGACCGGCCAGTGGGCTCAGGGCGCGTTGCGCCAGGTGGTCACCGATCACGTCAACCGTTTCGAATTGATGGACGACGCTTACCTGCGTGAGCGTGCATCCGACGTCAAGGACCTCGGCCGTCGCTTGCTGGCTTATTTGCAGGAAGAACGCCAGCAAACCCTGGTCTACCCCGACAACACCATTCTGGTCAGCGAAGAGCTGACGCCGGCGATGCTCGGCGAGGTGCCGGAAGGCAAGCTGGCCGGCCTGGTGTCGGTACTCGGTTCCGGTAACTCCCACGTCGCCATCCTCGCCCGCGCCATGGGTATCCCGACGGTGATGGGCCTGGTCGACCTGCCGTACTCGAAGGTCGACGGCATCCAGATGATCGTCGACGGTTACCACGGCGAGGTCTACACCAACCCGAGTGATGTGCTGCGCAAGCAGTTCGCCGAAGTGGTCGAGGAAGAGAAGCAACTGGCCCTCGGGCTGGATGCGCTGCGCGATCTGCCGTGCGTGACGGTCGATGGCCACCGCATGCCGCTGTGGGTCAACACCGGCCTGCTGGCGGACGTGGCGCGCGCGCAGAAGCGCGGTGCCGAAGGCGTGGGCCTGTACCGCACCGAAGTGCCGTTCATGATCAACCAGCGCTTCCCGAGCGAAAAGGAACAACTGGCGATCTACCGCGAGCAGTTGGCCGCGTTCCACCCGCAACCGGTGACCATGCGAACCCTGGACATCGGCGGCGACAAATCGCTGTCGTACTTCCCGATCAAGGAAGACAACCCGTTCCTCGGCTGGCGCGGTATTCGCGTCACCCTTGATCACCCGGAAATTTTCCTGGTGCAGACCCGCGCCATGCTCAAGGCCAGTGAAGGCTTGAACAACCTGCGCATTCTGCTGCCGATGATTTCCGGCACCCACGAGCTGGAGGAAGCCCTGCACCTGATCCACCGTGCCTGGGGCGAAGTGCGTGACGAGGGCTGCGACGTACCGATGCCGCCGATTGGCGTGATGATCGAGATTCCGGCGGCGGTGTACCAGACCAAGGAGCTGGCGCGGCAAGTGGACTTCCTGTCGGTCGGTTCCAACGACCTGACCCAGTATCTGTTGGCTGTGGACCGCAACAACCCGCGGGTCGCCGACCTTTACGATTACCTGCACCCGGCAGTGCTTCAGGCGCTGCAGAACGTAGTGCGTGATGCCCACGCCGAAGGCAAACCAGTGAGTATCTGCGGCGAAATGGCCGGTGATCCGGCGGCGGCCGTGCTGTTGATGGCGATGGGTTTCGACAGCCTGTCGATGAACGCCACCAACTTGCCGAAAGTGAAGTGGATGCTGCGCCAGATCAACCTGAGCAAGGCCAAGGAATTGCTGGCGGAACTAATGACCATCGACAACCCGCAAGTGATTCACAGCTCGTTGCAGCTGGCGCTGAAGAACCTCGGGTTGGCGCGGATGATCAATCCGGCAGCAATCAAGCCTCTCTAAAACGCTGACGGCCCCATCGCGAGCAAGCTCGCTCCCACAGGGTTTTGTGTTGTTCACAAAGCAGTGAAACTACACAAGCCCACTGTGGGAGCGAGCTTGCTCGCGATGGGGCCAGTCCAGACAACACACAACTACAACCTGATCTCCACTTCCCCAAGATGCCCGCCATACGGCCCGAAACTCCTTTCGACCATATGCAGCGCCCCATCCGCCTGCACAATCAACGCCGTACTCGCCCGCGTTCCATAACTCTGGCTGGCAATGAACACGCTCGACAGCAATGTTTCGGTAGCCAGCCCGACACCGGTATCCGGCAACTCGGCAAACGGCGCGGTCTGCGCATCGCTCAATAATGCCAAAAGCGCCTGAGGCTGCGGATCATCCAGCACCTCGCTCAATGCAGCCTTGGCCTTGAGCAGCTTCGGCCACGGCGTATCCAGCCCGGCGTTCGACACGCCGTAGACTCCCGGTTGCAGCATCACGGCTTCCGTCTCCCGGGCATTGAAGTGCCAGAGCTCGTTCCTGTTGCCAACCAACAGATTGAAACCGCCATATTCAGGCGAACGTCTGACAACGTCGGCCAAATAGTCGTCAATCGAGCAGTCGCCCTCGAGGAATCGCGCGACCAGTTCCCCACGAGACTTGCGCCCTGGCGGTCGATGGGGATCGCGGATGTTGGTCAACGCCGCAAATCGTCCGTTGGCACCGACACCGAGCCAGGTGCCACCGGCCTCGAGGTCGCGCCCCGCATGCACGTGCGGCGCTTCGGGCCATGGCGCCAGCGGCAGGCTGGGGCGGGCGTAGAACTCATCGCGATTGGCCGCCACGACCAGCGGCAGGGCATGACCCGGTCGCCAGGCAAAAACAATCAGGCACATCAGGCTGTCCTTGTGTGTTTTTTGCTCACTCTACGCAGACATCGCTCATCGATCCATCGCCTTGCGCAGTGGAGCTTGAGGCCATGCATCCGTTACCATGCCGCTCCGGTTTTGGGGATACGGGCGGGACGACCATGGAATTTCTGCTCTATCTGGCGCTCGGCGCCTGTGCAGGTGTACTCGCCGGGCTGTTTGGCGTGGGCGGCGGGATCATCATCGTCCCGGTGCTGGTGTTCAGCTTCAAGGCCCAGGGGTTCGATCCGTCGATCCTCACGCACCTGGCAGTGGGCACCTCCCTGGCGACGATCATCTTTACCTCGGTCAACGCGGTACGTGAGCATCACCGCCGTGGCGCCGTGCGTTGGCCGATCTTCATGTGGATGACCGTCGGCATTCTGGTCGGTGCCGGGTTCGGCGCGCTGACGGCCGAAGCGATTTCCGGCCCCAACCTGCAGAAGCTCATTGGTGTATTCGCCCTGGTGATCGCCGCTCAGCTGGCGCTGGAGGTCAAACCCAAGGCCAGCCGAACCGTGCCGGGCAAACTCGGTCTGACCGTGGCCGGCAGCGTGATTGGCTGGGCTTCGGCGATTTTCGGCATTGGCGGTGGTTCGTTGACCGTGCCATTCCTGACCTGGCGCAGTGTGCCGATGCAGCAAGCGGTGGCCACTTCATCGGCCTGCGGTCTGCCGATTGCTTTGGCCAGTGCATTAAGTTTCATGATCCTGGGCTGGCACGATCCATTGCTCCCGGCCCATAGTCTCGGTTTCATTTATCTGCCGGCGTTGCTGGGCATTGCCCTGACCAGCATGGTGTTCGCCCGTTTCGGTGCGCGACTGGCCCACAATTTGTCGCCTAAGTTGCTGAAACGGCTGTTTGCCGCTTTGCTGTTCTGCGTCGGTCTGAACTTTCTAGTCTGAAGCATCTGCTCTGACGGGCAGCGCAATCCTGGCTTAATCCTGAGGTGGCAGCGTCGCCCGGGAATTTTTAAGATTTGAACTCTAACGAGGAGTCGCAATGCTGCCTTACCCGCAGATCGACCCGGTGGCCCTGGCCATCGGTCCGCTGAAAATCCACTGGTACGGTCTGATGTACCTGATCGGCATTGGCGGCGCCTGGCTGCTGGCGTCCCGCCGGTTGAACCGCTTCGACCCGACCTGGACCAAGGAGAAACTCTCCGACATGGTGTTCTGGATGTCGATGGGGGTGATCGTCGGTGGACGTCTGGGTTATGTGCTGTTCTACGATCTGGGCGCTTACCTGGCCAACCCGACGCTGATTTTCGAAGTGTGGAAGGGCGGCATGTCGTTCCACGGCGGTTTCATCGGTGTGATGCTGGCGGCGTTGTGGTTCGGCAAGAAGAACAACAAGTCGTTCTTCCAGCTGATGGATTTCGTTGCGCCGATGGTGCCGATTGGCCTGGGTGCCGGGCGCATCGGCAACTTCATCAACGCCGAGTTGTGGGGCAAGGCAACCGATGTGCCGTGGGCGATGGTATTTCCGACCGATCCGGCGCAACTGGCGCGTCATCCGTCGCAGCTGTACCAGTTCGCCCTCGAAGGCGTGGCACTGTTCCTGATCCTCTGGCTGTTCTCGCGCAAGCCGCGGCCGACCATGGCGGTATCGGGGATGTTCGCGCTGTTCTATGGCATCTTCCGTTTCATCGTCGAGTTCGTCCGCGTACCGGACGCCCAGCTGGGCTATCTGGCCTGGAACTGGCTGACCATGGGCCAGGTGCTGTGCGTGCCGATGATCGTCGGCGGGCTGTTCCTGATCTGGCTGGCGTATCACCGCGCCCCGGCGACTCCAGCGGCAGCCGTATAAAATTCGAACCCCGCAGCGATGGTTGCGGGTTCAAGGACACAGGTAATTCATGAAGCAATATCTCGAACTGGTCGCCCACGTCATCAAGAACGGCACCAAACAGGCCAACCGTACCGGCGTGAACACCATCAGCTTTCCCGGTGCGATGCTGCGTTATGACCTGCAGGAAGGTTTCCCGGCGATCACCACGCGCAAGATGGCGTTCAAATCGGCCATCGGCGAAATGTGCGGATTCCTGCGTGGCGTGAACAACGCTGCCGAATTCCGCGCATTGGGCTGCAAGGTCTGGGACCAGAACGCCAACGAAAACGCCCAGTGGCTGGCCAACCCGTTCCGCCAGGGCGAAGACGACCTCGGCGAAATCTACGGCGTGCAATGGCGCAAATGGCCGGCGTACAAGCAGATCCCGGTCAGCAACCCGGCTGCCATCGAGCAGACCCTGAAGCAAGGCTACCGCCAGATTGCCGAAGGCGAGGAGGACGGCCAGGCCTACGTAGTGCTGTACAAGGCCATCGACCAGGTTCGCCAGTGCGTCGACACTATCATCAAGGACCCGGGCAGCCGCCGCATCCTGTTCCACGGCTGGAACTGCGCCCAGCTCGATGAAATGGCCCTGCCGCCGTGCCACTTGCTGTACCAGTTCCATCCGAATGTCGAGACCAAGGAGATTTCCTTGACCCTCTACATCCGCTCCAACGACCTGGGTCTGGGCACGCCGTTCAACCTCACAGAAGGTGCTGCGCTGCTGAGCCTGATCGGTCGCCTGACCGGCTACACGCCGCGCTGGTTCACCTATTTCATCGGTGATGCGCACGTCTACGAAAACCACCTGGATATGCTCAACGAGCAGCTCAAGCGCGAACCGTTCCCGATGCCGAAACTGGTGATTTCCGACCGTGTGCCGGAGTTTGCCAAGACGGGTGTTTACCAGCCGGAATGGCTGGAGCTGGTGGAGCCGGGCGATTTCTCGCTGGAAGGCTACGAACACCACGCGCCGATGACCGCGCCGATGGCGGTCTGAAGCACGACACCGAACCCTTGTGGGAGCGGGCTTGCTCGCGAAAGCGGTGGATCAGTCGACATCAATGTTGAATGAACAACCGTATTCGCGAGCAAATCGAATCGTCGCACCGCCGCTCCCACATTTGGTTTTGCGGTGTTCTTAGTGGCCGTGACTACGGCCAACATGGGAATGCTCAACCTCCGTCGCCACAACCCCACCGCTCACTTCCAGCCGCTGCAAAATCCCGCATTGATCGACCCCCGGCCCCTCGTTGCAGCGTTGGCGCAGGTCGAGCAGTTGTGTCTGCAAGGCCAGCAAGCCGTCGATCCGCGCCTTGACGTGGTGGATGTGCTCGTCGATCAGCGCGTTGACGCTTTCGCACTGGTCCTGCGGACTGTCGCGAAACGCCAGCAGGCTGCGGATTTCTTCGAGCGTCATGTCGAGGGTGCGACAGTTGCGGATGAAGGTCAGGCGCTCGGCGTGGGCCTGGGTGTAGACGCGATAATTGCCATCACTGCGGGCCGGTTCCGGCAGCAGGTTCTCGCGCTCGTAGTAGCGGATCGTTTCCACGGCGCAGTCCGTGAGTTTCGCCAATTCTCCAATTTTCATGACGCCAATCTCCAAAACTCCAGAAAGGGTGCTTGACCCTATAGTGGCTACAGGGTCTTTACTTGGCAACAGGCACTCTTATGGATGCAACCAATGAGCGATTCACTGCACTCCCACAAACCCGGGGCTGGACACGAGCACAGCCACAAGCTCAAACCCGTGCAAAAACATGGCCACGGCGGTCACGGCGACACCTGTTGCTCATCTAAAGCGGCAGCGCCTGCGCTGGTAAAACTGAGCGAATCGCCGACGATTGGCGCTAGGCTGAGTAGTTTCCGTATCGAGGCAATGGACTGCCCGACCGAGCAGACACTTATTCAAAACAAGCTAAGTAAACTGACCGGCGTGCAGCAGCTGGAGTTCAATCTGATTAATCGGGTGCTCGGTGTGACCCACGATTTGCCCGGTATCGAGCCGATCGTCGAGGCCATCAAGTCCTTGGGCATGCAGGCCGAACCGATGGATCAGGGTGCTGAAACCCCGACGCCGGCGCCCCGGAAAAAGCCGTGGTGGCCCTTGGCGCTGTCCGGTGTTGGTGCATTGCTGGCAGAGGTTATCCACTTCACCGGTTTCGCGCCGAACTGGGTGGTGGCGGTTATCGCGCTGGTCTCGATCCTCAGTGGTGGACTCGGCACTTACAAAAAAGGCTGGATCGCCCTTAAAAACCGCAACTTGAACATCAATGCCCTGATGAGCATTGCCGTGACCGGCGCAGTGCTGATCGGCCAGTGGCCGGAAGCGGCGATGGTGATGTTCCTGTTCACCGTGGCCGAGTTGATCGAAGCCAAGTCCCTTGACCGTGCGCGCAATGCCATCGGCGGCCTGATGCAGATGACTCCGGACACGGCAACGGTGTTGCAGGCTGACGGGAGCTGGCTTGAGCAGGATGTAAAAACCATTGGGCTCGGCGCGCGGGTACGGGTCCGTCCCGGTGAGCGCATCGGCCTGGACGGTGAAGTGCTGTCCGGTCGCTCGACCATCGACCAGGCGCCAATCACCGGTGAAAGCCTGCCGGTGGAAAAAACCGTCGGCGACAAAGTCTTCGCCGGGACCATCAATCAGGCCGGCTCCCTGGAGTACGCGGTGACCGCCGCGGCGGATAACTCGACCCTGGCCCGCATCATCCACGCCGTCGAGCAGGCTCAGGGCGCGCGGGCGCCGACCCAGCGTTTCGTCGACAGCTTCTCGAAAATCTACACCCCGGCAGTGTTCATCCTGGCCTTGGCCGTGGCGGTGATCCCGCCAATGTTCATGGGCGCGTTGTGGTTCGACTGGATCTACCGGGCGCTGGTGCTGCTGGTGGTGGCCTGCCCGTGTGCGCTGGTGATTTCCACGCCGGTGACCATCGTCAGCGGCCTCGCGGCGGCGGCGCGCAAAGGTATATTGGTCAAGGGCGGCGTCTATCTGGAGGGCGGTTACAAGCTCGACTACCTGGCCCTGGACAAGACCGGCACCATCACCCACGGCAAGCCGGTGCAGACCGATTACCTGTCGCTGGACCCGACCGCCGACGACTCGGCGCCCGCCATTGCCGCCGCGCTGGCCGGGCGCTCGGATCACCCGGTTTCCCTGGCCATCGCCAAAGCGGCTGTGGATAACCAGACCGCAATGCTGATTGTGGATAACTTCGAAGCGCTGGGCGGGCGCGGTGTACGCGGCGAGATCAACGGCCAGCTCTACCATTTGGGCAACCATCGACTGGTAGAGGATCTGGGCCTGTGTTCGCCGGCGCTGGAAGAAAAGCTGTTTGCCCTGGAAAAGCAGGGCAAGTCGGTGGTGCTGCTGCTTGATTCATCTGGCCCGTTGGCGCTGTTCGCTGTTGCCGATACGGTAAAAGCGTCCAGCCGCGAAGCCATCCTGCAGCTGCATGACCTGGGTATCAAAACCCTGATGCTCACCGGCGATAACGTCCACACCGCGCAGGCCATTGCCGCGCAAGTCGGCATCGACGAGGCCAAGGGGGACCTGTTGCCAGGCGACAAATTGCAGGCCATCGAGGCTCTTTATGCCCAGGGGCATCGGGTCGGCATGGTCGGCGATGGCATCAACGACGCCCCGGCGCTGGCGCGTTCCGAGATCGGTTTCGCCATGGCCGCCGCAGGCACCGATACCGCTATCGAAACCGCCGATGTCGCCCTGATGGACGACGATCTGCGCAAAATCCCGGCATTCATTCGCCTGTCGCGGCAGACATCGAGCATCCTCAAACAGAACATCGCCCTGGCTTTGGTCATCAAGGCGATCTTTCTTGGGGTAACCTTCGCCGGGGTCGCTACCATGTGGATGGCGGTGTTCGCCGACATGGGCGTGAGTCTGCTGGTGGTATTCAACGGTTTGCGCCTGCTGCGCAAGTAAAGGATGAGGGACGTTTGTGCTGAGTGCGGAGCTGAAGGCGTTTTACATGGTGGCCCGCCTGGGCAGCATTACCCAGGCTGCCAAAAAGCTCGGCCTGAGCCAGCCGACGGTGACGACGCAGATCCGCAACCTCGAAAGTCAGTACTCGGTCGAATTGTTCTACCGCGGCGGCCGGCGTCTCAGCGTCAGCGAGGAGGGTGCGCGGCTGCTGCCGATGGTCAAGGTGCTGATGCAACAGGAAGCCGACATCGAGTTCTTCCTGCGTAACTGCGGCCAGGTCCAGGGCACGTTGCGCATTGCCGCCACGGCGCCGTATTACATTCTCGACCTGGTGAAAACCTTCCGTGAACGCCTGCCGCAGGTTGAGGTGTCGGTGGAAATCGGCAACTCCCAACAGGTGCTCGAAGCGCTGGAGGATTACCGGGTCGATGTCGCGGCGTCGTCGCAGTTGCTCGATGACGCGCGACTGGTTCGCCGGGTGCTCGGCAGTGATCCGCTGGTGCTGGCGGTGCATCGCAATCATCCGCTGGCGGTTCACGATCACGTGCCGCTCGGCGCCTTGGCCGGGCACACCCTGCTGATGCGCGAACCGGGCTCGACCACCCGTCGTTTGACCGAAGAGTTGCTGGCCAGCGCCGGCGTGTGTTTCGGTCCGCTGCTGGAAATCGGCAGCCGCGAATCGATCCGCGAAGCGGTGCTGCGCAACATCGGCATCAGCATCATTGCCCGGCAGGAAGTGCCCCATGATCCGCAACTGCGAGTGCTGACCATCGAAAATGCGCCGCAGATTCCTGAATACCTGTATTGCCTCAAGGAGCGTAAAAACGCGCGACTGCCGGCAGCGTTTCTGGGGTTGGCGCAGGAAATGGCTCCAGCCTGAGATTTGTAGTGCCTGTCCTGGCCTCTTCGCGAGCAAGCCCGCTCCCACAGGGGACCGCGATCAACTGTGGGAGCGGGCTTGCTCGCGAAGGCGCCAGATCAAACAACACAGGGCTTGAAGGCTTAACCAAAAATCCCGAATACCACTATCGGCAGTTTTTGCCTTACTGCCACATGACGGACTCATTACAACTCTAGGATGGCCCCATCTGCTAGATGAGGTCCGTCCATGAACAACTCGATCGCAACTGCCCTGACCAACCCCGGCGCACCGATGAAAGTGCGCGGCGTACAGAAACGTTTTGGCGCCTTCACGGCGCTGGATAACGTCTCCCTCGACGTGGCAGCCGGTGAACTGGTGTGTCTGCTGGGGCCGTCGGGCTGTGGCAAGACCACCTTGCTGCGCTGCATCGCCGGTCTGGAGAAACAGGACAGCGGCGAGTTGTACCTGGGTGATCGTGACGTTTCCCACCTGGCGCCCCAGGCGCGGGACTACGGCATTCTGTTCCAGTCCTACGCGTTGTTTCCCAATCTCACCGTCGAAGCGAACATTGCCTACGGCCTCGCCGGCAGCGGTCGCGACGAGGTGCGCCGTCGTGTCGGCCAGATGCTGGAACTGGTCGGCCTGACCGGCAGCGAGAAAAAATACCCGGGCCAGTTGTCCGGCGGTCAACAGCAACGTGTGGCACTGGCTCGCGCCCTGGCACCGGCACCTTCGCTGTTGTTGCTGGACGAACCGATGTCGGCCCTCGATGCCCGGGTGCGCGAGCATCTGTGTACCGAATTGCGCCAACTGCAACGCAACCTCGGCATCACCACCCTGATGGTCACCCACAATCAGGACGAGGCCATGCTGATGGCCGACCGCATCGCCGTGATGAACAACGGCAAGGTCGAGCAATACGCCACACCGCAGGAAATCTATAACCGCCCGGCCACGCCATTCGTGGCGGAGTTCGTCGGCCAAGGTAACTGGTTGCCGTTCCAGCGCAGCAGCGACAGCCACGCCCAGGTCGGTGGAATGAGCATGCGTCTGGCCGATGGCGGCGCCAAGACAGCGTCGGGCCGATTGTTCTGCCGTCCGGAAGCGATCAACGTCAACCCGCTGGTGCACGAGGAAAACCTGTTCCCGGCCAAGGTTCGTGAAATCACCTTCCTCGGCAACCGCTGCCGCATGAGCTTCGAACTCGATCAGTTGCCGGGGCATGCGCTGTTGGCGGAGCTGGCACCGGAAGCCATGCCGCGCCTTGGCGCCCAGCAGATCATGGTCGCCTTGCCGCCGCGCAGCCTGCAGGTGTTTACCTGATGAGCGCGAACATCGCGCTGCCGCTGCCGCACAAGCAGGTTCGACAAACCACCCGCGCCGAGGTCGGTGACCGGTTGTTCGTAGTCGGCGGCAAAGTCCTCATGCTGGTGTTGTTGGGCGTTGCCGTACTGATGCCGTTGCTGGCGATCTTCTGGCGCGGTTTCAGCGCCGAAGCCGGGCAGGGCGGTGGCTGGGTCGCAGCGAAAGAACTGGTGACCAGCGAAAACTTCCATTGGTTGCTCGGTAACAGCCTGAAGGTTTCCCTCAGCGTCGCGGCCATTGTCGTACCGCTGGCTTACCTGTTTGCCTACGCGCTGCAACGCACCTTGATTCCGGCCAAAGGCATCTGGCGTGGCATTTCGCTGCTGCCATTGATGGCGCCATCGATGCTGCCCGGCATCGCGCTGGTTTATCTGTTCGGCAACCAGGGCATGCTGCGTGGCCTGCTCTCGGACAACATCTACGGCTTCTGGGGCATTGTGCTTGGTGAAGTCATCTACACCTTCCCGCACGCCTTGATGATTCTTCTGTCGGCCCTGTCCCTGGCCGATGCACGACTGTTCGACGCGGCCTCCAGCATGGGCGCGAGTCCTGCAAAAGCCTTCCGCAGCATCACCTGGCCGGCGACCCGTCAGGCCGTGTTCGCTGCATTCTGTCTGGTGTTCACCCTGACTATCACTGACTTCGGTGTGCCGGTGGTGGTCGGTGGCGACTATCAGGTGTTGGCGCTGGAAGCCTACAAGGCGGTGGTCGGCCAGCAACAGTTCGGTCGTGGTGCGTTGATCGGCATGGTGCTGTTGCTGCCAGCGCTGTTCAGTTTCGGGGTCGATGCCTGGTTGCGTCGTCGTCACGGTGACTCCATGAGCGGTCGCGCCCAGGTGTTCAAACCCGCGCCTTCGAAGCTGCGCGACAGCTGCTACCTGGCCATCGTCCTGCTGATCTGCGCCGCGCTGCTGCTGGTGTTCGGCATGGCGGTGTTCTCGTCCCTGGTGAAGTTCTGGCCGTACAACCTGTCGCTGTCGCTTAACCATTATCAGTTCAACGAAACCGCCGGCGGTGGCTGGCTGGCCTACGGCAACAGCTTGAAGATGGCCTTGGGCACGGCGCTGATCGGCAGCCTGCTGATTTTCACCGGCGCCTACCTGATGGAAAAAACCAAGGGCCAACGTGGCCTGAACCTGACGTTGCGCATGCTCAGTTTCGTCCCGATGGCGGTGCCGGGCCTGGTGCTGGGGCTGGGTTACGTCTTCTTCTTCAATCTCGCCGGAAACCCGCTGCACGTGCTCTACGGGACTATGACCCTGCTGATCGTCTGCACCATTGCTCACTATTTGACCACCGCACAAATGACCGCCACCACCGCGCTGCGCCAACTCGACGCCGAGTTCGAAGCCGCCGCGCTGTCGCTCAAGGCGCCGCTGTACCGCCATTACCTGCGGGTCACCGTGCCGATCTGCCTGCCAGCGCTGCTGGACATCGTGCGCTACCTGTTCGTCTCGGCCATGACCACCGTTTCGGCGGCGATCTTCCTCTACAGCCCCGACACCATCCTCGCGGCGGTGGCGGTGCTGAACATGGACGACGCCGGCAACGTCGGCGGTGCGGCAGCGATGTCGACCCTGATCCTGATTACCTCGGCGGGCGTGTCCCTGCTGCTGGCCTGGGCCTCGCGCGGTTTGCTGCGGCGCTCCCAGGCCTGGCGGCAGACCGCGCCCGGTCATTGAATCTGCACAACCCCTCAACTCAAAAAACAGGAAAAGATCATGTTCAAGCCTATGGCCCTGGCCGCTGCTGTCCTTACCGCTTTCAGCCTGAACGCCTATGCGGCGAAAACCGAGTTGACGGTGTACACCGCCCTCGAAGCCGAACAACTGAAGACCTACAAAGAAGCTTTCGAAAAGGCCAACCCGGACGTCGAAATCAAATGGGTGCGTGATTCCACCGGCATCATCACCGCCAAACTGCTGGCGGAAAAAGCCCGTCCGCAGGCTGACGCCGTGTGGGGCCTGGCCGCTTCGAGCCTGGCGATTCTCGATCAGCAAGGCATGCTGCAAAGCTACGCACCGAAAGACCTGGGCAAGATCGGCGCCAACTACCGCGACGCGGCCAACCCGCCAGCCTGGGTCGGCATGGACGTCTGGGCCGCGACCATTTGCTTCAACACCGTCGAAGCCGAAAAACAGGGACTGACCAAGCCAGTGAGCTGGCAAGACCTGACCAAGCCTGAGTACAAGGGCAAGATCGTCATGCCGAACCCGGCCTCGTCCGGTACCGGTTTCCTCGACGTCAGCGCCTGGCTGCAAACCTTCGGCGAGAAGCAGGGCTGGGCCTACATGGACGGCCTGCACCAGAACATCGGCCAGTACGTTCACTCCGGCTCCAAGCCTTGCAAACTGGCGGCGGCTGGTGAATTCCCGATCGGTATTTCCTTCGAGTACCCGGCCGTTCAGCTGAAACGTCAGGGCGCACCGCTGGACATCATCCTGCCGAAGGAAGGCTTGGGCTGGGAGATCGAAGCGACTGCGGTGATCAAGGGCACTGCCCATGAAGAAGCGGCGAAGAAACTGGCTGACTTCTCCGCCAGCCCCGAGGCGATGGAGCTCTACAAGGAAAACTTCGCCGTGCTCGCCCAGCCTGGCATCGCCAAGCCGCAGACCGAACTGCCGGCCGACTACGAACAGCGCCTGATCAAGAACGACTTCGCCTGGGCCTCGAAGAACCGCGACCAGATCCTGACCGAATGGCGCAAGCGCTATGACGGCAAGTCCGAGAAAGTGGCGGCCAAGTAAGGTCTTTATCGGCTGACAGGGCCTCATCGCGAGCAAGCTCGCTCCCACAGGGGATGTGCGTCGAACACAAAACCAATGTGGGAGCGAGCTTGCTCGCGATAGCGGATTCAAATTCAGGGCATCTCTAGATGACACAACACAACGACATGCTGATCGTCGGCGCCGGCATCCTGGGTTTGTCCCACGCGTATGCCGCCGCCAAGCGCGGTCTGAAGGTCACGGTTTTCGAGCGCAGCGAAACGCCTGTTGGCGCTTCGGTGCGTAACTTCGGCCAGGCACTGGTCACCGGCCAACCACCGGGACCGATGCTGGAACTCGCCCGCGCCAGTCGCGCAATCTGGGGCGATTGGGCGCAGCTCGCCGGCCTGCAACTCAAGCGCAATGGCTCGTACCTGTTCGCCCGCACCGAAGCGCAAGAGCAACTGCTGGAAGCCTTCTGCGAGGGCCGCGCCGTCGAACACGGTTACCGCGTCGACCTGCTGCGCGGCGCCGCGCTGCGCGATTTGTACGGCGGTCAGTTCCGCCATCACCGCGCAGCCTTGCATGGCATGGACGACCAGCAACTGTATTCCCGCGAAGCGATTCCGGCGCTGATCGACTTCCTGCGCCGCGACTTGGGCGTCAAGTTTCACTTCTCTACCCTGGTACGCGATATCGAGCCGGGTCGCCTGCACAGCACCGCCGGCAGCTTCAGTGCCGAGCAGATCATCGTCTGCTCCGGACACGATTATCAGACCTTGCTGGCCGAACAGATCGCCGAGCTCGAGCCGCAAATCTGTCGTCTGCAAATGCTCCGCGCGCGCCCGCAAATCAACCTCAATCTGCAACACGCGTTGCTCACTGGTTTGAGCTGCGTGCATTACGGCGCCTTTGCGGATTTGCCGGAAGCCGCCGCGGTACAGGCCGAGATTCTGCGGCACGCACCGCACCTGCATGAAAACGGTATCCACTTGCTGATCAGCCCGACACCCCATGGCGAATTGATCATTGGTGATTCGCACCATTACGGCAGCGATCCGTCACCCTTCAATGCCGAGCAGGTCGACGACTGGATGATCGAACTGGCCGAGCAGACCCTGGGCTGCAAGGTACAAGTGGTCGAACGCTGGCAGGGGGTCTATGGTTCACGGGGGCCGGGACCGTTCTCGTTCCTGCGCCCGGCAAAGGGCCTGAGCGTGGCATTGATGCACACCGGTGTCGGCATGAGCGTCGGCCCGGCGATGGCTGAACGAAACATCGCAGCTGTGTTGGGGGAAATCTGATGGAGCGCAACGAACAAGTCGTCGCTGAAGTATTCAGTCTGTACGAGCGCTTTGGCGACAGCGATTACATCGGTGAACCGGTTTCGCAGATCGAGCACATGTCCCAGGCGGCGGAGCTGGCCATGGCCGAAGGCTTCGACGATGAAGTGATTCTGGCGGCGTTCTTTCACGACATCGGGCATATCTGCACCGAAAGCGCGGAGAACATGGGTGGCTTCGGCGTGGTCAGCCATGAGCGTCTGGGCGCGGATTATCTGCGCCGCGCCGGATTCAGCGAGCGCATGGCGCGGCTGGTCGAATACCACGTGCAGGCCAAGCGTTATCTGACGCTGAAAGAGGCGGGATACTACGAGCGTTTGAGTGAGGCCAGTCGCCGAACCCTGGAATATCAGGGCGGGGTGATGACCGCTGAAGAGGCTGAGGCGTTCGAGAAAGACCCGTTGTGTGCCGTGAGCTTGCGCATGCGCCAGTGGGATGAAATGGCGAAAGAGATGCATGTGCCGGTGATTGATCTGGCGGTGTTGAAGGGTAAAGCGGTGCGTTTGCTGGCGGTGTAAGTCTCGGCACCGAGTGGCTGCCTTCGCGAGCAAGCCCGCTCCCACATTGGATTTGTGTCTGGTCACAGATTGATGTTCCAGCACAAAACCCTGTGGGAGCGGGTTTGCTCGCGAAGAGGCCAGCGCTGACACCATAAATCATCGGTCAGGCCACTAAAGCTGCAGCGCCAACACCTCAACCTGCTCTTGCCGCTCCGCCTGATTCAATTTGGGATGCGGATTCAACGACGACCACTGCGGATGCGCCCGCGCCTTGTTCAGCGCCTCGGGCAGTTTGCCTTCGCGCCAGGTTTTATCCTGTGGCGTGGCCACCTGAATGCTGTCCATCGCCGCATGCCCACGGGCATTAAGCGCTTGCAGCAATTGCCGCTGACGCAGCGCCAACAGCCGCAGCACGTTGTCATCCACCGTCAGTTCGCGCTGGCCCTTGATTTTGCCGAGCAGGCGGCTGCCATAACTGCGGGCGGTTTGCAGGGCGCCGCCGGCAATCGCTCCGGCCAATGCCGCCGCGCCCAGGGTGATGCCACCCACCAGTAAATCGACCCCGGCCCCGGCAGCCGCACCGGCAGCGATTCCGCCACCGACCCGCACGCCCAGTTGTTTCAGGGTTTCCGGATTGAACAAATCGTCGCCCCAACGGCCGTCGAGCAGCGGCAAATCACTCGCAGCGGCATCCTGTGGGCGAAAGGCATTGAGCTTGAGCAGGGCCTCGACACAACGCTGCTCACGTTGGCGCACGGCTTTGCGCAGTTCGTTGATTGCCTGTTGTTCCTGCTCGGCTTCACTGACCACGCTGCGTCGGCAGGCCGCGCAATCGATCAACAGTTCGGCAATCAACCGCGCCGCACTTTGCTGGCGAGCCAGACGCTGGGCTTGCTGATCGGCGATCAGGCGTTCCAGTTGCGGCCGGGCAGATTCCAGCAGCAGGGCGAGACTTTCATAGAGTCGACGCTCGCCATCCTCCGGCGGCGCGACGCTGTCAAAGCGCACCAGGGCATGCAAGCCCAGCCGCGCCAGCGCTTCACGCCATGCCGGTTCACGGTGGTTGGCGCTGCTGACGAAATTCAGCACTGGCAGCAAGGGTTTGCCGCAACTGGCCAGCACTTCCAGCTCGTCGCGGTACTTGGCCAGCACCGGCTCTCGGGCGTCGATCACGTAGAGCCCGGCGTCCGACGCCAGCAACTGGCGCAGCACCTTGGCTTCCTGCTCGAAGCGTTGCCGGGCTTCGCTGCCATCGAGGAAGCGCGCCAGCCGCGCCGGGCCGTCGAGGCGTTCGCCGGGACGCTCCAGGCGTTCGAGGTAGTCGAGCAGGGCGATGGCGTCTTCCAGGCCGGGAGTGTCGTAGAGATCGAGCAAGGGCTCGCCGTCCACCGACAACCGTGCGCCTTCGACGTGTCGTGTGGTGCTGGGACGGTGGGACACCTCGCCGAAACCCACGTCACGGGTCAGGGTGCGCAACAGCGAGGTTTTGCCGACGTTGGTGTGGCCGACGACGGCGAGTTTCAGAGGGTTAGTCATGACCCGTCTCCAGCCAGTTCATCGGCGCACAATCGGCAAAGGGTAGCTCAAGCTGTTGCAGCGCCACGTGCCAGTCGCCCAGGCGTTCGGCGTCCAGCGCTTCACCGGGGGGCGCCTGCAACAACCACACGCGGGTGGCGCTGGCGCTGCGGGCCAGTTCGGCAATCAAGGCCAAACTGCCGCGATCCGGCGAACGCCGTGGATCGCACGCAATGGCCAGGCGTGCCGGGGGAAAGCGGCTCAGTTGTTCGAGGAGTTTGTGCCGCGATTCGCGGCTGTCGAGAATGCCGGCGTTGTTCACGTTTTTCGGCAATTGCGGTGGCCACGGACGGTCGTCGTCCAGCTCGATGGCGACCAATAGAGCACCATCACTTTGTTGTTCGCTGACGCCGCTTTCCACTCGATGCAATTGCTCAGGCGCCGCATCGCTGATGCCGAGACGCTCACTGGTGGGCATCAAGCGTTCGCGCAGTTGCGCATAACCGGGCAGGTTCAAATCCAGACACAACGCCGTTTGCCCCGTCTTCCAGCGCCACAGGCAAAACAGTGCGAGCAGCAGGCGCGGCAAAACGCCGTAGACCAGCAATACGCCCACCAGCCAGGCGGCCCAGGCCTGGCGGGCGCTTTCGATGTTCAGGGCGGCGTCGCCACTGGCGCGAATCATCTCCTCGGTGGGCACGCTGAAACCGAGCAGGGCCGGCAGCGCGCCAAGGGCCTGGGTTACGGCAATAAAGGTGTCGGCACTGAGGATCGTGGTTTCCCAGACGAAGCCGTAGCGTCGGGTTGCCATCAACGTCAGCAGGATCACCAGTGCGCTGAGCATCGCCAGCAACCACAAGCCGTTGACCAGCACGCCGATGGCCCAGCGATTGAGTTTCTGGCGTTGCAGCAACAGCAGCAGGGCCGGTGCCAGTTGTGCGGCTTTG
Organism: Pseudomonas sp. BF-R-19; assembly: GCF_019956445.1. Lineage (NCBI taxonomy): Bacteria > Pseudomonadati > Pseudomonadota > Gammaproteobacteria > Pseudomonadales > Pseudomonadaceae > Pseudomonas > Pseudomonas sp. BF-R-19. The sequence goes on from NZ_JAHBDN010000048.1 coordinate 61,525, forward strand.
GCATCCCGGGCGAGCTTTTCGCTAAGCCACAGCCAAAGGCGCCCGAGGCTGGCGCCTTGTTCGCCAGCGAACACCAGGCCCAGGCCCCAGCTCAGCAGCAGTATCAGATTGAGCCCGAGCAGGCTGCCCAAGGCCCAGAACACATTCACCGGGTGCAGGCCGTCGCCCATTGCAGCAAAGGCCAGGCCGGCGCCGCTGATCACCGCCAGCACCGCCATTACGATCAGCGCCAGTCGCGCGCCTTGCAGCCAGTGTTTGAGAGCATCGGCCAGTCCATCGCGTTCGGCCAGCCACAGGGCCCGGCGTTGAATGCGCGACGGCAAATCGCCGCCGGCGCTGCGGGCCAGTCGGTTGGCTTCAAGGTCTTCCAGAGGGCCGGCGTACTCTTCGCGCAGGCGGATGGTTTCTGTCAGCCAGAGGGTATTGAGTTCAGTCACGCGGCATCCCGTCGCTTAAATGAGCTGTGAGCATAACCGCTGTGGCGCTTATCGGCGAAAGCGCGGCTCTGGTATCCTCGCCGGCATGACTAAATCACTCCCCCTCAGCCTGATCGCAGCCCTCGGTGAAAACCGTGTGATCGGCGTCGACAACAGCATGCCCTGGCACTTGCCGGGGGACTTCAAATATTTCAAGGCCACCACGCTCGGCAAGCCGATCATCATGGGCCGCAAGACCTGGGATTCCCTCGGTCGCCCGCTGCCGGGCCGATTGAACATCGTGGTCAGCCGTCAGGCGGATCTGGTGCTCGAAGGCGCGGAGGTTTATCCGTCGCTGGAAGCCGCCGTCGTTCGTGCTGAAGAATGGGCGAAGGAACAGGGCGTTGATGAGTTGATGCTGATTGGTGGTGCGCAGTTGTATGCGCAAGGGCTGGCGCAGGCTGATCGGTTATACCTGACCCGCGTGGCGCTGAGCCCGGAAGGGGATGCGTGGTTTCCGGAGTTTGATTTGGGCCAGTGGAAGCTGGTGTCGAATGTGCCGAATCCGGCCGAAGGCGAAAAACCGGCGTACAACTTCGAAGTCTGGGAAAAGGCTTAAAAGCATCGCGAGCAAGCTCGCTCCCACAGAGGGTTTGAGGTGAATCACAAATTGTGTGAACACCAAAGATCCCTGTGGGAGCGAGCTTGCTCGCGATAGCGGTCTATCAGACGCCGATCACGCGTGCGCCAACGCCGAATGCTCATCCGCATCCAGCAGTTCTTTATCAGTCTGCTGCATCACCTGACTGGTAATCGCCCCCGCCGTCATCGACCCACTGACATTCAACGCCGTACGCCCCATATCAATCAGCGGCTCGACCGAAATCAGCAACGCCACCAGCGAAACCGGCAAGCCCATCGCCGGCAGTACGATCAACGCGGCGAACGTAGCACCGCCGCCCACCCCGGCCACACCGGCCGAACTCAGCGTGACAATCGCCACCAGCGTCGCGATCCACAATGGGTCCAGCGGATTGATGCCCACAGTCGGCGCCACCATCACAGCCAACATCGCCGGGTACAGGCCGGCACAACCGTTCTGGCCAATGGTTGCGCCAAACGAAGCGGCGAAACTGGCGATGGACTGCGGAATGCCCAAGCGACTGGTCTGCGCTTCGATGCTCAACGGAATCGTCGCAGCGCTGGAACGGCTGGTGAAGGCAAACGTCAGCACCGGCCAGATCTTGCGGAAGAAACGCAGCGGGTTGATCCCGGCGGCCGACACCAGCACGCCATGCACCACGAACATCAGGCCCAGGCCGATGTAGGACACCACCACGAAACTGCCGAGCTTGATGATGTCTTGCAGGTTCGAGCCGGCGACCACTTTGGTCATCAGCGCCAGCACGCCGTACGGGGTCAGCTTCATCACCAGGCGCACCAGGCGCATCACCCAGGCTTGCAGGGTGTCGATGGCGTTGATCACTTTCTGACCTTTCTCGGCATCATCCTTGAGCAATTGCAGGGCCGCGACACCCAGGAACGCCGCAAAAATCACCACGCTGATGATCGACGTCGGCTTGGCCCGCGCCAGATCGGCGAACGGATTTTGCGGAATGAACGACAGCAACAGCTGCGGCACATTCAAGTCCGCAACCTTGCCGGCATAGTCAGTCTGAATGGTTTGCAGGCGCGCCATTTCCTGGGTGCCGGCCACCAGGCCTTCGGCGGTCAGGCCGAACAGGTTGGTCAGGCCGATACCGATCAGGGCTGCGATGGCCGTGGTGAACAGCAGCGTGCCGATGGTCAGGAAGCTGATCTTGCCCAGCGACGATGCGTTGTGCAGGCGGGCCACGGCGCTGAGGATCGAGGCGAACACCAGCGGGATCACGATCATTTGCAGCAGTTGCACATAACCGTTGCCCATCAGATCGAACCAGCCGATCGAGGCTTTGAGTACCGGGTTGCCGGCACCGTAAACGGTGTGCAAGGCCACGCCGAACGCCACGCCCAGCACCAGCGCGAGCAGGACTTTTTTCGCCAGGCTCCATGAGGTGTGACGAGTTTGCGCCAGGCCCAGGAGCAAGGCGAGGAACACCAGCAGATTGAGGATCAGCGGCAGATTCATGAGAACTCCGAGTGAGACTTGTGCCAGCTACCATCCGGGGCAGCTGCGAACCGGCAAGCCTAACAGCTTGAAAACTAATGAATTAATATCAAAAACGCATGATTTCCGTCGTTTTTGGAATAAGCGGATGTCGCTGTCAGAAATGCAACTGGCGCGAAAGGGACACAGGCGGTCGCTGACAGGCGAGGACTGTCACACTTATTTGTTAGCGTCGATCTCTTTCACATTCAGGGAGAAATGCCAATGAAGTTCGCACCGAAATTGCTGGCAGCAGCACTTTGCCTGGGCCTTGCCGGCCAGGTGCTTGCAACGGATCTGAAACACTGGCCCGCCGATCAGGCCAAGGCGCTGGACGCGATGATCGCCGCCAACGCCAACAAGGGTAACTACGCGGTGTTCGACATGGACAACACCAGTTACCGCTACGACCTCGAAGAGTCGTTGCTGCCGTTCATGGAGAACAAGGGCCTGATCACCCGCGACAAGCTCGATCCCTCCCTGAAACTGATGCCGTTCAAGGACACCGCCGACCACAAGGAAAGCCTGTTCAGCTACTACTACCGCCTCTGCGAAGTCGACGACATGGTCTGCTATCCATGGGTCGCCCAGGTGTTCTCCGGCTTTACGCTCAAGGAACTCAAGGGCTACGTCGACGAGATGATGGCGTCGGGCAAACCGGTGCCAGCGACTTATTACGAAGGCGACGCGGTCAAGAAACTCGACGTCAACCCGCCGAAGATTTTCACCGGCCAGCAAGAGCTGTACAACAAGTTGATGGAGAACGGCATCGAGGTCTACGTGATGACCGCCGCCTCCGAAGAACTGGTGCGCATGGTTGCGGCCGATCCGAAGTACGGCTACAACGTCAAGCCGCAGAACGTGATCGGCGTGTCGCTGCTGCTCAAGGATCCGAAGACAGGCGAACTGACCACCGCGCGCAAGCAGGTCACCGCCGGCAAATATGACGAGAAGGCCAACCTCGGCCTCGAGCTGACCCCGTACCTGTGGACCCCGGCAACCTGGATGGCCGGCAAGCACGCGGCGATCCTGACCTACATCGATGAATGGAAAAAACCGGTGCTGGTTGGCGGCGATACCCCGAGCAGCGATGGTTACATGCTGTTCCACAGTGTTGACGTGGCCAAGGGCGGCATCCACCTGTGGGTCAACCGCAAGGACAAGTACATGACCCAGATCAACGGCATGATGGCCAAGAACGCCGCGGCCCAGGCCAAGGAAGGGTTGACGGTGACGGCTGACAAGAACTGGGTGATCGTCAAGCCTGAAGACATTCAGTAAGACCGGGTTGCTACTGTAGGAGCGAGCTTGCTCGCGATGGTCGTTAACGATGACGCGTGCTTTCTGGTGCAGCGCGTCGTCCTTGCACCCATCGCGAGCAAGCTCGCTCCTACAGGAGATCGATGCAAACAAAAATGCCCCGCACTTGGCGGGGCATTTTTATGTCGATGGTTAACGCTTACAGCCCGTCAAGCATCGCCTTGTTACGCACAGCACCCTTGTCGGCACTGGTGGCCAGCAGGGCGTAGGCTTTCAGCGCGGTGGTCACTTTGCGTGGACGCACTTCCACCGGTTTCCAGCCTTTCTTGTCCTGCTCCACTCGGCGTGCGGCCAGTTCTTCGTCGCTGACCAACAGGTTGATCGAGCGGTTCGGAATGTCGATCAGCACCTTGTCGCCGTCCTGCACCAGACCAATCGCGCCGCCGGCAGCCGCTTCAGGCGAAGCGTGGCCGATGGACAGGCCCGAGGTACCGCCGGAGAAACGTCCATCGGTGAGCAGGGCGCAGGCTTTGCCCAAGCCTTTGGATTTCAGGTACGAAGTCGGGTAGAGCATTTCCTGCATGCCCGGGCCGCCTTTCGGGCCTTCGTAGCGAATGATGACGATGTCGCCTTCCTTCACTTCGTCAGCAAGGATGCCGCGTACGGCGCTGTCCTGACTTTCGAAGATCTTGGCGTTGCCTTCGAATACGTGGATCGATTCGTCGACGCCAGCGGTTTTCACCACGCAGCCGTCCAGGGCGATGTTGCCGTAGAGCACGGCCAGGCCGCCTTCTTGCGAGTAAGCGTGCTCGACACTGCGGATGCAGCCGTTTTCACGGTCGTCGTCCAGGGTTTCCCAACGGGTCGACTGGCTGAACGCGGTTTGCGTCGGGATGCCCGCCGGACCGGCCTTGAAGAAGTGATGGACGGCTTCGTCGGTGGTCTGGGTGATGTCCCACTTGGCGATGGCTTCTTCCATGCTGCGGCTGTGCACGGTCGGCAACTGGGTGTGCAGCAAGCCGCCACGGGCCAGCGAACCGAGGATGCTGAAGATCCCGCCGGCACGGTGCACGTCTTCCATGTGGTACTTCTGGATGTTCGGCGCGACCTTGCACAGTTGCGGCACGTGACGGGACAGACGGTCGATGTCGCGTAGGTCGAAATCGATCTCGGCTTCCTGGGCTGCGGCCAGCAAGTGCAGGATGGTGTTGGTGGAACCGCCCATGGCGATGTCCAGGGTCATGGCGTTTTCGAACGCCTGGAAGTTGGCGATGTTGCGCGGCAGTACCGACTCGTCGTTCTCGCCGTAGTAACGCTTGCACAGCTCGACGATGGTGCGGCCGGCCTGCAGGAACAGCTGCTCGCGGTCGCTGTGAGTGGCCAGGGTCGAACCGTTGCCCGGCAATGCCAGACCCAGGGCTTCGACCAGGCAGTTCATCGAGTTGGCGGTGAACATGCCGGAGCACGAACCGCAGGTCGGGCAGGCGCTGCGCTCGTACTCGGCAACTTTCTCGTCAGAAGCGCTGGAGTCGGCGGCGATCACCATGGCGTCGACCAGGTCGAGGCCGTGGGAGGCGAGTTTGGTCTTGCCGGCTTCCATCGGGCCACCGGAGACGAAGATCACCGGGATGTTCAGGCGCAGGGACGCCATCAGCATGCCCGGGGTGATCTTGTCGCAGTTGGAGATGCAGACGATCGCATCGGCGCAGTGGGCGTTGACCATGTACTCGACGGAGTCGGCGATGATCTCGCGGCTCGGCAACGAATAGAGCATGCCGTCGTGGCCCATGGCGATGCCGTCATCGACAGCGATGGTGTTGAATTCCTTCGCCACGCCGCCAGCGCGTTCGATCTCGCGGGCGACCAGTTGGCCCAGGTCCTTGAGGTGCACGTGGCCCGGTACGAACTGGGTGAACGAGTTGGCAATGGCGATGATCGGCTTCTTGAAGTCGTCATCTTTCATCCCCGTGGCGCGCCACAGTGCGCGGGCACCGGCCATGTTGCGGCCGTGGGTGGATGTTTTCGAGCGGTAATCAGGCATGAAGCACTCCGGGCGGCTAATCAGGTATCAAAAGGGAAGTGAGCTTCTATTGACGTCTGGAACACTCAGAAATGGCCGCGTGTCCGGAAGTTGCCGATAACTTTGCGGGATCGCCGCGCGCTTCAGCTTGAGCTCATAAACCCGCCGGGGATGACTGGCGATGAATGTTCGCGATTCTACACGGCTGGCGGCTGGAGGGAATGGCTGCAAGCGTGGAGGTAGCATTCACAAGACGTGCGGGCGCAATCCTTGTAGGAGCGAGCGAGCTCGCGATGAACCAGAGAACGCCGCGGGGTGCCTGGATGCCAGCGTTATCGTTGACGACCATCGCGAGCGAGCTCGCTCCTACAGTTGGCTGCGTTTCAGAGCCAGATGGCGTCCCATAGCGGATATTCGCCGATATGGTCGACTAGCCCTGCTCGCAATGGGTTGGCAACGATATATCGGGCCATCGCTTTCAGATCGTCCTCGCGACGCAACGCCCGGTCAAAATAACCTTTTTGCCATAGCGTCTCGTGACAACCTCTCGCCTTGTTGATAGCGCGGGCGCTTCGAGATTTGGTGGCTTGCATCAGTTTCGGCAAATCACCGCTATGCAACTCGACCAGCCAGTGAAAGTGATCCGGCATGACCACCCAGGCAAAAGAGGAGGCTTGGCCGTCCTCAGATGCCTTCCTGAATTCGCTTACCACCACACGACCCATATGCCAGTCCTTGAAGATGGGTTGTCGCTGGTGGGTGACAGCTGTGAGCAAATAAATCCGGCCGGTTTCCGAATAGCGGCCGGTGCGTAAGTGATGGGTATGGGGTGCGTTGGACATTCCTTGGTCCTCTTCTGCGATTGGAAGAGAAACGGTAGGTGAGGAAGGGGAGATAGGTGGTTCGACAGTAGTTCCAGATGTGTCTTATGTCTGTAGGAGCGAGCTTGCTCGCGATGAGCCCACAGACAACGCTGGCTACCAGATGCGCTGCGTCATCGTTGAGGTTCTTCGCGAGCAAGCTCGCTCCTACAGTCAGCGCCCGATCCTGGTGTTCGTCAGCAAACCCCAAAGACTGAACACGATGTAGCTGACAGCAATGGTCATCAGCAAATTGTCCCCTGTTTGTGCGAGGGCGGCGCTGCTGACGGCGGCAGTAATGAACATGATGCTGTTGCCTGCGGATGCTGCCGTCCCGGCGCTGTTTGAGAACAGCAACATGGCTGCGGAAATGGCGGCAGGCCGTACCAGGGTGACCGCCAGAGCACTGATCACCATCGGTATGAGCAGGGTGATGATTGTCATCGCCTCATAACGGATGATTAACATCAACAACAGGCCGGCGGCACCCAGTAATCCAAGGCCGATGTTGATTTGCACAGAGAGGGAGATATGTTTCTGCACGGTGGTAGCAACGACTCCACCCAGGAAATAGGCGACCCCGTACACCATAAGTACCCATGCGTACTGGTACTCGGACAGTTTCAACTCATCCATGAAAATCAGCGGTGTCACGCTGATCAACGCGAAATAACAAGCGAACACTAACGCGGCTATCCACCAATAGCGGATGAAGTCTTGATTTCCAGCGATGGATTTCAGCGTACGGATGACAGAAACGGGTGTTTTTTCTGGGAGAGCTGCCTTGGAAGGCAGTATCAGTTGGGCATGGATCAGCATGCCGAGCGCCATGAGCGCAAAACCATAAAAACTACCCTGCCAATCGAAAGTGGTTTGTAGCCAAGAGCCTAACAGCGGTGCCAGTGCAACAAAGGAACCGCTCAGCGTCATGTAATAAATGCGCACCCGGGCCCTATCCTGTTCATCGAACAGATCCTCCACCAGTGCATGACCCAGCACAAAAAAACCACACCCGATGGCTTGGACTGCACGAAACGCCAGGAAGCTTGGGAAGTCCGTCGCCAGCGCGCAGCCTATCGAGCCGAGGGTAGAAACAACGATGCAACCAAGAAGAACTTCCTTGCGCCCCCACTTATCTGAAAGCGGGCCGGTTATTAATTGAGAAAACGCAAAAACCAGCGTGAACAGACTGATGGAAAGGGCGATGTCAGCGGTTGAGCTGTCGAACTTCGCGGCCAAGGCAGGAAAAGAAGGCAGGAGGATGTTCAGCGGGAAAAAACTGATTAGCGAGATATTGGTAATCAGGATAAAGCGGGAGACTCGTTGGCGTTTCAGGTCGCCACTTAGAGCTGGGTAAGAGGACCCAGACATTGTTTTTGTTTTCCGGAGTGATCAAGTGTTCATGCTTGAAACCAGAAACCGATACTAGTCTGGGACGCAGGGAGTTCAATCAAAAGCGCTGTAGGAGGCTTCCTGTTTTGATGCCGGGAACCTCTGTAGGAGCGCTCGCTCGCGATGAGCCTGAGAGCGCCGTGGGGCGTCAGGCTGCCAGCGTTATCGTTGACGACCATCGCGAGCGAGCTCGCTCCTACAGTGGTTTGCGTTTTAGCTGTTAGGCAGCAACCGGCAAGTAATGCTCTTGATATACCGCGTTTCGGCAATCGCCGGATGCACCGGATGATCCGGACCCTGACCGCCACGTTCCAAGATCTGGATATTGCGGTCCAGGTGGCGGGCGCTGGTCAGCAGGATGTTTTGCAGGTCGTCTTCCGGCAGGTGCATCGAGCACGATGCGCTGACCAGGATGCCGTCCTTGGTGAGCAGGCGCATGGCTTGCTCGTTCAGGCGGCGGTAGGCGCCTTCGCCGTTCTTCATGTCTTTCTTGCGTTTGATGAACGCCGGCGGGTCGGCCACGATCACGTCGAAGCGCTCTTCGCTGGCTTTCAGCTCTTTGAGGGCTTCGAACACGTCGCCTTCGATGCAGGTCATTTTCTCGGCGAAGCCGTTCAGTGCAGCGTTGCGCTCGACGCCGTCGAGGGCGAAGGCCGAAGCGTCGACGCAGAACACTTCACTGGCGCCGAACGCGGCAGCCTGCACGCCCCAGCCGCCGATGTAGCTGTACAGGTCGAGCACGCGTTTGCCTTTGGCGTACGGCGCCAGGCGTGCGCGGTTCATGCGGTGGTCGTAGAACCAGCCGGTTTTCTGACCCTGGATGACCGGCGCTTCGAATTTCACGCCGTTCTCTTCGAGGGCAACCCACTCCGGCACCAGGCCGAACACGGTTTCGACGTAGCGGGTGAGGCCTTCGGCGTCACGGGCAGCGGAGTCGTTCTTGAACAGGATGCCGCTTGGCTTGAGCACTTGGGTCAGCGCTGCAATCACGTCGTCTTTATGGGCTTCCATGGTGGCCGAAGCGATCTGCACCACGAGGATGTCGCCGAAACGGTCGACCACCAGGCCTGGCAGCAGGTCGGAGTCGCCGTAGACCAGGCGATAGAACGGCTTGTCGAACAGGCGATCGCGCAGCGACAGGGCCACGTTCAGGCGGTGTACCAGCAGCGACTTGTCCAGCGGCAGCTTGATGTCGCGCGACAGCACACGGGCGCAGATCAGGTTGTTCGGGCTCATGGCAACGATGCCCAGCGGCTTGCCGCCGGCGGCTTCGAGGATCGCCTGGTCGCCGGCCTTGAAACCGTGCAAAGGCGTAGCGGCTACATCGATTTCGTTGCTGTAGACCCACAAGTGACCGTTGCGCAGACGACGGTCGGCGTTGGCTTTGAGGCGCAGGCTAGGCAGGGACATGTCGTCGCTCCGGAAAAAAGAGCGGGAGTATAGCGTGTTGAGCCCCAGGATTGGCCTGCAAGTGGACATGTGGCGAGGGTTGTCTTGCGATTTGGTATGTCGGATCCAACTTCATAAAGGTTAGAATCATCGTCTGACCCAGAGTGGTGCACAAATGTCCCAAGAGCTGACTTCCGAACAGATCCAACAAGCCCTGCAGGGCATCAGCGTACCGGCCCAGCCGCAAATCATGGTGGATTTGCAGATGGAGCAGTACATGCCCGACCCGGATCTGGAAGTCATTGCCAAACTGATCTCCCAGGATCCGGGACTTTCCGGTTCCCTGCTGAAGATCGTCAATTCGCCGTATTATGGGCTGAGCAACAAGATTGCCTCGATCCAGCGCGCGGTAAATCTGCTGGGCAGCCGTTCGGTCATCAACCTGATCAATGCGCAGTCGATCAAGGGCGAGATGAATGACGACACCATTGTCACCCTGAACCGTTTCTGGGACACCGCGCAGGACGTGGCCATGACTTGCCTGACACTGGCCAAGCGCATCGGTGTTGAAAATGGCGATGAAGCCTATGCCCTGGGCCTGTTCCACGACTGCGGCGTGCCCTTGATGCTCCAGCGTTTCCCCGACTACATGGGCGTTCTGGAGCAGGCCTATGCCAACGCCAGCGCCGAATGTCGGGTGGTGGACACGGAGAACCAGGTGTTCAATACCAATCACTCGGTGGTCGGGTATTACACCGCCAAGTCCTGGCGTCTGCCGGAACACGTGGGCGCTGCGATCGCCAATCACCACAATGCCTTGGCGATATTCAGCGATGAATCTTCGCGCAACAGTTCGTTGAAGAACCTGTTGGCGATCCTGAAGATGGCCGAGCACATTTGCGCGTCGTACCGGGTGCTGGGCAATCAGACCGAAGATCACGAGTGGAACAGCATCGCGCCGCTGGTGCTCGATTATGTCGGCCTCTCGGACTACGACTTCGAGACCCTCAAGCAGACGATCCGCGACCTCGGCACTCATCACTGAGTGTCGGACCTTTCCAGGCCATACGCCTGATCCGAGAGCACCATGCCTGAATTGCCAGAAGTCGAAACCACCCGTCGCGGCATCGCGCCGTACCTGGAAGGCCAGCGAGTCAGCCGGGTGATCGTGCGTGACCGGCGCTTGCGCTGGCCAATTCCCGAAGACCTCGATGTGCGGTTGTCCGGGCAGCGCATCGTGCTGGTGGAGCGGCGCGCCAAATACCTGCTGATCAATGCCGAAGTCGGCACCTTGATCAGCCACTTGGGCATGTCAGGCAATTTGCGGCTGGTGGAGGCCGGGCTGCCGGCGGCCAAGCATGAGCATGTGGACATTGAACTGGAGTCGGGCCTGGCATTGCGTTACACCGACCCGCGGCGCTTCGGCGCAATGCTCTGGAGCCTCGACCCGCTCAATCACGAATTGCTGATTCGCCTGGGGCCGGAACCGCTGACCGACCTGTTCGATGGCGAGCGCCTGTTTCAGCAGTCCCGTAGCCGTTCGATGGCGGTCAAGCCGTTCATCATGGATAACGCGGTGGTGGTGGGCGTGGGCAATATCTACGCGACCGAAGCGTTGTTCGCCGCCGGGATCGACCCGCGCCGCGAAGCCAAGAGCATTTCCCGTGCGCGTTACTTGAAGCTGGCCATCGAGATCAAACGCATCCTGGCGGCCGCCATCGAGCGCGGCGGTACCACGTTGCGGGACTTTATCGGTGGTGACGGTCAGCCTGGTTATTTCCAGCAGGAACTGTTCGTGTATGGCCGTGGCGGTGAGCACTGCAAGGTCTGTGGCACGGGGCTGCGGGAAGTGAAACTCGGGCAGCGCGCCAGCGTTTTTTGCCCGCGTTGTCAGAGCTGATACGCGCGACAATCCGTTAGAGATTCGGCGTGGCTGATGGCCTCATCGCGAGCAAGCTCGCTCCCACACTGGATCTGCGTCGTTCCCAAAACCCCTGTGGGAGCGGGCTTGCTCGCGAATGCGGTCTGACAGGCGCCGAATGGCTTAAGCCTTACCGGTAATTTTCCGGTACTTCTCCATCAACTGCTCTTCAGTCTCCGGATGAGCTTCGTCCAGTGGAATGCAATCCACCGGGCAGACCTGCTGACACTGCGGTTCATCGTAGTGGCCGACACACTGGGTGCACAGGTTCGGGTCGATCACGTAGATCTCTTCGCCTTGGGAAATGGCGGCGTTCGGGCACTCGGGTTCGCAGACGTCGCAGTTGATGCAATCGTCGGTGATGATCAGGGACATGCTAACTCCAGCCGGGGCGGCAAGCCCGGGCGCAATAAACCAATGCACACAATTGTGCCGCATTGGCGCCTGCGTTGCACGTAGGTGCGACGTACTGTAGGAGCCAGCCTGCTGGCGATGAACCCGAGAACGCCGCGGGGTGTCAGGTTTTCCGCGTTATCGTTGACGTCCATCGCGAGCAGGCTCGCTCCTACAGTTTGCGGGGGTTACTTCTTGAAACGTTCGGTCAGTGCGTCCGCCACCACAGGGTGCACGAACTTGGTGATATCGCCGCCCAGGGCTGCGATTTCACGGACCAGCGTCGAGGAAATGAACGAATAACGCTCGGACGGGGTCAGGAACAGGCTTTCCACGTCCGGCGCCAGCTGGCGGTTCATGTTGGCCAGCTGGAATTCGTATTCGAAGTCCGACACCGCGCGCAATCCACGCAGGAACACATTGGCGTTCTTCTCTTTGGCGAAGTGCGCCAACAGCGTCGAGAAGCCGACGACTTCAACGTTCGGCAGATGTTTAGTGACCTCGCGCGCCAGTTCTACCCGTTGTTCCAGAGGAAACAAGGGGTTTTTCTTCGGGCTCGCGGCAACGGCAATGATCACGTGATCGAACAGGCGCGAGGCGCGTTCGACCAGATCGCCATGGCCCTTGGTAATAGGGTCGAAGGTACCTGGGTACAACACTCGGTTCATCGCGTCGTCCTGGCGGGAATCCGTTGGGGAGTCGGATGGTATCGCAGCCTTCCCGGTCGGCCAAGTCGCCTGTTGGGTAAGAAAGCACTATAGACGATGGGAATTATCGTTATTTTCATGGGTTTTTTAAACGTTCGGCCAGGGATGTCGCCAGTTGCGCCGTCAGTCCGTAGACCGACAACTGCGGATTGGCGCCAATGCTGGTGGGGAACAGCGAGCCGTCGTGGATCGACAGATTGCCCAGTTGATGATGCCGACCGAGGCTGTCGGTCACCGCGATTGTCGGGTCTTCACCCATGGCGCAACCGCCCATCACATGGGCGCTGCCCAGGCGTGTGCGATACAACTCCATACTCAGGCTGTCGATCAGCGTGCGCGCTTCGGCGAGGGTCTTCACGTATCGGGCGTCGGCGTGCATCGGCATCACGGCCTTGGCGCCACCGGCAAACTGGATTTCGGCCATGGTGTGGAACGCCCGGCGCAATCCATCCCAGGCGTAGGGTGATAGCTGGTAATCCAGCACCGGCGTGTCATCGCTGCGCAATTCGACGCTGCCACCGGGGCTGTCCGGGTGAAAACCGTCCCGCAGCAACGCCAGCATGGCGTGGGTATGAGCCAGATTGGCCATGTGCTGCGAGTTTTCCTGACCGAAACCGCCGAGCAATGTGGTGGCCAGCGCCGGGTGCAGGGGCGGGACTTCCAGTTTGTAGGACATCTTGCCTGTGGTGCCGTCCTGCCATTGGAAATGGTCGGAATAGATCGACTGCGGCGCGCCGTAGAAGGGGTTGACCACTTCGTCGAACAACGCGGCAGACATGTTCACCGGGTGCAGGAACGTACGTTTGCCCAGGCGCTTGTGCGGGTCGGGCGCCCCGGAGCGCATCAGCAAGGCCGGGCTGTTGATGCCGCCTCCGGCCAGCACGAAATGCCGCGCCTTGACCGTGATGGTGCGTCCGGTCGGTGCGACGCAGCGTTCATCCATCGCCGAGCATTGCAGGCCGGTGACCTTGTCGCCGCTGATGTTAAGTTTTTCGGCGCGGGCCAGGTAAAGCAGCTCGCCGCCTTTTTCCAGGGTTGCTGGAATGGTGGTGACCATCATCGATTGCTTGGCGTTGGTCGGGCAGCCCATGCCGCAGTAGCCGAGGTTCCAGCAGCCACGAACGTTGCGCGGGATGACGTGCCATGAGTAATTCAGTGCTTCGCAGCCCTTGCGGATCACTTCGTTGTTGGCGTTGGGGGGCACCATCCACGGTGCGACGCCCAGGCGTTGCTCCATTTTTTCGAACCACGGCGCCATTTCCGCCGGGCTGTGGCCCTTGACGTTGTGCTCTTTGGCCCAGTGTTCCAGGGTCGGCTCCGGAGTGCGGAAACTGGAGGTCCAGTTGATCAATGTGGTGCCGCCCACCGCCCGGCCCTGGAGGATGGTGATCGCGCCGTCCTTGCTCATGCGGCCGATGCCTTCCTGGTAAAGGTTGGCGTAGGCCTGGTCTTCGAGCATCTTGAAGTCGCTGCTGGTCTTGAGCGGGCCTTCCTCGATCAGCAGCACCTTGTAGCCGGCCGCGCTGAGGATTTCGGCGGTGGTGCCGCCGCCAGCACCGCTGCCGATGATCGCCACGTCCGCTTCGAGTGTCAGGTCCTGGGTCAGTTGCGAGCCGTTGTAGGTTTTCCAGCCTCGGGCCATGCCTTCGCGGAACGGATCGGGTACGGGCATCTTCGGGTTCTCTTTTTATTGTTGGGGATGTGGTGTGGCGGCTGGCGCCTTCGCGAGCAAGCCCGCTCCCACAGGGTCATGCGGTCAATGTGGGAGCGAGCTTGCTCGCGATGGGGGCGCCACGGTTTCAGACCGTTGGCGGCCCGGGATACCCGCAATGCGCCCACGATTCCTTGCGGCCGTACCAGGCCATCATTACCAGTTGCAGCAAGGAACTGTGGCCCATGCGCAACAGGCTCAACGAGCTGTTTTCCCAGCGATCGAGAAAAGCTCGGATGTCGTTGGAGCTGGCGTTCTCCCAGCTGCCCCAGACCCCGGTCAACGGTCCGCGGGTCACGGCCATGCCCAGCACATCGAACAATTGTTGGGTCAGCTTGAGCATTTCCGGCGACAGGTGAGCGAGGTTGTAATCCAGGCTTTTCAGTGTGCCCTCGACAGCCTCGGGTATCCGTTCGACGGTCACGGCACCTTCGAGCATGACCGGGAGCAACGCCCGCAAAAACAGCAGGTCGCCGCTGCGTAACGTGACGAAACCATTGGCCGGCACGCTCGACGAACAACCGCTGAGGCTGGCTCCGAGCCCGGCGGTGGCAAGGAAAGCTGTGGCGCCGAGGCTGAATTTAAGCAGCCCGCGCCGTGACAGCGCGGGTGAATCGGACAGGCTGGGGTTCATTATTGTTATTACCCGACGGTGATGATCGTTAGCGTATGAACAGCTTCTGGATCAGCTTCTGAATCGACTTGCCGTACGGCGGATAGATCAACTTCGCGGCGTTGAACCGCTGTTTGATCAACACGCCCTTGGCCTTGCTGAAGGTCAGGAACCCTTCATGGCCGTGGTAGTGGCCCATGCCCGAGGCACCGATACCGCCAAACGGCATGTCGTCCTGGGCGACGTGCAGCAGGGTGTCGTTCAGGCACACGCCGCCGGAATGGGTTTCGTGCAGCACGCGCTGTTGTTCGCGCTTGTCGTAGCCGAAGTAATACAGCGCCAGTGGGCGAGGGCGCTGGTTGATGTAGGCAAATGCCTGGTCCAGATCCTTGTACGGCACGATCGGCAGCAGCGGCCCGAAGATCTCGTCCTGCATCACCGTCATCTCGTCAGTGACATTGAGCAGCAGACTATGGCTCATGCGGCGGCCCTGGCCCTGGTCGAACAGCGGCATCAGCAGCGCACCCTTGCTGGTGGCGTCGCTGATGTAGCCGTTGAGGCGCGCCAGTTGTCGCTCATTGATGATCGCGGTGTAGTCCGGGTTGTCGGCCAGCGTCGGATAAAACCCGCGGATGGCTGTGCGATAGGCTTCGATGAAACCTCCGACGCGATCCTCAGGCACTAGCACGTAGTCCGGAGCCACGCAGGTCTGGCCGGCGTTCAGGGTCTTGCCGAAGGCGATGCGCTCGGCGGCGTCCTTGAGCGGCACGTCGTGAGAAACAATGGCCGGGGACTTGCCGCCCAGTTCCAGGGTCACCGGGGTCAGGTTTTCCGCGGCGGCGCGCATCACGTGTTTGCCGATGCTGGTGGCGCCGGTGAACAGCAGGTGATCGAACGGCAGGCGTGAAAACGCCACGCCCATATCCGCCTCGCCCAGCACCACGCAAACCAGGTCTTCGGGGAAGATTCGCGCCAGCAGTTGCTTCATCAGCAGGCCGGTCGCGGGGGTCGACTCACTGAGCTTGAGCATCACCCGATTGCCCGCCGACAACGCGCCGACCAACGGGCCGATGGCCAGGTACAGCGGGTAGTTCCACGGCACGATGACCCCGACCACGCCCAGCGGTTGGTAAACCACTTTGGCCGAAGCCGGCTGGAAGGCTGCGCCCACCTTGCGTCGCGAGGCTCGCATCCAGCCCTTTAGATGTTTGCTGGCGTAATGGATGCCATGCAGGCTGGGCATCAGTTCGGCGAGCAGGGTTTCATCGGCGCTGCGATTGCTGAAGTCCTGGCTGATCGCATCGATCAGGGCCTGGCGTTCATTGTTCAACAAATCCTTTAGCGCCTTGAGCCATTGCTGGCGCTGCGCAGCCGGTGGCATCGGGTTGGCGGCATAGGCGGCACGCTGGGCGTCGAACAGGGCCTGAAGCTCTTCCAGCGGCTGCTGTAGGTTCTGCAGGTAGGAAATTTCAGCAGTCATGGTCGGCTCCGGATTTATTGTAATGAAGCACTTTTTAGAGCCTATACTCTAAAAAGTCAAATGACATCCTGGAACAGCTTTGTTTTATCCGCTCGCGGATAGATCTAAGATGCCCGTCAACGCACTCTGAATTAAAGCTCAAGCCATGGCCCCACGGATCAAAACCAGCGAGCGCATCGTGCAGAACAGCCTGGAGCTGTTCAACCAGCAGGGCGAGCGCAGCATCAGCACCAACCACATTGCTGCCCACATGGAAATTTCCCCGGGCAACCTGTACTACCACTTCCCGAACAAGCAGGCGATCATCGCCGTGCTGTTCAGCGAGTACGAAAGCCTGGTGGACAGCTTCCTGCGCCCGCCCCAGGGCCGTGCCGCCACGGTGGAAGACAAGCGCTTCTACCTCAAGGAGCTGTTGTCGGCGATGTGGCGCTACCGGTTTCTGCATCGCGATCTCGAACATCTGCTCGACAGCGATCCGGACCTGGCCGACCGCTATCGACGCTTTTCCCAGCGCTGCCTGATCCAGGGTTCAGCAATCTACGAAGGTTTCGTTGCCGCCGGTATCCTGAAGATGGACAAGGTGCAGATCGAATCCCTGACGCTCAATGCCTGGATCATCCTCACGTCCTGGGTACGTTTCCTGTGCACCACGCGGGAGAACTCCAGCCACTTGAGCGAGCAGGCCATTAAACGTGGTGTGTATCAGGTTTTGGTGCTGGAAGCCGGGTTCGTCACGGATCAGGCCCGCGATGCGGTCAACGCCTTGTTCGAAGAGTTTTACGTGCCCTTGGCCCAGGCGCTTGAGGAAGTGTCGTAGGATCGAAATCCGATAAAAAATCACAGGAGCCCGCTATGCCCATTGCGCAACTGATCAGCCCGCAAGCCCTGGACCTGAAAAAGGACCAGCCGGGGCTGGTGATTCTGGATTGTCGTTTTGCCCTCGAAGACCCGGATTACGGCCAGCGCAGCTATGCCGAAGGGCACATCGCCGGTTCGAGCTATGCCGACCTTGAGCGTGATCTGAGTGGCGCGGTGGTCAAGGGCGTGACCGGGCGTCATCCGTTACCCGAGCCGGCGCAACTGATCGAGCGCCTGCAAGCCTGGGGCATCAATGCCGATAGCGAAGTGGTTCTGTATGACGACGGTCCGGGGGCCTATGCGGCGCGGGCCTGGTGGTTGCTGGCATGGTTGGGCAAGCGCGACGGTGTATTCATCCTCGATGGCGGTCTCAAGGCCTGGCACGCGGCCGGTTTGCCGCTGAGCCTGGATGCGCCGGCGATTACCCGTGGTTCTTTCACCGGCAGCCCTGACACGGCGTTGCTGATCAGTGCCGAGCAGCTGCAAAAGTGCCTTGCGCGGCCGGAACTGACCTTGCTCGATGCCCGTGCATTGCCGCGTTTCAAGGGTGAAGTGGAACCGATCGATCCGATTGCCGGGCACATTCCCGGCGCCCAGTGTGCGGCGTTTACCGAGAACCTGGGCAGTGACGGGCGCTTCCTGCCGGCCGATCAGCTCAAGCAGCGTTTTGCCGCAAAACTGGGCGATCGTTCGGCGAATGATCTGGTGGCGTATTGCGGTTCCGGCGTGACGGCGTGCCACAACCTGTTTGCGTTGTGCCTGGCCGGTTATCCGTTGGGTTCGTTGTATGCCGGGTCGTGGAGCGAGTGGATCAACGAGCCTGCGCGGGGCATTGCCACCGGCGAATAAACACCACACAACCCTGTGGGAGTGGGCTTGCTCGCGAAAGCAGTGTGACAGTCAAAGAAGATGTTGACTGAACCACCGCTTTCGCGAGCAAGCCCGCTCCCACAATGGTTTTTCGTTGTCATCAAGATCCGGGTAACTGCCGGGCTGTGCGATACGCCCCCGGTCCAACCCCATACACTTGCTTGAACTGCCGACTCAGATGGCTCTGGTCGGCAAACCCCAGTTGCATCGCGACTTCCAGCGGCAGACAACCACTTTGCAGCAACGCCCGCGCCCGGGCGATGCGCTGCTGCATCAGCCAGGTATGCGGCGGCATGCCGGTGGTCCGGCGGAACACCCGGGCGAAATGGAATGGTGAGAGGTTGACCGCCGCCGCCAGCGCTTCCAATGAGGGCGGTGCTGCCAATTGCGCGAGCAGCAATTCCTTGGCCAGGCTCACGGCCCGGTGTTCCTTGCCAGGTTTGCCGGCATCGGGCACCGCCGCATGACGCTGCAACAGCGACAGCATCAGTTCGCGCCAGACCGTTTGTTGCTGCAATGCGGTGGCGGGGCTTTCCAGTAAGTGGTGAAGCTGGCAGAAACCGTTCACCAGGTCCTGATCGCGATACAGCGTGGCACCGAAGGTCGGCAAGCGATGGGTCGGCAGTTCGAGTTCGGCCAGCAGCGAAGTTATCTGCCCGCTGTCCGGATAAAACGCCCGGTAAAGCCAGCCATCCTCGGTGCCTTTGTGGCCGGTGTGCAGTTCATCGGGGTTGATCAGCACCAGCGTGCCGCTGCCCGCGAGGTGTTCGGCGCCGCGATAGCGATAACGCTGGGCACCGGCCATGATCATGCCGATCACATAGCCGTCATGCACATGGGGGGCAAAGCGATGATCGATGTAGCGGGCGGACAACAACTCGACCCCGGCCAGCGGCGGGGTTTGCCAGAAGTGGATCGACTCGCCTTGGTCAGCGTCCATGATTCAAGTGCGCCCTGTGGCGGCCAGCCACTCGGGGATGCGTCGTTCCAGGTAGTAACCCGGTTGCCTGAGCGTACCGTCGACGAAGCCGACATGCCCGCCCTTGGCTTGCAGTTCGAATTGCGTGCAAGCGGACAACTCATCGACGTGCGGCAGGCTGTGGGGAAACACGAAGGGGTCGTCGGCAGCCTGAATCATCAAGGTCGGCGTACGAATTTCGCCAAGGAAATAGCGGCTTGAGGCGCGACGATAGTAATCCTCGGCATCGACAAAGCCGTTCAGCGGTGCGGTAACCCGGCCATCGAAGTCCCAGAACGTGCGCATGTTTTCCAGCGAGCCAAGTGCCGCCAAGGCTGCCAGGCCCTCCTCGCGTCCGTCGTGCTGGAACTGTCGCTGCTTGTTCTTGATGTAGGCGACCATCTCACGCATGAAATGCGCCTGGTAAACCTTGGAAAAACCTTGGCCAATGCGGTCGGCGCACTGGTCCAGGCGGAACGGCACCGACACCGCCACGGCGCCCGTCAGGTCGCTGTCGCTGCCGGTTTCGCCCAAATGCTTGAGCAGGACATTACCGCCCAGGGAGTAACCCACCGCATACAGTGGCGCGAGAGGTCGTTTGGCCCGCAAGTGCCTGATGGTTTCGGCCAGGTCTTCGCTGGCGCCGGAATGGTAGCTGCGCGGCAACAGGTTGGGTTCGCCCGAACAACCGCGCCAGTTCAGCGCAACGCTGGCCCAGCCTCGGTCACCCAGGGCTTTTTGCATGCCGGCGACATAAGGCGAATTCGACGAACCCGTGAGTCCGTGCAACACCAGCACCAAGGGTGCGTCGGCGCTGTGCGGGCCATGCCAGTCGAGGTCGAGAAAGTCGCCGTCTTCAAGCCAAAGACGTTCGCGTTCGCGGCCGATGTGCACGGTTTTACGCCACAGCGGCCCCCACAAGGTTTGCAAGTGCGGATTGCCGAGGCCGAAGGCGGGGGTGAAGGTTTTCATCGGAAATCGGGGTGCGGCGTGTAGTGAGGCATGCTGTTCAATTGCAGACCGCTGCTTGCGAAATGTAGGGGAATTCATGGGGCGTATCGTGCGCGCCGCAAGTTGCTAACTTGCCACAAACCAGGTGGATTCGCGACCGATGAAAGTCGGCCCCTGTGCGGTGGGAGCACCGGGGCCGGTTTTCCGGAACTGATGATCAGGCAGGGGTCCCGGTTACGTCGGGGGTATTTTTCTCGATGGGAAACACATGAGCGACGGTTGCGCGTTCGCGGGTGAAGTAGGCGTTGGCTGCCCGCTGAATATCCTGCGTAGTGACGCTGCGTAATTGCGCGACCTCAAGATCGATCAACTGCCATGGCTGAGCAGTTGCAACAAGATGGCCGATGCCGCCCGACTGTCCAATAGGGGTGTCATAGAGTGCCTGCCGGGCGGAGCTTTCCTGCATGATGGCGGGCTCGATTTCCTCGGGAGTGAACGGCACGCGCTTGACGTCATCCAGCAATGCCCACAGATCGGCTTCGGCTTTGTGCGGATTACCCTCGAAGTGGAACGCAAGGATGAATCGGTTATTGGCTCGACTGAGTCGAAAGGTGGTCGCAATAATTGTCGAGCGGTTGTCATTCCCGAATGACTTCAGACGTGCCGAGGACTCAAACAGGGAATCCAGTATTTCCAGTGCCCTGACGGATTGTGGATCGGGGGCGTTTGCCATCCCCTGTGTGTTGAATATGACGAGCATCAGCGGGTATTCGGTTTCCAGACGTTGCGTTATCTGGCGGTAACCGGGCTCTGACGGTCCTTTTATCAAGGGCCTGAAGGGGGCGACATGCTGGTCTTTCGATCCGAAGTGACGCTCGACCAATTGTCTTGCCTCCTCGATCTCGACATCGCCGACAATCACCAGGCATGCATTGCCGGGGCAATACCGGCTCTGACGCCAGTTTCTGAGATGTTCAAAGGTCATGCGTTCAAGATTGGCGGCAATCGCTTCGTTAGGTCTGTAGTAACTGTTTCCGGTGTTTATCAGGGCGTCGATTTCCGGACTGAAGCTGATCGCGGATATGAACAGGGACTTTTCCTTGTTAGGCAGCAGTTCTTCGTCCAGCCAAGTGCGCAGCCATTTATCCGATAGTTCGCTCGTCATGATGGTCGACTGGATTTTGAGAGCGCTTTCCAGGTGTTCGGTGGCGATCAGTAGACAGTCGCTCAGCCTTTCAGGGGCGCCGAGGTTTAGATGAATGGCTCCGGTTTCTTTGATGAAATCCTCGTAGTCAGGCATCAGTGCATTTTGTAATACACCAGTGACCCCGAAGTCTTCGGGGCGCTCGTCATCGGATCCTACGGCAAAAGCCAGTGTGAGTCCGACCTGAGGGGTTCTGTGATCCTCGCGGACAATGACCCTGAGGCCATTGTCGAGGGAGAACTCATGTGTGGGTAGAGTTGGAATTTTACTTGTTGGTATGTTCATCCGTTAATAGTCCATTGCGTCCATGCGAGTCGTTTCGCACGCACACAATGAACTAAAAGCCGCGGATCCAGCCAACACAGATGTATTGCGTTTTAAGAACAATGGGTGCGGTTACGGCGTGTTCCCTTGGCCTTATGAATGTTTCCCGAAGTGGACTTTCAAGTTGTACTTTGTTGCTGCATGTCCGGTACGCGACACATTGAATTGGTTGCGCCTTCACTCGGAGCCGGCAGCGGTTGTTGAGCTGTCTTAGGCCCCAGGATGACAACGCGCCAATGTTCGGCGTGGTAATGCCGGCTGAGTGCGTTTTTGATTGATACAAGGTTCAGCTTCAAGGCCGCTTGCGTGGAAAAATCGAGGTCCAGCGGCAGATTGTGTACGCTGATGGCGTGCAACCGTCTCAGAATCTGCATATTGGTAGCGCTGTTCAACGGCGCGCTACCGGCCAGCTGCTGTTGGATGTCGTCGAGTTCCTGTTGGGTCGGCCCTTGGGCGAGAAAGTCGCTGAACATCGTCTTGATATGGGACAGCACGGCATCGGCCTGCTCTGGTCGAGTCTGCAATTCAACGGTCAGCAACCCTTGTGCCTGAAGAACTGAAAGGTCCGCTTCAACGTCGTAGGTCAGGCCTCGGCGTTCACGAAGTTCATTCATCAGTCGGTTGGTGAAAATCCACTTGGCCATGTGAAGGGCGACATAGTCCGGACTGCTTCGCAGGACACTTGGCTGGGCAAGGCGCAGGTAAGCCTGGGTTGATGGTCGCTCTACACGCAGCAGATTCGGGGCGGCTGGACTTGTCACTGGCTGGATCGCGGCAGTGGCCGGTCCCATGGGCAGGGCCGCGGATATCTGCGCACCGATGCGCTGGGCTTCTTCCTCGGTGAGGTCGCCGACCAGTGTGATCTGGGCATTGCCCGCGGCATAAGCCTCGCGATGAAAGTCTTGCGCCTGGGTGCGGGTGATGGAGGCAAGCCCGGCCCGGGTTCCGTAGAGGGACTGAGCATAACCGTGGTCGGGAAACAGCTGACTGAGGTTCACTTCTCGGGCTTGAGCGGTATGGGACTGATCTTCACGGTCCAGAAAGTACTGCAATTGGGATTTCACCGCAGGCAGGGACTCTTGCGGCAACAGCGGCTTGCCGAGTACCTGGGCAAGCAGCTCCAGGGCTGGAGTACGCCGTGATTCGTCACTCAGGCTACGCAGGGAAAACCAGGTCCGGTCCTGGCTGATACCCATATCCATCCTTGCCCCCAGATTATCGAACGTCGCCCGTATGGCATTGACGTCCTTGCCAGCTACGCCCTCATTCAAAAGGCTATAGGTGACCGCGGCCAGGCCGGGTTGATGCGGGGTGCGGGCGCTGCCGGCGGCAAAGCTCACAAGGGCATCGAACATCGGCAGGCCAGGGGTGCGGATGAACAGGATCTTCGTACCGCTGAGGGTTTTGTAACCCTTGATCGGCAGTGTGCGGTGGGTCGCCGGCGTCTGTGGTTCGTTGAGCGATTGCAGCACTGGCTTCTGGGGCGCCGTGGTTGCAGTGGCAGTGGCCTGTGCACTCAACAGAATGCCGGCCAGGATCAATCCATTGATGAGGCCTTTGAGCTTATCCATTGTTTTTCTCCGGCAAGATTTTCGCGGTACTCAGGCGCTCGCGCGTCAGGTACGTCTTGGCGACTTGTTGAATATCCAGGGGCGTGACCTTGTTCAGCTCATCCGTATCCTGATCGGCCAGCCGCCAGTCCAGGCCGATGGTTTCCAGCAGGCCCAAGGTGTGGGCCTGCCCTTCCAGATCATCCTGCGCATAAACCGTGTTAGCGATCACAAGGTTTTTCGCGCGCACCAGTTCTGTCGGTTCCGGTGCCTTGCTCTTCAGTGATTCGATCACTTGCCACAGACGGGCGAGGGCTTCGTCAGAGTCATTGAGTTTGTCCGGGTTGAGCTGGGTGCTGATGGTCAGCAACGAATCGCCGCGATTGAAGGCGTCGTACTCTGAGTGGGCCTCAGTGAATATCGCCTCGCTCAGTTGCAGTTGCTGTTTGATCCGCGCGCTACTGGATCCGGCCAGTAACATATCGAGCAAACGCAGGGCATGAGCGGTCCGACGATCCGGTGCCGTGGCCAGGCTGGGCGCGTTGAAGCTCATGATCAGGCGCGGGGACGCTACCGGCGCGTGCAGGGTCAGTGACCGCTCACCGGCAGAAGCCAGCTCGACGGGGGCAGGCGCCACGGGAGTCGCGCGCCGCTCAAGATGGCCGAAGTGCTTTTGTGCCAAGGCCTTGATCCGCTCAGGCGCAACATCGCCAACGACCACCAGCGTCGCATTGCTTGGCGAATACCAGGCCTGATACCACTGCTGCAATTGCACGGCGTTCATGCGTTGCAGATCGTGCATCCAGCCAATCGTCGGGGTGCGGTAGCCGCTGGCCGGGTGGGCGATGCTGTTCAGTCGTTCATGAGCGGACACGGTGATTTCATCATCAACGCGCATCCGGCGCTCCTCCTGAATGACCTTGAGCTCCGGTGTGAAGTCCTGTGCATCCAGCTCGGCCGTACTCATCAGGTCGGCCAGTATTTCGAACGCGACGCCCGTGCGGCCGGAAGGCAGTGTCTGGTAAAAAACCGTGAAATCGGTGCCGGTAGATGCGTTTTGGCGGGCGCCCAGTTTATCCAGTATCGCCGCGAACTCGCCGGCGCAGGCCTTGCTGCTGCCTTTGTAGACCATGTGTTCGAGGGCGTGGGACAGGCCGGATTGGCCGGGTGGTTCGTAGCTTGAACCGACCTTGATCCAGAGTTGGGCGGTGACGATGGGGGAGCGGTGGTCCTCGCGCACGACAACCTTGAGGCCGTTATCCAGCACGAAGTCTTGCGTCGCAGGGGGTGTCGCCGCGCTGGCCATGAGCGGTAGCCAGGCGATAAAGGGCAGCATGAATAGGCTGCGGGAGATGTTCATCCGTGTTCATCCTCAGTGGTTTGCAGGTAATTGCGCAAACCACTGTGGATGATCCGTAAGGATGTCAGGCGGTAACTATGTAGTGCACCTCACAACCCAGGTTTGGGGCAGTCGTCTCGTCGAAATGTCAGGCGCTGCGCTGCCACAACGAGTAATACACGCGTCCGGATTTCTGCTCCCGGTGCAGGCGCCAGTTCTCCGGCAGGCTCAGGGTCGACGGCGCGGACTCGCTTTCGGTGTACACCCAGGCATCTTCGGCCAGCCATTGGCGCTCTTCGAGCAACTTGCAAACGGCGGGCAACAGGTCCTGGTTGAACGGCGGATCGAGGAATACCAGGTCGTAGGCCGTTGCGGTCTGGGTTTCCAGGTAGCGCAGGGCATCGGCGGTCTGGACGTGGCCGTTGGTGCATCGCAACGTCCCCAGGTGCTCTTTCAGGCTGGATACCGCGATATTGCTGGCGTCCAGCGCCTGGCCCATGGCCGCGCCACGGGACAAGGCTTCGAGGAACAGCGCGCCGCTGCCGGTGAACGGGTCGAGCACCTTGGCGCCCGGCACGTAAGGTGCGAGCCAGTTGAACAGGGTTTCACGCACGCGGTCCGGCGTCGGACGCAGGCCCGGGGCATCGGGGAAGCTCAGCTTCCGGCTGCGCCATTCGCCGCCGATGATGCGTAGCTGGTTCACGCCGTTATGGACGTTTTTGGCGGGTTTTTTAGGATGGGCCATTAATGCTCCGGAACCCCGAGCGGCTGCTCGGAAGGTTTATCAGTAGGGGCCGGTAACGGCTTTTGCGGCACGGTCGGGCCAGCGCTGACGATGACCATCTTGTCCGTGCTCAGGTGTTTGTTCATGGCTGCTTTGACCTGCTCGACGGTCAAGGCCTGGGACTGCTGCATGAAGTCTTCCAGGTGACTCAACGGCAAGTTGTAAAAACCGATGGCGCCAAGCTGGCCAACGATATCGGCGTTACTCGCGGTGGACAGCGGGAAGCTGCCGGCCAGTTCGCGCTTGGCGTCGTCCAGCTCTTTTTCGGTCGGGCCGGTTTTAAGATAGTCGGCCAGTACATCCTGCACCAGTTTCAGGGTGCCCTCGCTCATCTCGGCGCGGGTTTGCAGGTTGATCATGAACGGGCCGCGTACCTGCATCGGGGTGAAGCCCGAATACACGCCGTAAGTCAGGCCACGCTTCTCGCGCACTTCGCTCATCAAGCGGGTGCCGAAGCCGCCGCCACCGAGAATCTGGTTACCCATGGACAACGCCGCGTAGTCCGGGTCGTCGCGGTCGATGCCCAATTGCGCGAGCATCAGGTTGGTCTGCTTGGACGGGAACTCGATATGGCCGACGCTGGCCTTGGGTTCGACGGGCTGCGCGATTTTCGGCAAGTCCGGGCCTTTGGGCAAGGCACTGGAAACCTGTGCGGCAATCGCTTCGGCTTCCGCGCGGGGCAGATCGCCGACCAGTGCGATCACCACGTTACCGGCTGCGTAGGCTTTCTCGTGGAAAGCACGGAGCTGTGCCTGGGTGATCGCCGGTACGGTTTTCGCCGTGCCGTCGCTGGCGTGTGCGTACGGGTGATCGCCGTACAAGCGGTTCATCAGTTCCAGGCTCGCCAGTTTGCCGGGGTTCTGTTTCTGGTATTCGAAACCGGCGAGCATCTGGTTCTTGATGCGGGCCAGCGAATCGGCAGGGAAAGTCGGCTTGCCGATGACTTCGGCGAACAGTTTCAGGGCCGGCTCGCGCTTGTCCTTGGCACTCAGGCTGCGCAGCGAAGCGATTGCCATGTCCTTGAACGCGCCGTTGCCGAAATCGGCGCCCAGGCCTTCGAAGCCCTGGGCAATGGCACCGACGTCTTTGCCGGCCACGCCTTCGTTGAGCATGGCGTTGGTCAACACCGCCACGCCCGGTGCATCGCCGTCCTGGCTACTGCCGGCGGCGAAGATCAGGCGCATGTCGAACATCGGCAGCTCATGGGCTTCGACAAACAGCACCTTGGTGCCTTCGGCGGTGTTCCAGGTCTGCACGTCCAGCTTGCGGTGTTCCGGTGCCTTGCCGTTGAGCTCGGTCAGCGATTGCAGTTTCTGGCTGGCCCTGGCCTTGTCCAGGGCTTCGCTGGCATTGGTTTCACCGGAGCGCGACAGATAGAACGCGGCGGAACCGATAACGGCGACGGCGACCAGGCCGATCAGGGCCAGGCGGGAGGGTTTACGCTCACTCATGAGTCGTCTCCAGAGGCAGTACATGGGCGACGCTGAGACGTTCGCGGGTGAAATAAAGCTTGGCGGCTTTCTGGATATCTTCCGGTGTGACGCTTTCCAGATCGGCCAGTTCGGTGTCCATCAGTTTCCATGACAGGCCGACGGTTTCCAGTTGGCCGATGGCCGTGGCCTGGCTGGTGATCGAGTCGCGCTCGAAGACCAGGCCGGCGATGACTTGTGCGCGGACCCGTTCCAGCTCTTCAGCGGTTGGCGCGGTGGTTTTCAGCTGGTCGAGCAGCTTCCACAAACCGGCTTGCGCCTGGGCGATGGTCTTGTGTTTCTGTGAGTTTGGCGATGCCGACAGGGTGAAGAGGCTGTCGCCACGGGTGTAGGCGTCGTAACTCGACGAACCACCGGACACCAGTTCTTCGCCGCGCTCCAGTTGCGTCGGGATGCGTCCGCTGTAGCCACCGTCAAGCAGTGCCGAGATCAGCCGCAGGGCATTGACCAGGCGTTTGTCGTCGGTGGTGGCGATGCTCGGCACGTTGAAGGCCAGCATCAGGCTAGGCAGTTGGGTCTGCACGTGCAGAGTGATCTGGCGCTCGCCCGGTTCGGCCAGTTCCAGCGGTTTTTTCGCGGCCGGCACATCACGCTTGGCGATCGGGCCGAAATAGCGTTGGGCCAGGGTTTTGACTTCGTCCGGGGTGACATCGCCGACCACCACCAGCGTGGCGTTGTTGGGCACGTACCAGGTTTCGTACCAGTGGCGCAGCTCTTCGACTTTCATCCGCTCAAGGTCGGCCATCCAGCCGATAGTCGGCGTGTGATAGCCGCTGGCCGGGTAGGCCATGGCCTTGAAGCGCTCGTAGGCCTTGGACATTGGCTTGTCGTCGGTACGAAGGCGACGTTCTTCCTTGATGACCTCGATTTCCTTGGCGAACTCGTCGGCCGGCAGGCGCAGGCTGGCCATGCGGTCGGCCTCCAGCTCGAAAGCCACGCCCAGGCGATCCCGGGCCAGCACCTGGTAGTACGCGGTGAAGTCATCGCTGGTGAAGGCGTTCTCTTCGGCGCCGAGGTCACGCAGGATCAGTGACGCTTCGCCGGGGCCGACTTTCTCGCTGCCCTTGAACATCATGTGTTCCAGGGCGTGGGACAGGCCGGTATTGCCCGGCGTCTCGTAGCTGGAGCCGACCTTGTACCAGACCTGGGAAACCACAACAGGTGCACGATGGTCTTCGCGCACAACCACCTTCAAGCCATTGTCGAGAGTGAATTCGTGGGTGGGTTGCGGGTCGGCAGCCAGGGCCGAAAGGGGCAGGCAAACTGTGCTGAGCAGCAGGCCTGCGGCGCGGCGGGCAAGAGCATTCATTCGTTTTCAAACCTTTGGGGCTGCCCGCTTGTTCTTAGCGTCAGCGGGCGAGAGGGTGCTAGGATACTGATCCGTTTTAGCGGCGGCCACGCCTATCAGGCCTTTATGCTTGATCAGGTTGAATGGGTTTGCGACGGAAGGTGGATGTTTATCAACTGAATTCCGCGTTTTCGCCGATTTTGCTGCTTTAGTCCTATGAGAAATCGATTCCTTGAGGCGCCGACGAGCACCTCGACAAAATGTTGCGCGTGAACAAGCTGGGTGAAACACAGTCTGTTCTGCATCGAATATTTATTTGCCGGGGCGCCATTGGCGCGTCGCTACCGTGAGATAGCCGTCCTCCATGTTTGGTTCCAACGACGACAAGAAGACCCCAGCTGCGGCTGGCGAGAAGAAAAGCCTGTTCGGATGGCTGCGCAAAAAGCCGCAGGAACCCGTCGTCGAACAGCCACAAGCCATTCCTGAACCAGCGCCGATGCCGGTCCCGGTAATAGAAGAAGCGCCCGCGCCGGTTGTTCTGCCGGTTTCCGAGCCGGTACTGCAAGCGCAGGCTGAAACTGTTGTTGAGCCTGTCAGCGAAATTATCGAAGCGCCGCTGACTCCGACTGCCGAGCCATGGCTGACCTTGCCCGTGGCGGAGGAGCCGGTGGCATTGGTCGAAAATGACTTGGCTCCTCACGTGACGCCACCGATTCCGGCTCCGGCAACGTTTACGCCTGCACCGGCTCACGCGCCTGTGGTCGAACCGATTGTTGAACCGGTCGTCGTGGCCGAGCCTGTGCCCGTTGTCAGCCAGCCTGAGGTTCCGGTATTCGTTGCTCCGGTTGCTCCGGTTGCTCCGGTTGCTCAAGCACCTGCACCCGCTCCGATTGCTGAGCCGATCGCGGCACCCGTCGAAACCCCGGTCGAGCCGGTACGCACCGAAGAAACCAAGGCCGGTTTCTTCGCCCGCCTCAAGCAGGGCCTGTCCAAGACCAGCGCCAGTATCGGCGAAGGCATGGCCAGCCTGTTCCTGGGCAAAAAGGTCATTGATGACGAACTGCTCGAAGACCTCGAAACCCGATTGCTGACCGCCGACGTTGGTGTCGAAGCCACCTCGGTGATCATTCAGCGTCTGACGCAGAAGGTTGCGCGCAAGGAGCTGGCCGACGCCGATGCCCTGTACAAATCCCTGCAAGCCGAGCTGGCGGCGATGCTCAAACCGGTCGAGCAGCCGCTGAAAGTCACCTCGCAGAACAAGCCGTTCGTGATTCTGGTGGTCGGCGTCAACGGTGCCGGCAAGACCACCACCATCGGCAAGCTGGCGAAGAAGCTGCAGCTGGAAGGCAAGAAAGTCATGCTCGCCGCTGGCGACACCTTCCGTGCCGCGGCGGTGGAGCAATTGCAGGTCTGGGGTGAGCGCAACAAGATCCCGGTGATCGCGCAGCACACTGGCGCCGACTCGGCCTCGGTGATCTTCGACGCCGTGCAGGCCGCCAAGGCCCGTGGCATTGATGTGCTGATCGCCGACACCGCCGGCCGCCTGCACACCAAAGACAACCTGATGGAAGAGCTGAAAAAGGTTCGCCGGGTGATCGGCAAGCTCGACGCCGACGCTCCTCACGAAGTGCTGTTGGTGCTTGACGCCGGCACCGGCCAGAACGCCATCAACCAGGCCAAGCAATTCAACCAGACCGTCGAACTGACCGGCCTGGCGCTGACCAAGCTCGACGGCACCGCCAAGGGTGGGGTGATTTTCGCCCTGGCCAAGCAATTCGGCCTGCCGATTCGCTACATTGGCGTCGGCGAAGGCATCGACGATTTGCGTACCTTTGAAGCAGAACCCTTTGTCCAGGCATTGTTTGCCGAGCGGGAGCGTTCATGATTCGTTTCGAACAGGTCGGTAAGCGCTACCCGAACGGTCACGTCGGCTTGCATGAGCTGAGCTTTCGAGTCCGTCGTGGCGAGTTCTTGTTTGTCACCGGCCATTCCGGCGCCGGTAAATCCACGCTGTTGCGCCTGTTGCTGGCGATGGAGCGCCCGACCAGCGGCAAGCTGCTGCTCGCCGGGCAAGACCTGAGCACCATCAGCAACGCACAGATTCCTTTCTTGCGCCGGCAGATCGGCGTGGTGTTCCAGAATCACCAGTTGCTGTTCGATCGCACGGTGTTCAATAACGTCGCGTTGCCTTTGCAGATCCTGGGGCTGTCCAAGGCCGAGATCGCCAAGCGCGTGGACTCGGCACTGGAGCGCGTGGCGCTGTCGGATAAAACCGACTTGTACCCGGGCGACCTGTCCACCGGTCAGCAGCAGCGCGTCGGCATCGCCCGCGCCATCGTTCATCGTCCGGCCTTACTGCTGGCGGATGAACCGACCGGTAACCTCGACCCGCGTCTGGCCGCCGAGATCATGGGCGTGTTCGAAGACATCAATCGCCTGGGTACCAGCGTGCTGATCGCCAGTCACGACCTGGCCCTGATCGCCCGCATGCGCCACCGCATGCTGACGCTGCAACGCGGTCGATTGATCGGTGACGGGGAGGCCGCGGTATGAGTGCAACACGTAGCCCCAAGGTTTCCGAGCGTGTGGCCCCGAAGGCCGCCGATCCGCAGCCGCAAAAGAAAAAACGCGATGATGACGACGGGCCGGACTTTGCCACGTTGTTCCGCGCCTGGATCGAAAGCCATCGCGCCAGTCTGGTGGACAGCCTGCGCCGCCTGGGCAAGCAGCCCATCGGCAGTTTTTTCACCTGCATGGTGATGGCGGTAGCCCTGAGTTTGCCCATGGGGCTGTCACTTTTGCTAAGTAACGTCGAGCGCCTTGGCGGTTCCTGGCAGCGCGCGGCGCAGATTTCCCTGTATCTGGATCTTGAGGCTAAACCGGCCGAAGGCGAATCGCTGCGCGATCAGATCAAGGGCATGCCTGGCGTCGCCGATGCCGAATATGTTGGCCGGGAGCAGGCGCTGGAAGAGTTCCAGCAACAGTCCGGTCTGGGCGAGGCGCTCAAGGAGTTGCCGGAGAACCCGCTGCCGGGCGTGGTCCTGGTGACGCCGAGCGAAGTCGACAAGCCGGCCCTTGAAGCATTAAGACAAAAACTATCCGAGCTGCCGAAGGTACAACAGGCGCAACTTGATTTAGTCTGGGTCGAGCGTCTGGCAGCCATCCTCAAGCTGGGTGACCGTTTTGTCTTCGGTCTGACCGTGCTTCTGGTTTCTGCATTACTTTTGGTGATAGGCAATACCATTCGTCTTCATATTGAAAACCGCCGCACAGAGATAGAAGTGATTAAACTGGTCGGCGGCACTGACAGCTATGTACGCAGGCCCTTTCTGTATATGGGGGCGCTGTATGGCTTCGGTGCGGGGATTTTGTCCTGGGGCGTACTGGCGTTCGGCCTTGACTGGCTGAACGACGCGGTGGTGGGGCTGGCCGGTTTGTACGGCAGTGATTTTGCGCTGGCTGGAGTGCCAGTTGCCGACGGTCTGTCTCTCTTGCTTGGCGCGGTGCTGTTGGGGTATATCGGTGCATGGATTGCAGTCGCACGCCACCTGAGGGAGCTTGCGCCTAAGTAGTATCATTTTGCTCGTATTGACCTTTCAGCGTTTTTGGGTTTTTGGGAACTTGTCTTTCGGTTTCCGGTCAATTTTCGCAGTGCTGAACTGCACGAGTTTGTAAGTCGGAGGTTTTTTCGTATGACCAATTCTTTGCAACCTGCATATGCTCTGGTCCCGGGTGCGAACCTGGAGGCCTATGTGCACACCGTCAACAGCATTCCATTGCTGTCGCCGGAGCAGGAGCGTGAACTGGCCGAGAGTCTCTATTATGAGCAGGATTTGGGGGCGGCTCGGCAGATGGTGCTCGCCCACCTGCGTTTTGTCGTACATATCGCCCGTAGCTATTCCGGCTACGGCCTGGCTCAGGCTGACCTGATCCAGGAAGGCAACGTCGGCCTGATGAAGGCCGTGAAGCGC
The DNA here is from genome assembly GCF_019956445.1 of Pseudomonas sp. BF-R-19. Taxonomy (NCBI): domain Bacteria; kingdom Pseudomonadati; phylum Pseudomonadota; class Gammaproteobacteria; order Pseudomonadales; family Pseudomonadaceae; genus Pseudomonas; species Pseudomonas sp. BF-R-19. Next base: position 93,420 of record NZ_JAHBDN010000048.1, read on the forward strand.
TTCAACCCGGAAATGGGCGTGCGCCTGGTGTCCTTTGCCGTGCACTGGATCAAGGCGGAAATCCACGAGTTCATCCTGCGCAACTGGCGCATCGTGAAAGTCGCGACCACCAAGGCCCAGCGCAAGTTGTTCTTCAACCTGCGCAGCCAGAAGAAGCGTCTGGCCTGGCTGAACAACGAGGAAGTCCACCGTGTGGCGGAAAGCCTGGGTGTAGAGCCTCGGGAAGTGCGCGAGATGGAAAGCCGCCTGACTGGCCATGACATGGCCTTCGACCCGGCTGCCGAAGCGGACGACGACAGTGCTTTCCAGTCGCCGGCCAACTATCTGGAAGACCACCGGTACGACCCGGCCCGTCAACTGGAAGATGCCGACTGGAGCGACAACTCCAACCACAACCTGCACGAAGCCCTGGAAGTGCTGGACGACCGTAGCCGTGACATTCTCTACCAGCGCTGGCTGGCGGAAGAAAAAGCCACGCTGCACGACCTGGCGCAGAAGTACAACGTGTCGGCCGAGCGTATTCGCCAACTCGAGAAGAGCGCGATGAACAAGCTCAAGTTGTCGATCGCTGCGTAACCGGCGAGCAGGTAATAAAAAACGCCCCGGTCATTGATCCTGTGGGAGCGAGCTTGCTCGCGATGAGGTCCGAACATTCAATATAAAAGTTGAATGTCAGGCCGTCATCGCGAGCAAGCCCGCTCCCACAGTGGTTTTCAGGGTCTGAAAAATTGGGATCAGTTATTCGGCCCAAGGCGCCCGGCGCGAATCGTTCAGTCCGACCAGATAGCTGTCGCCACCGAGTTGGCTCATCTGCCGACGAATCCAGCCTGCCCGCCGCGCCACGTAAGCGGTTGGATGGCTCGCACTCCATACTCGCGGGTTGGGCAGAACGGCCGCCAGCAAGCTCGATTGCTGGCGGCTGAGGCCTTTGGCGCTCACGCCAAAGTGATGCCGAGCCGCCGCTTCAGCGCCAAACACGCCGTCATCCCACTCGACACTGTTGAGGTACACCTCAAGAATTCGCTGCTTGGGCCAGAACACTTCGATCAGTCCGGTGAACCAGGCTTCCAGGCCTTTGCGCAGCCAGCTGCGACCAGACCACAGGAACAGGTTTTTCGAGACTTGCTGGCTGAGGGTGCTGGCGCCACGGATCGAACCGCCGCGCTCGTTATGGGCAAACGCCGCCTGAATCGCGCCGATATCGAAGCCCCAGTGCTCCGGGAATTTCTGGTCTTCGCCGGCAATCACCGCGACTTTCAGGTCGTCGGAGATCTCGTCCCAGGGTGTCCAGGTCCGTTGCAGGTCGATGGGTTCGCCGTCAAACCAGGATTCGATCTTGCGTTCGACCATCAGCGTCGTCCCCGGTGGCGGCACCACGCGAAAGATCAGCACCAACAATACGCTGCCACCCATGAACCAGAGCACGGCCTTGGAGAAATGACGGAAATAGATACGCAGCATAGAGATGGCTTGGCCGAACCCGTTGAGCGGGCCATTATACAGACCCTTTGGATCGAAACTGACTGGAGTTCTGCATGCTGCGTGGCTTTCTGATGCTGGCCGCTTTTTTCGGCTTCGCCGGTGTCGGCCTCGGCGCCTTTGCCGCCCATGGCCTGAAGAGCCGCCTGAGCGCCGAGTACCTGGCGATCTTCCATACCGGTGTCACCTATCAGCTGGTGCACGCCCTGGCGTTGCTCGGTGTCGCCGCGCTGGCCACGCAAATTCCCGGTCGACTCGCCACCTGGGCCGCAGCGTCGTTTGTCATCGGTATCCTGCTGTTCTCCGGCAGCCTGTATGTGTTGACGCTGACGGGCATCAGCAAGCTCGGCATCATCACTCCGTTCGGTGGCCTGGCCTTCCTGGTGGGCTGGTTTTGCCTCGGACTTGCCGCCTGGCGACTGTAGGAGCGAGCTCGCTCGCGAAAAACGTCAGAGCAACGCGTTTAATCAGGAAACTCGCGTTATCGTTGACGTCCATCGCGAGCAAGCTCGCTCCTACAAGGTCCATAGCGACGAATGGCTTGGGTCAGCCTGACTGATCGGGCTAGAATGCCAGCCCCTAAAAATGATGGCGGCATCCGGCATGCGCATTCAGTTGAACGGCGAATCCCTTGAACTGCCCGACGGTGAAACCGTTGCGGCCCTGCTGACCCGTCTGGACCTGACCGGACGCCGGGTGGCGGTCGAACTCAATCTGGACATCGTCCCGCGCAGTCAGCATGCAGACACCGCGTTGAACGACGGCGACAACGTCGAAGTGGTGCACGCCATCGGCGGCGGCTAGCCCCAAACACTGTGAAAACTGCTGCGCTCGGAAATACTGCGTTAAAAACAGGCTCGGAATGCTCATTTACAACCCGTAAACTCCGCTTCCTCGCCTGTTTTTGCCTTGTCTTTCCTTCGCTTGCGACGTTTTCACAGCGTTTGGTTAATAAGGAATTCTGCAAGAACCTCACCCCTACAGAGGATTTCCCATGAGCATCGTTCGCAGCGACAAGCCTTTCGTCCTGGCCGGTCGTACTTACCAGTCGCGTTTGCTGGTCGGTACCGGCAAGTACCATGACATGGAAGAAACCCGCCTGGCCATCGAAGCCTCGGGTGCCGAGATCGTCACCTTCGCCGTGCGCCGCACCAACCTTGGCCAGATCGAGGGCGAGCCGAACCTGCTCGAAGTGCTGTCGCCGGATCGCTACACCTTCCTGCCCAACACTGCCGGTTGCTACGACGCCATCGAAGCCGTGCGCACTTGCCGTCTGGCCCGTGAACTGCTCGACGGCCATAACCTGGTGAAGCTGGAAGTGCTGGCCGACCAGAAAACCCTGTTTCCCAACGTGATCGAAACCCTCAAGGCCGCCGAAACGCTGGTCAAGGAAGGCTTCGACGTGATGGTTTACACCAGTGATGATCCGATCATCGCCCGTCAATTGGCGGAAATCGGCTGTATCGCCGTCATGCCGCTCGCTGGTTTGATCGGTTCGGGGCTGGGGATCTGCAATCCGTACAACCTGCAGATCATTCTTGAAGAAGCCAAGATTCCAGTATTGGTGGATGCCGGTGTCGGTACTGCTTCCGACGCCACCATCGCCATGGAACTGGGTTGTGATGCGGTGCTGATGAACTCGGCCATCGCCCATGCCCAGCAGCCGATCATGATGGCTGAAGCCATGAAACATGCGATTGTCGCAGGACGCCTGGCTTACCTCGCCGGCCGCATGCCGAAAAAACTCTATGCCAGCGCCTCTTCGCCGCTGGATGGTCTGATCAAGTAAGAGCCATTGATGACTGAATCGAACGACACGCCAATCCAGACGGAAGAAGGCGACGAGCGCCAACACCGCCGCATCAAGAGTTTCGTGATGCGCGCCGGGCGCATGACCGAAGGCCAGCAAAAGGGCCTGGAGCAGGGCACTCCGCTGTTCGTGCTGCCGCTGGCCGACGCGCCAGTAGATTTCGACCAGGTGTTCGGTCGCTCGGCACCGCGCTCGCTGGAAATCGGTTTCGGCATGGGCCATTCGCTGCTGGAAATGGCTGCCGCTGCGCCGGATCAGGACTTCATTGGCGTGGAAGTGCACCGTCCGGGTGTCGGCGCGCTGCTCAATGGCGTGCTGACGCAAGGTCTGACCAACCTGCGGGTCTACGATTGCGATGCGATCGAAGTACTCAACCGCTGTGTGGCCGATAACAGCCTCGATCGCCTGATGCTGTTTTTCCCGGATCCGTGGCACAAGAGCCGTCACCACAAGCGTCGTATTGTTCAGGCGTCCTTCGCTGAGCTGGTGCGCAGCAAGTTGAAAGTCGGCGGCATTCTGCACATGGCCACTGACTGGGAACCGTACGCTGAGTACATGCTGGAAGTGATGAATGTTGCGCCGGGTTACCGCAACCTGGCTGAAGACGGCAAGTGCGTGCCACGCCCGGCCGAGCGGCCGATCACCAAGTTCGAACGCCGTGGCGAACGTCTTGGGCATGGCGTGTGGGATTTGAAGTTCGAAAAACAGTCTTAAGACTTACACAGTAAAAAATGTGGGAGCGGGCTTGGTCGCGAAAGCGGTGTGTCATTCAACATTTATGTCGACTGACACGGCCTCTTCGCGAGCAAGCCCGCTCCCACAGTTGTTTTAGGGTGTGGCTTAAATCAGCGGCGGTCGGCTACTACGCCAATCAACACCAGCACCACCAGCAACACCGGCGCCAGGCTGTAGTTGTTGAACTGGCTCAAGCCGCGCACGACCCACGGCGTGGCGTAGATCAGCGCCGCGCCGCTGCCGATCAGGCACAGAAGGGACATCAGTGGCACGCGCAAGGCGCCGGCGATGCTGCCCAGACGCTGCTCGACCCAGCCTTTGAAATCCGCACCGAACAGCACCAGCAGGCAGCCCACCAGGGCCAGGGCGATTTCCGAGAGGTTGCTGCGGCTCCAGCGAGACATGGTGGCAAGCAGGTCGAGTACCAAATCCATTCGATTTCCTTATGTCAGAAATTTTTGCAGCAAGTCGTTGAGGAAGAGTTGTCCGCGCTCGGTAGCTACCAGGCGTGACGGTTCGACCTGCAACAGGCCGCTTTGTTCGGCTTCACGGCGGCCTTCAGCAAGGCTTTCCAGCGTCATGCCGGTACGTTCCGGGTACAGCCGCGATTCGACGCCTTCAGTCAGGCGCAACGCGTTCATCAGGAATTCGAACGGCATTTCATCGTTGGTCAGCGCTTTCTCGCCAGCCTTGAAGCTTTTCGCCGGATTCAGGTAATCCTTTGGCAGGCGGGTCTTCCAGGTGCGAATGATGCGCCCGTCCGGATGGCTGAGCTTGCCGTGGGCGCCGGCACCGATGCCGATGAAGTCGCCAAAACTCCAGTAATTGAGGTTGTGGCGCGCCGGGCGACCGGGCAGGGCATAGGCCGAGACTTCATATTGCGCGTAACCGTGTTCAGCCAGCAGCGCTTGCCCGGCTTCCTGGATGTCCCACAGCGTGTCGTCTTCCGGCAGCGTCGGCGGCTGGTTCCAGAACACGGTGTTCGGTTCCAGGGTCAGTTGATACCACGACAGGTGTGTCGGTTTCAGGGCGATGGCTGTGCGCAGGTCGGCCAAGGCATCGTCCAGTGACTGATTCGGCAAGCCATGCATCAAGTCCAGATTGAAGTTGTCGAACCCGGCCTGTCGCGCCATGCCGGCGGCGCGTACGGCTTCGTCACCGTTGTGAATCCGCCCCAAGGCCTCGAGCTTTTCTTGTTGAAAGCTCTGGATGCCGATCGACAGGCGATTGATCCCCAGTTTCCGGTACGCCACGAACTTGTCTTGCTCGAACGTCCCCGGATTGGCTTCCAGCGTGATTTCGATGTCGCTGGCAAACGGGATGCGCTGTTCGACGCCTTTGAGCAAGCGACCCAGCGAATCAGCGCTGAACAGGCTTGGCGTGCCGCCACCAAAGAAAATCGAGCTCAGCTCACGACCATAAACGGCGTGCAGGTCCTGATCGAGATCGGCCAGCAATGCGTCGACGTACTCTTCTTCCGGCAGCACGGGGCTGGCGGTGTGGGAGTTGAAGTCGCAATAAGGGCATTTGCGCACGCACCACGGGATATGGATATACAGCGCCAGCGGCGGCAGCACAGGCAGGGCTGCCCGAGGCGATTGAGCGTCGCCGCCGAAGATCAGCGGCGACGCGGAGGATTCACGGGTCATTTCAAGCCCAGACGCTGGCGCAGCAGATCCATTGCACGGGCGCGGTGGCTGATCTGGTTCTTGTCGCCAGGACCCAGCTCGGCGCTGGAGCAATTGCGCTCCGGCACCCAGAACAGCGGGTCGTAGCCAAAACCGTGTTCGCCGCTGGCCTGGGTCAGGATTCGCCCGTGCCACAAACCTTCACAGAGGATCGGCAACGGATCATCGGCGTGGCGCACCAGTGCCAGCACGCACACGAACTGCGCGCCACGTTCGGCTTCAGGCACGTCTTTCAATACGTCGAGCAGCTTGGCGTTGTTCGCCGCATCGCCCTTGCCGTCGGCATAACGCGCCGAGTAGATACCCGGCGCACCGCCAAGGAAATCCACCGCCAGCCCGGAATCGTCGGCCAGCGCCGGCAGGCCGGAGATGCGCGCGGCATTGCGGGCCTTGAGGATGGCGTTCTCGACGAACGACAAACCAGTTTCTTCAGGCTCGACGCTGCTGAACTCGCCGATCGAGCGCAGATGCACCGACTCGCCGAGCATGGCCTGGAGTTCCTTGAGTTTGCCGGCGTTATGGCTGGCCAATACGAGTTGCGTGAAGTTGATCATTGGCCAGGGAAGAGCTCTTGGTTGAAATTGATGGTGTTGATCTTGTCGCCGGTCTGCACCTTGATGTCGAAGGTGCGGATTTCCTGCTGGGGTACCGGGTATTGGGCGATGTAGTAGATCGCTCCTTGCTCGGTGACCTGTTTGAAGTTCAGTGTGTAGCTTTGGCTGGTCAGGTCTTTGACGGTGCCGCTGACCTCGGCCGTCATCGGCGTGCCGGCCTTGATCACCGAAATGTTGATCACGCCCTGATCCTTGCTGCGCGTCAGCTGGGCGGCCTTGGCAACGTCCGGTAGCAGGTAGGTGGAGTTGAAGGTGTTGTAGTGCACCGTCACGTCGCCGAAGGTTTCCTTGCGTTCGCTCTTGATGGCGTCGGCGGCCATGGCGGTGACGCTCAGGCAGGCAGTGAGTAGAAGCAACGCTAGACGACCCATGATCGTTCTCCTTGAAATAGTGTGGATCAGACTGCGACCTTGTGGTCGGCAAGTCCCGGGCTGCTGACCCGGTAGATGCCGATCTCACCTAACAGATTAGGCCATAGCTTGCTGGCCCACCCGTGCCGATGCTGTTGATCCACGGCAAGCCGATCAATGACCTTCGCCTCACGTTCGCGACACAAGGCTTCAAAGTCCGCGAAGGTGCAGAAGTGAATGTTCGGCGTGTTGTACCAGGTGTACGGCAGGAACTCGGAAACCGGCATACGGCCCTTGCTCGCCAGGTACCAGCGGCAGCGCCAGTGACCGAAGTTCGGGAAAGTGATGATGCACTGACGGCCGACGCGCAGCATTTCCTCGAGGATCTTGTCCGGGTAGTGCACCGCTTGCAGCGCCTGGGTCATGACCACGACATCGAAACTGTTGCTGGCAAAGTTGCCAAGGCCCTTGTCCAGGTCCTGTTCGATGACGTTGATGCCCTTAGCCACGCACTCGGCGATGTTGTCGGCGTCGTTTTCCAGGCCATAACCGGTGACTTGCTTGTTATCGCGCAGCCAGGTCAGCAGTTCGCCATCGCCGCACCCGAGGTCAAGCACGCGGCTGCCGGCGGGGATCCATTCCTGGATGATTTCCAGATCAGCTCTCATGGCTTTCTCACAACGTAATGCGGTTCATGTAATTGCCGAATGCCTGCAGGTAGCGCGGGATCGGAATCAGGAAGGCGTCGTGGCCTTGCGGAGCGTCGATCTCGAGGTAGCAGACGTCTTTGCGCGCGGCCATCAGCGCATCCACCAGTTCCCGCGAGCGGGCGGGGGAGAAGCGCCAGTCGGTGGTGAACGACATCACGCAGAACTTGGCTTTTGCACCTTCAAAGGTTTTCGCCAGGTTATCGTCGAAGTTCGCTGCCGGATCGAAGTAATCGAGGGCTTTGGTCATCAACAGATACGTGTTGGCATCGAAGCGCCCGGAGAACTCTTCGCCCTGATAGCGCAGGTAGCTTTCGACCTGGAACTCGACGCTGTGGAAGTCGTAGTTGAGCTTCTCGCTCTTGAGCCCGCGGCCGAATTTTTCGCCCATGGAGTCGTCGGACAGGTAGGTGATGTGCCCGACCATCCGCGCCAGCATCAGGCCGCGCTTGGGGATCACGTTGTGTTCCTGGAACGAACCGCCGTGGAATTCCGGATCGGTGAGAATCGCCTGGCGTGCCACTTCGTTGAACGCGATGTTCTGTGCCGACAGCTTGGGCGCCGAGGCGATGGCCAGGCAGTGACGGATGCGGTCAGGGTAGGTGATGCTCCATTGCATCGCCTGCATGCCGCCGAGGCTGCCGCCGATCACGGCCGCGAACTGGGCGATACCGAGACGATCGGCCAGGCGCGCCTGACTGTGCACCCAGTCTTCCACGGTCAATACCGGAAAGTCGGCGCCGAACGGCTTGCCAGTCTCTGGGTTGATGCTGCTCGGGCCGGTGGAACCGTTGCAGCCACCGAGGTTGTTCAGGCTGACCACGAAGAACTTGCTGGTGTCGATCGGCTTGCCGGGACCGATGCAACTGTCCCACCAACCGGGTTTGCGGTCGTCGGCGCTGTGGTAGCCAGCGGCGTGGTGGTGACCGGACAGGGCGTGGCAGATCAGCACGGCGTTGCTCGCCGTGGCGTTGAGCGTGCCGTAGGTTTCGTAAATCAGGTCGTAGGCCGGAAGCGAACGTCCGCAGGCCAACGCCAGGGGTTCGCTGAAGTGCGCCACTTGCGGCGTCACCAGACCAACAGAATCGGGGGGAAAGGCAGCTGGCATCGACCCTGCTCTCATTGAAATGAGGCGTAAGTCTAAAGACCGCTGGGGTTAGCGGCAAGCAAAGGCCGGGCCTGATTTCATTCAGTAAGACCGAGGTGCGCCATTCGCGAGCAAGCCCGCTCCCACATTGGAATGCGTTCCCCTGTGGGAGCGGGCTTGCTCGCGAATGAGGCAACTCGGTGGATCAGACTGGACGCACCAGATCTGGCAAATCCGGCAACTTCTTCGGCGAGCAGATTCGCACCCGTTTCTGCCGGTTCAACTCACCGCTGATCAGGCTCACCTGGCTCTTGGACACGCCAAAGGCCTTGGCCAGAAACGCCATCAGATACGCGTTTGCCTTGCCCTCGACCGGCGGCGCGGTCAGGCGGATCTTCAGGCGATCGCCGTGCAGCCCGCAGAAATCATCACTGCGGGCTGCCGGTTGCAGGTGGCACTCCAGAATCAGGTCGTCACCGTCCCAGCGAAACCAGCTCACCGGGTCAGATCAACACGCGGAGGATTTCCGGCATCATGGTCATGGCGGCTAGGTTGTTGATCACCAGCATGTCGATCAGCTTGAGTGCCAGGAACGCAAAGATCGGCGACAGATCCAGGCCGCCCAGGTTCGGCAGGAACTTGCGGAACGGCGCCAGGGCCGGCTCGCAGACGTCGTTCACCAGTTCGGCGCCCGGGTTATGGCTGCCCGGAGCGACCCAGGACAGGATCACGCTGATGATCAGGGCGAAGAAGAAAATCTTCATGAACAGCGCGGTCACGCCGATGATCGACCAGATCAGCAGTTGCAGCGGGTTGCCAGTGGTGCCGTAGGTCAGCAGCAGGGTCAGGGCCATCAGCGCCAGTTGCACCAGGATCGCCAGCACCAGCGAGGACATGTCCAGGCCGAACACGCTCGGGATGATCCGGCGCAGCGGCTTGAGCAGTGGCTGAGTGGCCTTGACGATGAACTGGCAGATCGGGTTGTAGAAGTTCGCCCGCACCAGTTGCAGTACGAAGCGCATCAGCACGATCAGCAGGTACAGGCTGCCGAGGGTTTGCAGCACGTAGACCGCTGCGGTGTTCAATCCAATCATGAAAAGCTCCTTATTGACCCAGTTGTTCGGCCATCTCGGCCGAGCGATGCGCGGCAGCGCCGAGTGCCTTTTCGACCAGGGCTTCGAAGCCATTGGCCTGGAACGACTTGATTGCAGCTTCCGTGGTGCCCGCGGGCGAAGTGACACGGCGGCGCAACTCGGCGGCGTCGACGTCGCTGGAGACCGCCATGTGTGCGGCGCCCAGGGCGGTTTGCAGGGTCAGTTGCGCGGCGATGTCCGCCGGCAGGCCGAGTTTCACCCCGGCGGCCGTCATGGCTTCGATCAGCAGGAAGAAATACGCCGGGCCCGAGCCGGAAACGGCGGTGACGGCATCCAGTTGCTGCTCTTCATTCAGCCATAGGGCGATACCGACCGCTGACAACAGCTCCTGGGCCTGCTGACGCTGTTCGGCGGACACTTCGGCTGTTGCGAACAGGCCGCTCGCGCCCTGACGCACCAGCGCTGGGGTGTTAGGCATGCAACGCACGATTGGCTGGGCGCCGAGCCAGTTGTTCATGCTGGCGCAGGTGATGCCCGCGGCAATCGACACCACCAGTTGATTGGGCTTGAGGCTTGGGCGCAGAGCTTCGCACACGGCTTTCATCGCCTGCGGCTTGACCGCCAGCACGACGACGTCTGCGCCATCGATGGCCTGGGCGTTGTCGGCAAAGGTTTCGATGCCGTGTTCAGCGCTCACGCGGGCGCGGGTTTCTTCGCCCGGATCGCTGGCGCGGATCTGTGCGGCTTCCAGACCTTTGGCCCGCAGGCCGCCGATCAGGCTGGCGGCCATGTTGCCGGCACCGATAAAGGCAATACGTGTCTTGCTCATGTCAGGTCCTTATTCAGAAGTGTGTCAGCCATGTTTACGGCTGGCCGTAGTCGCGGGCGCCAAACAGGGCCGTACCAATACGGACCCAGGTGGCGCCTTGGGCGATGGCTGACTCAAGGTCGTGGCTCATGCCCATGGAAAGTGTGTCGAGTGGCAGGTTCAGGCTGGCTTGCAGGCTTTGTACGGCAGCGAAAGCGGCATCCTGGGCGGCGCGATCTTCAGTCGGCTCGGGGATTGCCATCAACCCGCGCAGTTTCAGGCACGGCAGGTTGCTGATGGCGTTGGCCAGGGCCGGCAGGTCGGCCGGGGTGCAGCCGGATTTGCTGGCTTCACCGCTGACATTGACCTGAATGCAGATGTTCAGGGGTGGCAAATCGGCGGGACGTTGTTCGGACAGGCGTTGTGCGACTTTCAGACGATCCACGGAATGCACCCAGTCGAAGTGCTCGGCGATAGCACGAGTCTTGTTCGATTGAATGGGGCCGATGAAGTGCCAGATCAAGGGCAGGTCGGCCAGTTCGACTTGCTTGCCCAGCGCTTCCTGCAGGTAGTTCTCGCCAAAGTCGCGCAGGCCGGCGGCGTAGGCTTCACGCAGGTCTTGAGCGGGTTTGGTCTTGCTCACGGCCAGCAACCGGACACTGTTTTCGGCGCGGTTGGCGGCGAGTGTTGCGGCGTTTATGCGCGAACTAACGTCGAGAATGTTGTCTGCTATGGTGGACATCAAGAGGCGCCAGCGGTCTGAAGGTTCGCCGCATTCTACTGGAATTGAGAGACGCTATGGATATCACCGAACTGCTGGCATTCAGCGCCAAACAGGGCGCATCCGATCTGCACCTGTCTGCCGGCCTGCCGCCGATGATTCGCGTTGACGGTGATGTGCGGCGCATCAATCTGCCGGCCCTGGATCACCAACAGGTGCAGACGCTGATCCATGCCGTCATGAATGACGCCCAGCGGGTGGAATTCGAAAAGCATCTGGAAACCGACTTTTCCTTCGACGTGCCCGGCGTGGCGCGCTTTCGGGTCAATGTGTTCAACCAGAACCGTGGCGCGGGTGCCGTGTTTCGCACAATCCCGTCAAAAGTGCAGAGCATGGACGAACTGGGCATGGGCGACGTGTTCCACAAGATGACCGACGCTCCCCGTGGCCTGGTGCTGGTGACCGGCCCGACCGGTTCCGGAAAATCCACCACGCTCGCGGCGATGATCGATTACCTCAATACCCATCGTCATCACCACATCCTCACCATCGAGGACCCCATCGAGTTCGTTCACGAGTCGCGCAAATGCCTGATCAATCAGCGTGAAGTCCACCGCGATACCCGTAGTTTCGCCACCGCCTTGCGTTCGGCGCTGCGGGAAGACCCGGATGTGATCCTGGTGGGGGAGATGCGCGACCTGGAGACCATTCGCCTGGCATTGACCGCGGCCGAAACCGGCCATCTGGTGTTCGGCACGCTGCACACCACGTCAGCGGCGAAAACCATCGACCGGGTAGTCGACGTGTTTCCGGGGGACGAGAAGTCGATGGTGCGCTCGATGCTTTCCGAGTCGCTGCTGGCGGTGGTGTCCCAAACCCTGGTGAAGAAAATCGGCGGCGGACGCATCGCGGCCCACGAGATCATGCTGGGGACATCGGCAATCCGCAACCTGATCCGCGAGGACAAGGTGGCGCAGATGTACTCGGCGATTCAGTCGGGAGGATCGTTGGGGATGCAGACGCTGGATATGAGCTTGAAGGACCTGGTGACCAAGGGGTTGATCAGTCGTGATCATGCGCGGGAGAAGGCGCGGTCACCGGATGGCTTTTGAGGAGGATTTGTGGTGCTTTCAAGGGCCTCTTCGCGAGCAAGCCCGCTCCCACATGGACTGCATCAATCCTGTGGGAGCGGGCTTGCTCGCGATGGGGCCATCATGTTCGATACAGATTCAGGGCACTGAAATCAGCGCTGAACAACCCGCAACGCATTCTGTTCTTTCGGCAGAACCCGCTTGGCAACCACGTAGTGGTTTTCCCAGTACGGTTTCTTCAAGGTGTCGATGGACACCGACTTGCCACGACGTGGCGCGTGGATGAAACGGTCGTTACCCAGGTAAATGGCAACGTGATTGACCCGACGGCTCTTGATGTTGAAGAAAATCAGGTCGCCCGGCTTCAGGTCGTTGCGATCGACTTTCTCCCCATGACCACTGGCCATGGCGTTGGAGGTGCGTGGCAGGTCGAACGTGGCGTCGTTGAACGCGTATTTCACCAGGCCGCTGCAATCGAAACCTTTGCTTGGGCTGCTGCCGCCCCAACGATAGGGAGTGCCAAGGACGTTCACGGCGCGGCTCAGCACGTCGCTGCTTTCCTTGGTGCCCATCGGTGGAACCAGGCCGCTTTTGCTGTTGGCCAGGCTTGGAGCATATTTAGCGGATTTTTTGTCTTTGCTCGAAGGAGCAGAGGCATGGGATTTTGGGGTGTAACCATTAACGTTTGGAAGACGTTGCTCACGATTGGTGGCGTGGGCGGCCAGTGGCATCAAAAGGCAAATGGTTAGCCATGTCTTGAAAAATGAACGCATTAGGCAAGGCTCTTAATAGGTTAGCGCGCAACTTTATAACAGCTTTTTTGTCGCTTCCGAGGCCGTTGGTCGATTCAACCTGGGGGACAATGGTGGCAAAAAAGCGGCAAAATGGCGCAATTGTCGGACAGAAGTCCGGTGTTACAAGGCTTTGACGGGAGTGAAGGTAGCATTTGCCATACGTCGGGTGCCTGTAAAAAAGTCACAAAGAATTAAAGAATATTTATCTATCGTGTGAATCGAGGTCATTCATGAACCCCTATCAACAGGCTGTTCAGCAGCAAGACACCCACAGCAAAGTGATCGGTTACCTGCTGTGGATTTTCGGTTTTACCGGCGCTCACCGCTTCTATTACGGCAGGCCGGTGACCGGGACGATCTGGTTCTTCACCTTGGGCTTGCTGGGGATCGGTTGGCTGATCGACCTTTTCCTGATCCCGGCGATGGATCGCGAGGCTGACCTGCGGTTTACCGCGGGTCCCATCGAATACAACGTGGCGTGGATCCTGCTGACGTTTCTCGGGGTGTTCGGTGTGCATCGGATGTATCAGGGGAAATGGATCAGTGGGTTGCTGTATCTGCTGACGGGCGGGTTGTTCTTTCTCGGGGTGCTGTATGACTTCTGGACGTTGAATGACCAGGTTTCCGTGCGTAACGCGCAGAGTCGCGGCGCCTTTTAGTCAGTCTTCGCGAGCAAGCCCGCTCCCACATTTAATCTCTGGTGTTCACACAATATGTGGTTACTGGAGATTTATGTGGGAGCGGGCTTGCTCGCGAATGCAGGCGACGCGGAGTTACGCCTGGTGGCTGATCCGCCCATCCACCAGGGTGTAACGCACCACACCCGGCAGGCTGTGGCCAATGAACGGGCAGTTTTCGCCCTTGGACAGCCAGCTTTCACCCGCCACGGTCGAGGCCGCCGGGTCGAACAGCACGATGTCCGCCGCGCCACCCACCGCCAGTTTGCCTGCTGGCAGGCGCAAGGCCTCGGCAGGGCCGGCGCTCAGGCGCTTGAGCAGTGTCGGCAGGTCCAGCAAGCCGTCTTCGACCAGGGTCATTGCCAGTGGCAATAGCAGTTCAACACTGCTGATGCCCGGCTCGGTTGCGCCGAACGGTGCCAGTTTGGCGTCACGCTCATGGGGTTGGTGATGACTGGATATAGCCGAGATCACACCGGATTTCACCGCTGCGCGCAGGCCGTCGCGGTCGGCGCGGGTGCGCAGCGGCGGCTGGACGTGATACAGGCTGCTGAAGTCGATCAGGGCTTCGTCGGTCAGGATCAGCTGGTACAGGGCGACATCCGCGGTCACCTTCAGGCCCCGGGCCTGGGCCTGGGCGATCAGCTCCACACCGCGTGCGCTGGTGAGCTGGCTGAAGTGTGCGCGCACGCCGGTCTGTTCAACCAGCAGCAGATCCCGGGCCAGGGCGACGGTCTCGGCGCTTTCCGGAATGCCTGGCAGGCCAAGGAAGCTGGCAGTCGGGCCTTCGTGAGCCAGGCCACCCTCGGCCAGGTCGTGATCCTGGGAGTTGAAAATCACTGTCAGGTCGAAAGTCGCTGCGTAGTCCAGTGCCCGGCACAGGGTGCGGGTGTTGCGAAAGCTCTCCAGGCCATTGCCGAAGGCCACGCAACCGGCATCGCGCAGTGCCACGAGTTCGGCGAGCTGTTCGCCGTCCAGGCCTTTGCTCAGGGCGCCAATCGGGAAGACTTTGGTGTTGCCGGCCTCACGGGCGCGGTCGAGGATCAGTTCGGCCACTGCCGAGGTGTCCAGCACCGGTTTGGTCTTTGGCGGGCAGCACAGGCTGGTCACGCCGCCAGCCGCCGCCGCGCGGGTTTCGCTGACAATCGAACCTTTGCGGCTGTAGCCCGGCTCGCGCAGGGCAACGTTGAGGTCGACCAGGCCGGGAGCGGCCACCAGGCCTTTGGCGTCGATGGTGTCGACGGCGACAAAACCGGCTGGCGCCGCGCCAAGGGCGACGACTTTGCAGGCTTCAATGTGGATATCGGTCACTTGATCCAGGCCACTGGCCGGATCGATCACGCGGGCACCGAGAATGCTGAGCTTCACTGGGCGTTCTCCTGCTCGAATTGGCGTTGCGCAGTCTGCCCGCTCATGGCCATGGACAGTACCGCCATACGAATGGCGATCCCGTAGGTCACCTGGTTGAGGATCACCGAGTGCGGGCCGTCGGCCACCGCCGACTCGATTTCCACGCCACGGTTGATCGGCCCCGGGTGCATCACGATGGCATCGGGCTTGGCGCCAGCCAGACGCGCGGTGGTCAGGCCGAACAGGCGGTAGAACTCGCCCTCGCTCGGCAACAGGCCGCCGGTCATGCGTTCACGCTGCAGGCGCAGCATGATCACCACGTCGACGTCCTTCAGGCCTTCGGTCATGTCGGTGTAGACCTTCACGCCGTATTGCTCGATACCGATCGGCAGCAGGGTTTTCGGCGCAATCACGCGGATATCCGGGCAGCCGAGGGTTTTCAGGGCCAGCATGTTCGAACGCGCGACCCGCGAGTGCAGGATGTCGCCGACGATGGCCACCGAAAGGTTTTCGAACCCGCCCTTGTGCCGGCGGATGGTCAGCATGTCGAGCATGCCCTGGGTCGGGTGCGCGTGCCGGCCGTCACCGCCGTTGATGATCGCCACTTGCGGGCAGACATGTTCGGCGATGAAGTGCGCGGCACCCGAATCACCGTGGCGCACGACGAACATGTCGGCAGCCATGGCTTCCAGGTTGCGCAGGGTGTCGAGCAGGGTTTCGCCCTTGCTCGCCGACGACGTGGACACGTTGAGGGTGATCACGTCCGCCGAGAGCCGCTGGGCCGCCAGTTCGAAGGTGGTGCGGGTGCGGGTCGAGTTCTCGAAGAACACGTTGCACACGGTCTTGCCGCGCAGCAGCGGGACTTTCTTCACGGCCCGGGCGCCGACTTCAAGGAAGGAGTCGGCGGTGTCGAGGATTTCCGTCAGCAACTCGCGGCGCAAGCCGTCGAGCGAGAGGAAATGGCGCAGCTGGCCCTGATCATTGAGCTGCAGCGGGCGCTTGGTTTCTAGAGGCGTCATCGCGAGGGGGACTCTCAATAGGGCGAATTAAAGGGCGAGGTCTTGCAGTTCGAGCGCGAGCTCGGGGCCGGACAGCTTCACCCGTTCGTGGGCCGCCAGCGACAGGGTCGCGCCAACCACGTTCGGGCGGATCGGCAGTTCGCCGGCGTCCAGGTCCAGCATGCACACCAGCGTTACGCTGGCCGGGCGGCCGTAGTCGAACAGTTCGTTCATGGCGGCACGGATGGTCCGGCCGCTCATCAGTACGTCGTCGATCAGCACCAGGTGCTGGCCTTCGATCTCGAACGGCAGCGCCGAAGGGCGAACCTGCGGGTGCAGGCCGTTCTGGCTGAAATCGTCGCGGTAGAAGGACACGTCCAGGGTGCCGAGGGGCTCATTGCTGCCCAACTCCTTGAGCAGGGCCTGGGCCACCCAGACGCCGCCGGTACGGATGCCGATGAAGCGCGGGTCGCTGATGCCTCGTTTGGCCAGATAAGCGTCAAGTCGGGTTGCCATCTGGCTGACCAGTTCGGCGGGATTGGGCAGGCTCATGGTTGCTCCTTCTTGGGTTCGAGCCAGCTTGTGCGCAAAATGGCTCGGTTTGTAGCTAATGGAGACGCACAACGGCTCTTCAGGACTCGAACAGTGCGCCATTTTCGTCGAGCCAGCCTTGCAGCAGCAGGGCCGCGGCGATGGCATCGACCGGGTTGTCGCGGTAACTGCCTTTCTGGCCGCCACGAGCCAGGCGTTCGCCCTTGGCCTCGAAGGTGGTCAGGCGTTCATCGTGGGTATAGAAGGGCAGGTTGAAGCGGCCGTTCAGGCGCCGGGCGAACTTTTCCGCGCGAGCACACATGTCACTGGGCGTACCGTCCATGTTCAACGGCAGGCCGACCACCACGGCATCGGGCTTCCACTCTTTGATGAGGGCTTCGACCTGGTTCCAGTCAGGAATGCCGTTCTGCGCTTTCAGGGTACACAGCTCGCGGGCTTGACCGGTAATCACCTGGCCGACCGCAACGCCGATCTGTTTGGTGCCATAGTCGAATCCGAGAATCAGCCGCAGAGCCATCAGGCGTGCCCCGCCTGGCTGGTCAGCAGGCTGAGGTTGACGCCCAGGTGCTTGGCCGCCGCTTCCAGACGCAGTTCGCTGCTGGTGTTGAACAGGATGTCGGCGTCGAACGGGCAGTTCAGCCAGGCGTTCTGCGCCAGTTCGGCTTCAAGCTGCCCGGCTTCCCAACCGGCATAGCCGAGGGCAATCAGGCTTTTTGCCGGGCCGACGCCGTCAGCGATGGCGAACAGCACGTCCTGGGAGGTCGACAGGGCCAGTTCGTCTTCCAGATCAACGGTCGCCTGGAAGCTCTGGCCCTTGGGGTGAAGGACGAAACCGCGATCGGTCTGCACCGGGCCACCGATGAAGATCGGCACATGCTGGCAGAGCGCTGGCGGTTCGATTTCCGGGCGCAATTGCTCGAGGATATCGGCCAGGTTCAGATCTTGCGGACGGTTGACCACCAGCCCCATGGCGCCATTGGCCGTGTGCTCGACGATGTAGGTCAAGGTGTGCGCAAAGTTCGGGTCGGCCATGTGTGGCATGGCGATCAGGAATTGATGCTTGAGGTAGCTGGGGCTGACGTTTTTCATGACCGCTAGTGTGGCGTTCGAGGGGCGAACTGACAAGCTGGGGATGCCGCAATTTGGCTGTCGACACTGAACAAATGTGGGAGCGGGCTTGCTCGCGAAGGGGGCGTGTCAGTCGACATCGATATTGAATGAATGACCGCCTTCGCGAGCAAGCCCGCTCCCACAGGGGATTTGCGGTGATCAGTTACTGGACAATCGGTCCCCACGGGCAAACTTCCAGGTGCGGATGATCTCCAGCCGGTCGATATCCGACAAATCCCCGGTAAACGGTGCAAACGGTGCCGCCAGCCGGACGATCCGTTGCGCCGCCTGGTCCAGCAGCGGCTGGCCTGAAGATTCCAGCACCAGTACTTCATACAGCGAGCCGTCGCGGTTGATTGACACCATCAAGCGCAAGTTGCCGTAGATCTGTTTGCGCCGCGCTTCATCGGGGTAGTTGAGGTTGCCGATGCGCTCGACTTTCTTGCGCCATTCGTCCTTGTACCAGGCGCCCTTGTCGCGCATGGTCGAGGCCGCGCTCAAACGGTGAATGCGCGGGCGCTTGGCATATAGCTGTTGTTCGGCGGCCAGTTCCGCTTCGAGGCTGGCGATGTCGCTGGACAGTTGCTCACTGTCGAAGGTCGGCGCCTGGACCTGAGGCTTGACCTCGGTCTTGGGCTCCTCGGTCTTGGCGGGGGCTTTTTTCGGCTTCGGCGCCACGGTGGTCACGGCAGCCTTGGGCGGGGCTTCCTGCGCTTCAGGCTTGGCGGCCGGCGGTGGCGTGACCTTTTGCACCTTGATGTCCTGGAATGGCGCGACCTCGGTGGTCTTGGGAATCGCCTTTTTATCCAGGGTGCCGCTGCCTTGCTGATTTTCCTGGGCCAGGAAATCGGCTTTCTCGGGCTTTTTTTCGCTTTTGAAGGTGGCGAGGGTGATTTCCAGGGTTTTACTGATCTGCTTGGGCTCGACCACTGCAAACCCGACACCCAACAGCAAGGCCAGGTGGATCAGCACCGCCAGAAACAGGGTAAAACCGAGGCGATCAGCCGGGCGCACGCCACGATGGGCGAGTTCGACAGGCAGATCGGACGGAAGGGTCATGACAAAAAAACCAACATCGCGTTTTCACAGGCCGCGCATGATAACGCAATGTTGGTTTGGCTAATCAACGTGCCTTGAGCTTCTGATCGATGGCATCCATCAGCATGCCGCCGATGTCGGTACCAAACGCGTTATCGATCTCGCGAATGCAGGTCGGGCTGGTGACGTTGATTTCGGTCAGGTGTTCGCCGATCACGTCCAGGCCAACGAACAACAGGCCTTTTTCACGCAGGGTCGGGCCGACTTGCGCGGCGATCCAGCGGTCCTTGTCGGTCAACGGACGGGCTTCGCCACGACCACCGGCGGCGAGGTTGCCGCGGGTTTCGCCCGCGGCGGGAATCCGCGCCAGGCAATAATCCACCGGCTCGCCGTCGATCATCAGGATGCGTTTGTCGCCATCGACGATGGCCGGCAGATAACCCTGGATCATGATTTGCTGCTGACCATGCAGGGTGAGGGTTTCGAGGATCACCGACAGGTTCGGATGCCCTGCGGTGTGGCGGAAGATCGAAGAACCGCCCATGCCGTCCAGCGGCTTGAGGATCACATCGCCATGATGGTCGGCGAATTCGCGCAGCACGTCAGGGCGACGGCTGACGATAGTCGGCGGAGTGCATTGCGGGAACAGCGTGGCGAACAGCTTTTCGTTGCAGTCACGCAGGCTTTGCGGCTTGTTGACCACCAGCACGCCAGCACGCTCGGCTTGCTCCAGCAAATAGGTGGAGTAGACGAACTCCATGTCGAACGGCGGATCCTTGCGCATCAGGATCACATCCAGATCGCTCAGCAGCGCGTCGCTTTCGGCGCCCAGTTCGAACCATTTTTCCGGGTTGGCGAAAACCTGCAGCGGACGCATCCGCGCCCGGGCCTGGCCTTCGCCCTGATACAGGTCGCGCTGTTCCATGTAGAACAGTTCCCAGCCACGCTTCTGCGCGGCCAGCAGCATGGCCAGCGAGCTATCCTTTTTATAGGAAATGCTGGCGATAGGGTCCATGACAATCCCGACGCGAACGCTCATTGGGTTTTCCTCGAAATTTTGGGGCCGGATATTGATCTTCTGTAGGAGCGAGCTTGCTCGCGATGGAGTGTCAGTCGACACCTATGCAGCTGATACACCATCGCGAACAGGCTCGCTCCCACAAGTCAGGCCAAAGGGTCATATAAAAGTGGCGTCAGAGTGGCGCTGAGTGTGTTCCCGGTCAAGGAAAAACCACCTTGCGGGTCGGCCGATAGATTGGTTTTGGAGACTGTGCTAAAAAGGCTGCCATGTCGTGCCGGCCCTTGAGCATCAAGGGTTTCGAGCCGCGTTAACCGGCAAACGGACAATTTGTTTCGCAAAGGCGACGGTAGAGCATTTTATGGAACGGCACCCCAGCGCCTTGAAGGTCATGGTGATCGACGATTCGAAGACGATCCGTCGCACCGCCGAAACGCTGCTCAAGAGCGTGGGTTGTGAGGTCATCACGGCCATCGACGGTTTTGATGCCCTGGCCAAGATTGTCGACAACCATCCCGGCATCATCTTTGTCGACATCATGATGCCGCGCCTGGATGGCTATCAGACCTGCGCCCTGATCAAGAACAACAGCGCGTTCAAGTCCACGCCGGTGATTATGCTGTCGTCCAAGGACGGGCTGTTCGACAAGGCCAAGGGGCGCATCGTCGGCTCCGACCAGTTTTTGACCAAGCCGTTCAGCAAGGAAGAATTGCTTGATGCGATCCAGGCCCATGTTCCTGGCTTCGCCGCCGTTTTGCCGCAGTAGGACACGCACAGTGACGCTCGGCCATCGGGCCCGGCGTCGACAAGAATGGGGAAGACCATGGCACGTATTCTGATCGTCGATGATTCGCCGACCGAAATGTACAAACTAACCGGCATGCTGGAAAAGCACGGTCATGAAGTGTTGAAAGCCGAAAACGGCGCCGACGGCGTGGCCCTGGCCCGCCAGGAAAAGCCCGATGCGGTGCTGATGGACATCGTCATGCCCGGCCTCAACGGCTTCCAGGCGACCCGCCAGTTGACCAAGGACCCGGAAACCGGGCACATCCCGGTGATCATCATCACCACCAAGGATCAGGATACCGACAAGGTCTGGGGCACGCGCCAGGGCGCCAAGGACTACCTGACCAAGCCGGTCGATGAAGACACCCTGATCAAGACTCTGAACAACGTGCTGGCCGGTTGATCGACAGGTCATGAACGAGTCGCTGACGGCTTTCGAGCTGCTGCTGCAAATCGACCAGCGCTGTCGCTTGCTGGCGGCGGACTTGCCGTCCCAGCCGGCCCGGCGGGACAGCTGGAGCGGCATCGGTTTTCGCCTGGGCGAACACTGGTATGTCGCGCCCATGAGCGAAGTCAGCGAAGTCCTGCACGAGCCGCGCTCCACTCAGTTGCCGGGGGTCAAGCCCTGGGTCAAGGGTGTCGCCAACCTGCGCGGGCGTTTGCTGCCGGTCATGGACCTGTGCGGCTTCTTCGGGCACGAGCTTTCGGCGGTGCGCCGGCAGCGGCGGGTGTTGGTGGTGGAACATGAAGAAGTGTTTGCCGGGTTGCTGGTCGATGAAGTCTTCGGCCTCCAGCACTTTGCCCAGGACAGCCTGGAGCCGGTGCCGGCAGACGAGTTGAAAGGGCCGGTGGCGGCATTCGTCAAAGGCCGGTTTCAGCGCGAGCAGTGCTGGCAGGTGTTCAGCCCGTTTGCGTTGACGCAGTCCCATGGGTTCATGAGCGTCGCGGTGTAAGCGCAACAACAGAGAGCCAATGTGGGAGCGGCGGTGCGGCGATCCGACTTGCTCGCGAAGGCGGCAGTCCATTCAACATTGATATTGGCTGATCTACCGCTTTCGCGAGCAAGCCCGCTCCCACAGGGTCTCGGGTATGCGCAGAAGTTGGTTAACAGGCGAGGACCGATGATAAAAGCAAAAGCAGGCAAGCCAATGGAAGGGTCGCGCAGCCGGTCGCAGATTATTGTGCTGTTCATCGCGCTGATCGTCTTCATCATGCTGCTGTTCGCCAACTTCGCGTACCTCAACACCCAGGCTATCTACGACAAACAGTACATCGGCCACGCTGGCGAGCTGCGCGTGCTGTCCCAGCGGATCGCCAAGAACGCCACCGAAGCCGCCGCTGGCAAGGCTGCCGCGTTCAAGTTGCTCAGCGATGCGCGCAACGATTTTGCCCGGCGCTGGGGTTATCTGAAAAAGGGTGACCCGGTCACCGGCCTGCCGCCAGCCCCCGCCACCGTGCGTCCAGAGATGCGCGCGGTGCAACTGGACTGGGAACGCCTGCTGAAAAACACCGATGCGATTCTTTCCAGCGAGCAAACCGTACTGTCGCTGCATCAGGTCGCCGCGACCCTGGCCGAAACCGTGCCGCAGTTGCAGGTCGAGTACGAGAAAGTCGTTGAGATCCTGCTGCAACGGGGCGCCCCGGCGGCCCAGGTGGCCATGGCCCAGCGCCAATCGCTACTGGCCGAACGGATCCTCGGCGCGGTCAACACGGTGTTGGCCGGCGACGAAAATTCACAGCAGGCCGCCGATGCGTTCGGACGTGACGCAACGCAGTTCGGCAAGGTACTCAACGGCATGCTCCAGGGCGACCCGGCGCTCAAGGTCAGCCAGGTCGAAGACCGCGACGCCCGTGCGCGACTCGCGGAAATCTCCGAGCTGTTCGAGTTCGTTTCGGGCTCGGTGGACGAGATCCTCGAAACCTCGCCGGAGCTGTTCAAGGTCCGCGAATCGGCCTCGAACATTTTCAGCCTGTCGCAAACCCTGCTCGACGAAGCCTCACACCTGGCCAGCGGTTTCGAAAACATGGTCGGCGGGCGCACCACCGACACCATAGGCGGTTATGTGCTGGGCTTGTTGGCGCTGGCTTCGATCATCCTGATCGGCATGGTGATGGTGCGCGAAACCAATCGTCAGTTGCGCGAAACCGCCGAGAAAAACGAGCGTAACCAGAACGCGATCATGCGCTTGCTCGACGAGATCGAAGACCTGGCCGATGGCGACCTCACGGTGACGGCCTCGGTGACCGAAGACTTTACCGGCACCATCGCCGACTCGATCAATTACTCCGTCGACCAGTTGCGCGATCTGGTCGCGACCATCAACCTCACCGCCGGCCAGGTGGCCGCCGCCGTGCAGGAAACCCAGGCCACTGCCATGCACCTGGCCCAGGCCTCGGAGCACCAGGCCCAGCAGATTTCCGAAGCGTCGATGGCGATCAACGACATGGCTGAGTCCATCGACCAGGTGTCGGCCAACGCGGCTGAGTCTTCGGCGGTTGCCGAACGCTCGGTGGAGATCGCCAACAAGGGCAACGAGGTGGTGCACAACACCATCCACGGTATGGACAACATTCGCGAACAGATTCAGGACACCGCCAAACGCATCAAGCGCCTTGGCGAGTCTTCACAGGAAATCGGCGATATTGTCAGCCTGATCGATGACATTGCCGACCAGACCAACATCCTGGCCCTCAACGCGGCCATCCAGGCATCCATGGCCGGTGACGCCGGTCGCGGTTTCGCGGTGGTCGCCGATGAAGTGCAGCGCCTGGCCGAGCGCTCGTCCGCCGCCACCCGGCAGATCGAAACCCTGGTGCGGGCGATCCAGACCGACACCAACGAAGCAGTCATTTCAATGGAGCAGACGACGACCGAAGTGGTGCGCGGCGCTCGTCTGGCGCAGGATGCCGGTGTGGCCCTGGAAGAAATCGAAGGTGTCTCCAAGACGCTCGCGGCGTTGATCCAGAGCATTTCCAATGCGGCGCAACAGCAGACGTCGTCGGCCGGTCAGATTTCCCTGACGATGAACGTGATCCAGCAGATCACCTCGCAGACGTCGTCGGGTTCCACCGCCACGGCCGACAGCATCGGTAACCTGGCGAAAATGGCCAGTCAGTTGCGTCGTTCGGTGTCCGGTTTCACCTTGCCGGATGCCAAGGCGCAGGTTGTGGACAAAGCTTGAACCGCCCATGGGTATCTGAATGGTGATTGGAGTGGTTATGGGTGATCGGCACGACTATGTGGCCCTCGAGTGGGTCAAGGGCGAGATTGCCGAAACGCTGAAACAGGCTCATCACGCGATCGAAACCGTGCTCGATGACCCGCAGGCGACGCATGCGCTGGATGATTGCCTGGCATGCATCCATCAGGTCCACGGCAGTTTGCAGATGGTCGAGTTCTACGGCGCGGCGTTGCTCGCCGAAGAAATGGAACAACTGGCCATGGCCTTGCAGGGCAACCGTGTCAGCCATCGCGACGAGGCGTTGCACCTGTTGATGCAGGCCCTCGGGCAGCTGCCGATCTACCTCGACCGGGTGCAAGGCGCGCGCCGCGACTTGCCACTGGTGGTGTTGCCACTGATCAACGACCTGCGCAGCGCCCGTGGCGAAAGCCTGCTGTCGGAAACCAGCCTGTTCAGCCCGCAATTGCCCGAGTTGCCGGCGCTGGACGCAGAAACGCTGGCGCAGCTGGAACCGGCCGAATTGCCCGGTGTGCTGCGCAAGCTGCGGCAGATGCTGCAAATGGCGCTGGTCGGATTCCTGCGTGAACAGGACCACGACACCACCCTCGATTACCTGGCCAAGGTCTTCACCCACCTCGAAGCACTCTGCGCCAGCGCACCCCTGAGCCCCTTATGGCAGGTGGCATCGGCGCTCGTCGAAGGCATGCAGGGCGGTGCGATCGCCAACAGCCCGGCCTTGCGCAGCCTGTTCAAGGAGGCCGACAAGGAACTCAAGCGCCTGCTCGAACAAGGCATGTCCGGCATCAATCAACCGGCCCCGCCGGAGCTGCTCAAGAGTTTGCTGTTCTACATTGCCAAGGCCGAACAACCCACCGGGCAGATGCTGACCATGAAAGAACGCTACTCACTGGACGACGCGCTGCCCGACAGCGCCATGGTCGATGAAGAACGCGCGCGGCTGGCCGGGCCTGACCGTGACGCCATGCGCTCGGTGCTGGCTGCGCTGTGCGAAGAGCTGGTGCGGGTCAAGGAGCGCCTGGATTTGTTCGTGCGCAGTGACCGCCAGCACACCTCCGATCTCGACAGCCTGCTGGCGCCGCTGCGGCAAATCGCCGACACCTTGGCGGTGCTGGGGTTCGGCCAGCCGCGCAAGGTGATCATCGATCAATTGGCGGTGGTACTCAGCCTCGCCCAGGGCCAGCGCGAACCCAACGATGCGATCCTCATGGACGTTGCCGGGGCCTTGTTGTACGTCGAAGCGACGCTAGCCGGCATGGTCGGAACCGTGGAGCCGGAGAGCCAGGACGACAACCGCCTGCCGACGACCGATCTGACGCAGATCCATCAGATCGTGATCAAGGAGGCCCGCATCTGTTTGCTGCAGGCCAAGGACATGATCGTCGATTACATCGACGCCGATTGGGACCGCCAGCATTTGCAGGCGCTGCCGGCCTTGCTGACCCAGGTGCGCGGTGCGCTGGCGATGATCCCGCTGAGCCGGGTGGCGAGCCTGGTCGAAACCTGCAATCACTTTATCCGCGAGCACCTGTTGCTCGAGCCGGGTCAGCCGGGCTGGCAGGAACTGGACCGCCTGGCCGACGTGATCACCAGCATCGAGTACTACCTCGAGCGCCTCAATGATGACCCGCAAACGCAGGGCGAAAACCTGCTCGATGTCGCGGAAAAAAGCCTGGCGAGCCTCGGGTTTTTCCCCAGTGAGCAGCATGTGCCCGTGCTTGATGATGTGCTCAACCCGAGCGAAGCGCAGGTCATGCAGATGATGCAGGAGCTGGATGATCCACAGATCGTCCAGACCCTGGCCGATGTGCTCGCCAGCCCGGTTTCGACGCTGAACCCGCCCGCGCTGAGCATCCCGGGCAGCCTGCTGCCGCCGCCCGCAGGCGAAGAACCGGTGGACGAGGAGCTGCGCGAAGTGTTCCTCGAAGAAACCGACGAAGTCCTGGACATCCTGCGCGAGTACTTGCCGCGCTGGTCGGCCAACCCTGACAACCGCTCGGCCCTGAGTGAGTTGCGCCGCGCCTTCCATACCCTCAAGGGCAGTGGCCGGATGGTGCGCGCCCTGGTGCTGGGCGAGCTGGCCTGGGCCGTGGAAAACCTGCTCAACCGTGTACTGGAAAACAGCGTGGAGCCGGGCGCTACGGTGCAGCAACTGATCGGCGATGTGTTGCACCTGCTGCCGGAGCTGGTGGCCGAATACGCCGCCAATGCCCAGCGTCAGCGCAACGATGTCGATCAGTTGGTCGCCCGTGCCCACGCCCTGGCCAAGGGCGATGAGCCGGTGTTCGATGAGGATACGCAAGATGTCGCGGCCCTCGACCCGCTGTTGCTGGAGATCTTCCGCAAAGAGGCCGAAACCCACTTGGGCAGCCTCAATCGCTTCCTTGATCAGGCCGCCGAACATGTGCCGTTGCAGGCCAGCGACGAATTGCAGCGCGCCTTGCACACCCTCAAGGGCAGTGCCTCCATGGCCGGTGTATTGCCGATTGCCGAACTGGCCGCGCCGCTGGATCAACTGGCCCGGGAATACAAGGCGCACCTGATCGCGCTGGATCTGGACGAAGTCGAATTGCTGCTGGAAGCGCAAGGACTGTTTCGCCTCGGCTTGCGCCAGCTCAAGACAGATCCGCTGGCGGAAATTCCTGGTGCCCGGGGTTTGACCGAGCGCGCCAGGGCGCTGCTGGCCGAGCGCCTGGAAAACCTCCTGAGCACGCCGAACACCGGGTTGCGGATCAAGCGCGATCCGCAACTGATCAACAACTTCCTCGCCCAGGGCATGGACATCCTGCTGGACGCCGAAAGCCTGCTGCAGCGCTGGCAGCAACACCCCGGCGAACGTCAGGAGCTCAGCGCGCTGCTGGACGAATTGACCACCCTCGGCGAAGGCGCCCATCTGGCCGACCTGCACCAGGTGGATGAGCTGTGCGAAGCGTTGCTCGATCTCTACGGTGCCGTGGAAGAAAGCAGCCTGGCGGTCAGCGAGCGGTTTTTCCATGAAGCACAGGGTGCCCACGAAGCGCTGATCAACATGCTTGACGAACTGGCCGCCGGCCAGGAAGTCAGCCCGCAGCCGCAACGGATCAGGGCCTTGCGCGAGCTGCTCGACGAGAGCCTTGATCCGTCGGCCATGGGCCTGATCCGCAGCGATGGCAGCCGCAGTCTGAGCATCCGCGAATTGGGCACGGCCACCGCCGAGCTTGAGCAGAGTGCGGCGGCGTCAGGGCTGGACGATGAAATCGTTGCGATCTTCCTTGAAGAAGCGGTGGATATCCTCGAAAGCGCCGGTCAGGCCTTGCAGCGCTGGTTGCGCGACTCGGACAACGCCGCGCCGCTGTCGTCCCTGCAACGGGATATACATACTCTCGAAGGCGGCGCGCGCATGGCCGAGGTCGGGCCGGTCGGCGATCTGGCCCATGAACTGGAATGCCTTTACCAGGGCCTGGTGGACCGTCGTTATGCCTTCAGCGATTCACTGGCGCTGCTGCTGCAACAGAGCCATGAGCGACTGGCGTTGTACCTCGAACAGTTGCAGCTCAACCAGCCGCTGGACGATTCCCGTGAGCTGATCGAAGCCATTCGTGCCTACCGCCAAGGGCATGCGGGTGTCGCCGAGGCGGCCCGGCAGGCAACCGACAACGACTCGGCTGCGCACGATCCGGAATTGCTGGAGATCTTCCTCGAGGAAGGTTTCGACATCATCGAAAGCTCCGGGGCGGCGCTGGAGCGCTGGCAGGCCCAGCCTTCGAGTCGTCAGGAAGTGGAAACCCTGCTGCGCGACCTGCACACCCTCAAGGGTGGCGCGCGCATGGTGGAAATCGCCGCGATTGGCGATCTGGCCCATGAACTGGAGTTCCTCTACGAAGGCCTGTCCACCGGCGTGCTGCAACCGACGGAGCCGTTGTTCGCGCTGTTGCAGCGCAGCCATGACCGCCTGGCGCAGATGCTCGATGCGGCCCGCGCCGGTGAGCCGATGCCGCCGGCCGACCGTTTGATCGATGCGATCAAGAACTTCAGCCACCCGGTCGTGCCGGAAACACCCGCGCAGGTTGCGACACCGGTCACTCCCAAGGCCGAGCCGCTGGCGCCGCCGTCCGATGCCAGCGCAGACATGGTCAAGGTCTCGGCGGAGCTGCTCGACGACCTGGTCAACCTGGCCGGTGAAACCTCGATCTTCCGTGGCCGGATCGAACAGCAGGTCAACGATGCGCACATCGCCCTGAATGAGATGGAGACCACCATCGAGCGGATGCGCGATCAGTTGCGCCGCCTCGACACCGAGACCCAGGGGCGGATCCTCAGCCGCCAGCAAGTCGACGCCGAACGCCTGGGCTACGAGGAGTTCGACCCGCTGGAAATGGACCGCCACTCACAGTTGCAGCAGTTGTCCCGGGCGCTGTTCGAATCGGCCTCTGACTTGCTCGACCTCAAGGAAACCCTCGAGCGACGCAATCAGGACACGGAAAACCTGCTGCAACAGCAGGGCCGCATCAACACCGAATTGCAGGAAGGCCTGATGCGCACGCGCATGGTGCCGTTCGAGCGCATGCTCCCGCGTTTGCAGCGCATCGTCCGGCAGGTGTCCAGTGAACTGGGCAAAGACGTGGATTTCATCGTCGACAACGCCGAAGGCGAGATGGACCGCAACGTTCTCGAACGCATGGCCGCGCCGCTGGAGCACATGCTGCGCAACGCCGTCGACCATGGCCTGGAGTCCGTCGACGTGCGGCTGGCGGCGGGGAAACCGGCCAAGGGCAAGATCACCCTCGATCTGCTGCGCGAAGGCGGCGACATCATTTTCGACATCCGCGACGACGGCGCCGGTGTGCCGCTGGACGCGGTGCGGCGCAAGGCGATCAAGCGCGGCCTGCTCGCCCCGGACAGCGTCATCAGCGATCACGACGTGTTGCAGTTCATCCTGCAACCGGGGTTTTCCACCGCCGAAAAAATCACCCAGATCTCCGGGCGCGGCGTCGGCATGGACGTGGTGCACGAAGAGGTGCGGCAACTGGGCGGCACCATGAGCATCGACTCGGTGCCCGGGCAGGGTGTGCATTTCCGCATTCGCCTGCCGTTTACCGTATCGGTCAACCGGGCGTTGATGGTGCAGTGCGGTGAGGACCAATACGCGATCCCGCTCAATACCATCGACGGTATCGTGCGGGTCCTGCCCAATGAACTCGAAGGGTATTTCCGTTTCGATTCGCCGACCTACGAATACGCCGGACAACGTTACGAGTTGTGCTACCTGGGTGAGCTGCTGAAAACCAGCCCGCGCCCGAAGCTGTTGGGCCAGAGCCTGCCATTGCCGGTGTTGCTGGTGCAGTGCAACGAACGGCACATCGCGGTGCTGGTGGACGCCATGGCCGGCACTCGCGAAATCGTGGTCAAGAGCCTGGGGCCGCAGTTTGCGGCGGTGCAAGGGGTGTCCGGGGCGACGATTCTCGGGGACGGCCGGGTGGTGCTGATTCTGGATTTGCTGGCGCCGATCCGCGCCATGCAGGCCCGTGTACCCCAGCGTCCGGCGGGGCAAGAGATCGAGGCCGAACCGCAGCGCCCGCTGCTGGTGATGGTGGTCGACGACTCGGTCACCGTGCGCAAGGTCACCAGCCGCTTGCTCGAACGGCACGGCATGAACGTGCTGACCGCCAAGGACGGGGTCGATGCGATGCTGCTGCTGGAGGAGCACATGCCCGACCTGATGCTGCTGGACATCGAGATGCCGCGCATGGATGGCTTCGAAGTCGCGACCCAAGTGCGCAACGACGAACGCCTGCAACACCTGCCGATCATCATGATCACCTCCCGCACCGGCCAGAAACACCGCGACCGCGCCATGGCCATCGGCGTCAACGACTACCTGGGCAAGCCGTACCAGGAATCGGTGCTGCTCGAAAGCATCGCCTTGTGGAGCAAGACCCATGCTTGAGCACCGCACCAGTAACCTCACCGGCCTGCTGCTGCCGTTGGTCGACCGCAACCTGATCCTGCCCAACGTCGCCGTTGCCGAGCTGATCGATTACCAGCCGCCGGGGACGTTCGACCTCGACACACCGCCGTGGTACCTGGGCCTGGTGAAGTGGCGCGACCGGCAGATTCCGCTGCTGAGTTTCGAGTCGGCATGCGCGCAGAAAATCGTCATTGGCGAACGCGCGCGGATCGTCATTCTCAACGCCCTCGGCGGGCGCCCCGAGCTGAAGTTCATCGCGCTGCTGGTGCAGGGGATTCCGCGCTCCTGCAAGCTCGATAGTCAGTTGAGTTACGTGGATGTGCCGTTGTGTTCGCTGGAGCAGGCAGCGGTGCAGGTGGGCGAGCTGGTGGCCAAGGTGCCGGATCTGTTGGCGCTGGAGGAATTGTTAGTGGATGCCGGGTTAATCAACTGATCCCGATTCAGCGGTGATCTGACTGACGCCTTCGCGAGCAAGCCCGCTCCCACAGTTGATCTGTGGTGAACACAAAACCCTGTGGGAGCGGGCTTGCTCGCGAAGAGGCCAGCATGAACGACGCAGATCTCGATCATTAACCTGAGCGTAACGATCCACCACTCTGCTTGATTGATACGCTACGCCCAACACTCCTAAGGTAGCTCCACGACAGCGAACCCGTGGAGTGGTCATGACAACAACAATATCCCCCGACTCGCGATGGACGCGGCGGCGCAGCGAAAAGCAGCGGCGCCTCGAGCTGGTGCGAGGTCTTGCCGACGGTGTGGTGTTGCCCACCGACAACATCGTCGCGGCGCTTGAAGCGCTGATCCTGCCCGGCGACCGCGTTGTGCTCGAAGGCAACAACCAGAAGCAGGCGGATTTCCTTTCGCGCTCCCTGGCCAAGGCCGACCCCGCGAAGCTGCATGACTTGCACATGATCATGCCCAGCGTCGGACGCTCCGAGCACCTGGACCTGTTCGAACGCGGCATCGCCCGCAAGCTCGACTTCTCCTTCGCCGGCACCCAAAGCCTGCGCATCAGCCAGTTGCTCGAAGACGGCCTGCTGGAAGTCGGCGCGATCCACACCTACATCGAACTCTACGCACGGCTGGTGGTGGACCTGATTCCCAACGTCGTGCTTTCGGCCGGGTTCATGGCAGACCGCGCCGGCAACATCTACACCGGGCCGAGCACCGAAGACACCCCGGCGCTGATCGAACCGGCGGCCTTCAGCGACGGCATCGTCATCGTCCAGGTCAACCAGTTGGTGGACGACGTCAGCGACCTGCCGCGGGTAGACATTCCCGCCTCCTGGGTCGACTTCGTTGTGGTGGCCGACAAGCCGTTCTATATCGAACCGCTGTTCACCCGCGACCCTCGGCACATCAAGCCCGTGCACGTGCTGATGGCGATGATGGCGATCCGCGGCATCTACGAAAAACACAACGTGCAATCCCTCAACCACGGCATCGGTTTCAATACCGCTGCCATCGAACTGATCCTGCCGACCTATGGCGAGTCTCTCGGCCTCAAAGGCAAGATCTGCCGCAATTGGACCCTCAACCCGCATCCGACCCTGATTCCCGCCATCGAAAGTGGCTGGGTCGAAAGCGTGCATTGCTTCGGCACCGAACTGGGGATGGAAAACTACATTGCGGCGCGTCCGGATGTGTTCTTTACCGGGCGCGACGGCTCCCTGCGTTCCAATCGGATGTTCAGCCAGCTGGCCGGGCAATACGCCGTGGACCTGTTTATCGGCGCGACTTTGCAAGTCGATGGCGACGGTCATTCTTCCACCGTGACGCGCGGACGCCTGACCGGTTTCGGCGGGGCACCGAACATGGGCCACGACCCGCGCGGTCGTCGCCACGGCACGCCGGCCTGGCTCGACATGCGTAATACCGATGTGGCCGAGCCGATGCTCGAACGTGGCAAGAAGCTCGTGGTGCAGATGGTCGAAACCTTCCAGGAGGGCGGCAAACCGACTTTCGTGGAAACCCTCGATGCGGTCGATGTGGCGAAGAAAAGCGGCATGCCACTGGCGCCGATCATGGTCTACGGCGACGACGTGACCCACCTGTTGACCGAAGAAGGCATTGCCTACCTGTACAAGGCGCGCTCGCTGGAAGAACGCCAGGCGATGATCGCCGCCGTCGCCGGGGTGACCGCCATCGGCCTGCGCCACAACCCCAAAGACACCGCGCGGATGCGCCGCGAAGGCCTGATCGCCTTGCCCGAAGACCTCGGCATCCGCCGCACCGATGCCACTCGCGAATTGCTCGCGGCGAAAAGCGTGGCCGATCTGGTGGAGTGGTCCGGTGGCCTCTACAACCCGCCCGCCAAGTTCAGGAGCTGGTAATGCACGCACTTAACCTGCAAGCAAAAAGCCTGAGCCTGGCCGAACGGCTGGCGGACCTGGCGGTGGACGCACTGATCGATGAGGCTGATCTGTCGCCAAAACCGGCACTGGTCGATCGTCGCGGCAATGGCGCCCACACCGATTTGCACCTGGGGCTGATGCACGCCTCGGCGCTGTCCTTGTGGCCGGCCTTTAAAGAAATGGCGGAAGCCGCCATCGAGTTAGGCGAAATCGGCTTGCCCCTGCGCGAAGCCGTGGGCCGCATCGGTCGCAAAGGCGAGCAGGCGATGCTCGACACCACCGGCGGGGTGAACACTCATCGCGGGGCGATCTGGGCCTTGGGCTTGTTGATCACTGCCGCTGCGCTGGAGCCTCAATCTTGCAACGCCAATAGCGTGGCGTTACGGGCTGCGCGGCTGGCCCTGCTCGACGACCGTTTTGCTCCACGTCCGTTCAGTCACGGTGCGCAAGTGGCCCAACGCTACGGCGCTCGCGGTGCCCGTGAAGAAGCGCAACTGGGTTTTCCGGCGGTGACCCAACGTGCTCTGCCACAACTGCTGCGTAGCCGCGCCGCTGGTCATGGCGAACAGAACGCCCGGCTCGATGCGCTGTTGGCGATCATGACCAATCTGGCCGACACCTGCGTGCTTTACCGCGCCGGTGAAGAAGGCCTGAACACCATGCAACTGGGCGCCCGGGCGGTGCTCGATGCCGGTGGCAGTGCCAGCCTCGGTGGGCGTCGCCGCCTGTATGAGCTGGACCAACAACTCACCGCGTTGAATGCCTCGCCCGGCGGCGCTGCCGACCTGCTCGCCGCCTGCCTGTTCATCGACCGCATCGCGTCTGGCGACGGCCTCATCCTCTGCCATTCAAGAAGGGAAGTGTTTTGATGGAAACCTTATCTTTTGAATTCCCCGCCGGGCAGCCGCCACGCGGTCGCACTCTGGTGGGCTGTGTCGGCTCGGGTGATCTGGAAGTGCTGATCGAACCGGGTCAGGCCGGCAAGCTGACGATCAATGTGCAGACCTCGGTCAATGGCAGCGAACAACGCTGGCAGCATCTGTTCGCACGGATGTTCGACGGCCAGACGCCACCGGCCATGGATATCGATATCCACGATTTCGGCGCGACCCCCGGCGTGGTGCGCCTGCGTCTGGAACAGGGCTTCGAGGAGATCGGCCATGACTGACAGCGCATCCCTGCTCAACAAACACAGCTTCGTCGAACTCGGTGCCCGGCAACGGGCCAAGGCCCTGCTCGACGCCGGCACCTTCCGCGAACTGCTCGACCCCTTTCAACGGATCATGTCGCCGTGGCTGTCGCGCCAGGGCGTGGTGCCGCAAGCCGACGACGGCGTGGTGATCGCCAAGGGCAATCTCGATGGTTTGCCGGTGGTGATCGCGGCCATCGAAGGTGCGTTCCAGGGCGGCAGCCTCGGTGAAGTCGGCGGAGCAAAAATTGCCGGCGCACTGGAACTGGCCGCCGAAGATAACCGCAACGGCATCCCGACCCGCGCCGTGCTGCTGCTGGAAACCGGCGGCGTGCGCTTGCAGGAAGCCAACCTCGGCCTGGCGGCCATTGCCGACATCCACGCGGCGATTGTCGATTTGCAGCAGTACCAACCCGTGGTCGGTGTGGTGGCGGGCAGCGTCGGTTGCTTTGGCGGCATGTCGATTGCCGCCGGGTTGTGCAGCTATCTGTTGGTGACCCAGGAGGCGCGACTGGGCCTGAACGGTCCGCTGGTGATCGAGCAGGAAGCCGGACTCGAGGAGTACGACTCCCGCGACCGGCCCTTCATCTGGAGCTTGACCGGTGGCGAGCAGCGTTTCGCCAGTGGCCTGGTGGATCGCTATGTTGCCGACGACGTGGCGCAGATTCGCCAGCAAGTGGGCGAGTTACTCCAGCAAGGATTGCCGGCGCAACCACGTAGTCAACAGGCCGAACTGTTCCTGCAACGGTTGGCGCGTCTGGATGCCGAACCGCAAATCGAGCCGTCTGTGGTTCGCGATCTGTACCAAGGAGAACGCCCATGAGTTCGTATTCCCTGCGAGGCTTGAACTGGTTCAAAGCCTTGAGTGCCGGGGCGAAAGCGGTCGAAGGTTTGCCGGCTTCGCTGAAGGTCGCGGACGGTTCGCTGGGCGATCAGCCTGTGCGTTTCATCGCGGTGGTGGCCGATCCGGAAAACCGCTTCGTCCGTGCACGCAACGGCGAGGTGGGTTTGCTCGAAGGCTGGGGCCTGGCCAAGGCCGTGGATGAAGTCATCGCCGCCGATCAGAACAAGGCACACAAACGCGCCCTGATCGCCATCGTCGACGTGCCGAGCCAGGCTTACGGTCGACGTGAGGAAGCCCTCGGTATTCATCAGGCGCTGGCCGCTGCGGCGGGCAGTTATGCCCGTGCCCGTCTGGCCGGGCATGCGGTGATCGGTTTGCTGGTGGGCAAGGCAATGTCCGGGGCATTTCTGGCCCACGGCTATCAGGCCAACCGCTTGCTCGCCCTGCGCGATCCGGGGGTGATGGTGCATGCCATGGGCAAGGCGTCGGCGGCCCGGGTGACCTTGCGCAGCGTCGAAGAGCTCGAAGCCCTGGCTGCCAGCGTGCCGCCGATGGCCTATGACATCGACAGCTACGCCAGCCTCGGGCTGTTGTGGGAAACCTTGTCGGTGGAACAGATCGAGCAGCCGACGGCGGCGGATCTGGCGCGGGTGACCGAGTGCCTGCATCAGGCGATTGGCGATGTGGCCGCCGTTGGCCCTGATCTGAGCTGTCGCCTGGGGGCAGCCAATCGGGCGGCGTCGAGCAAGGTTCGCCAATTGCTGAGAGCGCAGTGGTGAGCACGCTAATGGCTCACGACCTGCTGTGGGGCATGACCCCGCAGCAGTTGCCTGCGGATGCGCCTGCCTGGGTGATCGAGTCGATCAGTGCCGGCCAGCCGGTGGTGGTCCGTCGTGCCTTGAGCGCGGCGGGGCAGGTGGCGGTGGGCGTGCGCGGGCCGCTGCGCGAACAGCGATTTGCAGCGGTGATGGCAGTCGCTGCCGTCACGCGGCGGGTGCGGCCGGAAGAGCTCTGCCATGTTCAAGGCCAGCGCGATTTTCCGGCGCTGCGGGCCTTGGCGCAACTGCGCTCGCACCTCGATGACAGTGGTTGGGTCTGGGGTGTCAGCGGCAGCGCCGGGTTCGAGTTGGCCAGTGGGTTTGCCGCTTTGCACGAAGGCAGCGACCTCGACCTGATCCTGCGTACTCCGCGTCCGTTGAGTCGTGTCGACGCCCAGGCGTTGGTAGCCGTTCTTGATGCCGCCGTGTGCCGCGTGGACCTGCAATTGCAGACACCGTCGGGTGCCGTTGCCTTGCGCGAATGGGCCGGTGCTTCGTCGCGGGTCCTGTTGAAAAGTGCCACTCAGGCCAACCTGGTCACTGATCCGTGGAATCCACAGGAGCAAGCAGCATGAGTAGCTTGCTGGTGTTCCCCGGCCAGGGCGCGCAACAACCCGGGATGCTGGCGCGTTTGCCTCGGGAAACGTTGAACGAGGCGAGCGACCTGCTCGGTGAAGATGTGACGCAGCTGGATTCTGCCGAGGCGTTGCAGTCGACAAGGGCGGTTCAGCTTTGCCTGCTGATCGCCGGTGTCGCCGCTTCACGTCAACTGGCCATGGCCCCGGATTATGTGGCCGGCTTGTCGATCGGTGCTTATCCGGCTGCGGTGGTGGCTGGCGCCCTGGGTTTCAGCGATGCGTTGCATCTGGTCAGCCTGCGCGGTGAATTGATGCAGCAGGCTTATCCACAGGGCTACGGTATGACCGCGATCATCGGTCTGGACCTGGCCACAGTGGAAGGATTGCTGGCCCGGGTGCACAGCGCAGAAATGCCGGTTTATCTGGCCAATATCAACGCCGATAACCAGGTGGTGATTGCCGGTAGCGACGCGGCGATGAAAGCGGTGGCCGAGTTGGCGAAAGGTTGCGGGGTTGGCCTGGCCAAGCGTCTGGCAGTGAGCGTGCCGTCCCACTGCCCATTGCTTGAGGCACCCGCGCAACGGTTGGCCGAAGCCTTCGCCAAAGTACCGCTGCAAACCCCGAAGATGGGTTACCTGAGCGGCAGTCGTGCACGCCCGCTGATCAAGCCTGAAGCCTTGCGTGACGACCTGGCCTTCAACATGTGCCGCATCGTCGATTGGCGCGGCACGGTACAAAGCGCCTACGAGCGCGGCGTACGTCTACAGATCGAACTGCCGCCCGGTGCGGTGTTGACCGGGCTGGCGCGCCGGGTGTTCGAGCAGGGCACCGTGATTGCCTTCGACGGTTCCCGGCTCGATACCTTGCAGGCGCTGATGCGTGAGGAGGGAAGTCGCCACTTTTAAATCACCCGACTTAAGGCTTCGAACAACAAAAACAACATTCGAAATGCACTTTGAGGACTACAACAATGATTATTTACGGTGTGGCGCTGTTGGCGATCTGTACGCTGGCAGGGGTGATCATGGGTGACATGCTCGGTGTGTTGCTGGGAGTGAAGTCAAACGTCGGCGGTGTCGGGATCGCGATGATCCTGCTGATATGCGCACGGTTGTGGATGCACAGGCGTGGTGGCATGACCAAGGATTGCGAGCTGGGCGTCGCCTTCTGGGGCGCGATGTACATTCCGGTGGTGGTGGCGATGGCGGCGCAACAAAACGTGGTCACGGCGCTGCACGGTGGTCCGGTGGCGGTGTTGGCGGCGATCGGTTCGGTGGTGATCTGCGGCTGCACCATTGCCCTGATCAGCCGGACCCACAAAGGCGAACCCTTGCCCGATGAACCGGTGGATGTAACGTTGGTTGGCGCACCGGCAGGAGGTCGCTGATATGTGGGATCTCATCAAGAACGGTCTGGAACACAACGGTCTGGTCACCGCATTCGCCTTTGTCGGCGTGATCATGTGGGTGTCAGTGCTGATCTCCAAACGCCTGACCTTCGGGCGTATCCACGGCTCGGCGATTGCCATCGTCATCGGCCTGGTGCTGGCCTGGGTCGGCGGCACGATGACTGGCGGGCAAAAAGGCCTGGCGGACTTGACGCTGTTTTCCGGCATCGGGTTGATGGGCGGCGCCATGCTGCGGGACTTCGCCATCGTCGCCACGGCATTCGAGGTACAAGCCACGGAAGCGAGAAAGGCCGGTTTGATTGGCGTGATCGCGCTGCTGTTGGGCACGGTGCTGCCGTTCATTGTCGGCGCATGCATGGCCTGGGCCTTCGGTTATCGCGATGCGGTGAGCATGACCACCATTGGCGCCGGTGCGGTGACTTACATCGTCGGGCCGGTGACCGGTGCGGCAATCGGTGCGACTTCGGATGTGATGGCGCTGTCGATTGCTACCGGCCTGATCAAGGCGATTCTGGTGATGGTCGGCACGCCGATGGCGGCGCGCTGGATGGGCCTGGATAACCCGCGTTCGGCGATGGTGTTCGGCGGGCTGGCCGGCACCGTGAGCGGTGTGACCGCTGGCTTGGCGGCGACGGATCGGCGTCTGGTGCCTTATGGCGCGTTGACCGCGACGTTCCACACCGGGCTTGGCTGCTTGTTGGGGCCTTCGCTGTTGTACTTCATTGTTCGCGGGATTGTTGGGTAAGTCTCGGGATCTTCGCTGACTGTACCGACGTCATCGCGAGCAAGCTCGCTCCCACAGGGATAGCGCAGTTCCTGTGGGAGCGTGGCTTGCCCGCGATGCAGGCGACGCGGTTTCAGACCTGCCGATTGGCATACATCCGACACTCCGCCAGCAACGCCAGCAGATTCGGATCACGCTCCTTGGCCTTCAGGAACACCAGGCCAATGTGCTGCTGCAAGCGGTACTTTTCCTGCAACGGGATCAGCTTCACCCGGTTCTCGTACACCGCCGCAATCCGCCCCGGCAGCAACGCATAACCTACGCCCGAACTGACCATGCTCAGCAGGGTGAAGATGTCGTTGACCTGCATCGCCACCTTCGGCTCGAACCCTGCCTGCTCGAATACCCGCTTGCCGTCCTGATGGGTGGCGAAGCCCTGGGTCAGGGTGATGAAGGTTTCGTCGCGGACCTCGGCCAGGTCGACTTCGGTTCGCTGGGCAAACTTCGAATCGGCGGGCGTGGCGAGGAAGATGTCGTCGGAAAACAGCGGGATCTGCTCGCAATCCGGATCGTTGACGGTGTCGTCCAGCGACACCAGGGCCGCATCGACTTCCATGTTCTTGAGCTTGTAGAGCAGGTCGATATTGGAGCCCAGTATCAGGTCGATGTTCAGCTCGCTGCGGCGGATCTTCAGGCCCATGATCAACTGCGGCACGGTCTTCACTGTCAGCGAATAGAGTGAACCCAACTTGAAGCGCTCGGCGGAGAAACCGGCGGCTTCGCGAGTCAGGCGCACGCTTTCAACCACGTCCTGAATCAACTTCTGCGCCCGCTCTTCCAGCACATAAGCGCTTTCCAGCGGCGTCAGGCTGCGGCCTTCGTGCTTGAACAACGGGCAGCGCAGGGCGCTTTCCAGGGAATGGATCGCCCGATGCACGCTGACGTTGCTGGTCTGTAATTCGGCAGCGGCCCGCGCCAGGTTGCCGGTGCGCATGAAAGCCAGGAACACCTCGAGTTTTTTCAGGGTCAACTCTTCATCGATCAGCATGGGGCGGACTCTTTTTGGAATGATTCGATTGTGCCCAATTACGCCGGGCCCGTCGTACAGAAACATTGCGCTTTTACGCTTCAAGCCTGAGCCTTGCGCTCTGCGACAATGAAATTCGAGGTGAGCAACGCATGTATCACGGGGAAAGACTGAACGCCTGGACGCATCTGGTCGGGGCCGTGGCGGCGTTTGTCGGCGGGGTGTGGCTGATTGTGCTGGCCAGCCTCGACGGCAGCCCGTGGAAGATTGTCAGCATGGCGATCTACGCCCTTACCTTGCTAGTGCTATACAGCGCATCGACCGTGTACCACAGCGTGCGCGGGCGCAAGAAAGCGATCATGCAGAAGGTCGATCACTTTTCGATCTACCTGTTGATCGCCGGCAGCTACACGCCGTTCTGCTTGGTGACCCTGCGCGGGCCGTGGGGCTGGACGTTGTTCGGGATTGTCTGGGGCCTGGCGCTGATCGGCATCCTGCAAGAGATCAAGCCGCGTTCGGAAGCACGCATTCTGTCGATCGTGATTTATGCGGTGATGGGCTGGATCGTGCTGGTGGCGGTCAAGCCGCTGCTCGCAGCGCTGGGCCCCGCCGGGTTTGCGTGGCTGGCATCGGGCGGGGTGCTGTACACGGTGGGGATTATCTTTTTTGCCCTCGATCATCGCCTGCGCCATGCCCACGGGATCTGGCATCTGTTCGTGATCGCCGGGAGTTTGCTGCACTTTGTGGCGATTTTCTTTTATGTCCTTTAAGGCTGTACCGGGACCAGGCGATCCAGCTGCTCCCGGGCTCGACGGCTGAACACCTGCAACAGGTCGTTCAAGGTGTGGGGCGGTGGTTCGGCGGCGCGGGTCACTGCGTACAGGATGATGGGTAGCGGCGGTGCCAGAGGGCGGATGGTTGTGCTGGCGCAAGAGGCGCCAAGGGCGGTGAACGGATCGATCACCGCCAGGCCCGCGCCGGATTCCACCATCGCCCGTGCCAGTGAGTAGGTTTGCACGGCGATGCGTACCCGGGGCGGCGGTTCGACCGCTTCCAGGTAACTGTCGAGTCGCGCGGCCAGCGGATCAGCGCTGGATAAACCGATCAGCGGCGCATCCGCCAGCGCCATCAGCGGCAACGGTTTACCTGCCTCTTCCTGAGGCCAGTAACCACTCGGCGCCAGCGCCACCAGCACGCTGGACGCCAGCGCCTGGGCCTTGAGCCCCGGGTGATCCGGGCGTTGCAGGGTCAGGGCGACATCCACTTCACGCATCAACAGGTTCTGCACCAGTTCGCGACTGTGGGCGCTGGAGAGTTCGCAAACGATGTCCGGGTAACGCCCGGTCCATTCGTGAATGGCCGGCGGCAGCAATGACAGGGCCAGCGCCGGGGTGGCACCGATGCGCAGGCTGTGGCCAGGCTCGCGGCGCAGGCTCTGCGCCAGGCGTCGCACGCCTTGCAGGCTTTCGCTGACCTTGTCCACTTCGCGCTCCAGTTCCAGCGCTTCCGGCGTCGCCTGCAACTTGCCGCGCACCCGCAGGAACAGCGGAAAACCCAATTGTTGCTCGGCGTGCTGCAACACCTTGCTCACCGCCGGCTGCGAGACGTGCAGCAATTGCGCGGCAGCGCTGATCGAACCGGTCTGGCGGATGGCCTGGAAAATCTCGATATGGCGAAGGCGCATGGCAAGTCCATAACCTTTGTTTATGGGTTTGCCATCTTTATGCATTGTTCAAGGTCTGTCACCAGGTTCTAACCTTGGCCTCGTCTTCACAACGGTTTTAAGGACGGACATGGCTCAGCGTGTGTGCATCATCGGTGGCGGCGTGATTGGCCTGGCAACGGCTTATGCGCTGGTGCGCGACGGCTTCGAAGTGACGGTGGTCGAGGCGCGGGGCTCGCTGGGCAGCGAAACCAGCTTCGCCAACGGCGGCCAGTTGTCCTATCGCTATGTCGCGCCCCTGGCCGACGCCGGTGTGCCTTGGCAAGCTATCGGCTGGATGCTGCGCGGCGACTCACCGCTGAAGCTGCGCCCGCGCTTCGACCCGGCCCAGTGGCGCTGGATGGCGTCGTTCCTCGGCGCCTGCCGCCGCTCGGTCAACCGCGAGAACGCCGCGCACTTGCTGCGTCTGGCGCTGTTCAGCCAGGACACGTTGAAGTCCTGGCGCGAGGACGATGGATTGGCGGGATTCCAGTGGCGGCGCAATGGCAAACTGGTGACTTTCCGCCAGAACAACAGCTTCGAGCATGCGCGCCAGGGCCTGGCCGATCCCCAGCAACAGCAGGTGTTGTCGCCGGCCGAATGCGTGCAACTGGAACCGGCGCTGCTCGATGCGCCCTTTGTCGGGGCGATCTACACCCCGGACGAAGAGGTCGGCGACTGCCACGGCTTTTGCCAGCAACTGGCCGCCCGGCTGCAAGCGTCCGGCCGTTGCGAGTTTCGTCTCGGACAAGCGGTGACCGGCATCCGCCACAGCAACGGCAGTGTCAATGCCATCGAACTGGGCGAACACGTGCTGCCGGTCGAACAACTGGTGATCGCCGCCGGTCACCGCAGTCCGCTGTTGGCGCTTCCCGGGCTGCAACTGCCGCTCTATCCGCTCAAGGGCTACAGCCTGACCGTGCCGATCGGTGCCGGTCACCGGGCGCCGGACATGAGCATCACCGACTACGACCGCAAGATCGTCTATGCCCGCATCGGCAAGCAATTGCGAGTGGCGGCGATGGTCGACATCGTCGGCTTCGACCCTGCGCTGGACCCCAAGCGCCTGGCGCTGATCAAGCGTCAGGCCCATGACACCTTTCCAAATGCCGGCGCCTATGACGAAGCCGTCGAGTGGGCCGGCATGCGCCCGGCCACCCCCAGCGGCGTGCCGTTGCTGGGCGCGACGGCGTATCGCAACCTGTGGCTCAACCTCGGCCACGGCGCGCTGGGTTTCACCCTGGCCTGCGGCAGCGGGCGCTTGCTCAGTGAGCTGATCGGCGAGCGCCGGCCTTCCATTGACCTGCGTGGTTTCAACCACCGGGCCGTCTGAACACCGATTTCTGAAGAGGACACTGCAATGACCATTACCCGACTGCACAGCAACCCGCGCCTGTCTGGCGCCGTGACCTTTGGCGACCTGGTGTTTCTCTCCGGGCAGGTGCCGGGCGATGCCC
Source organism: Pseudomonas sp. BF-R-19 (assembly GCF_019956445.1). Classification (NCBI taxonomy): domain Bacteria; kingdom Pseudomonadati; phylum Pseudomonadota; class Gammaproteobacteria; order Pseudomonadales; family Pseudomonadaceae; genus Pseudomonas; species Pseudomonas sp. BF-R-19. The sequence continues at coordinate 135,178 of NZ_JAHBDN010000048.1, forward strand.
GGGATGCCAGCGGCCAGACCCACGAAGTGCTGGCGAAAATCGATACCTTGCTGGCCGAGGCGGGCAGCGACAAGGATCATCTGCTCAGTGCGACCATTTACCTGAAGAACATCACCGAGGATTTCGCCGCGATGAACGAGGTCTGGTCGGCCTGGCTATCGCCGGGGCAGGCACCGAGCCGCACCACTGTGCAGGCCGAACTGGCCCGCCCGCAGGTGCTGGTGGAAATCACCGTCATCGCTGCACGCGTCTGATAAACCAACACCCACAACAACGGAGAATAACAATGCAAAAAATCACGTTGCTCGCTTGTACGCTTGGCCTGTTGCTTGGCAGTCAGGTTCAGGCCAATGAAGTGCCGCTGACCGGCACCCTGAGCAAGATAGCCAGCGCCAACAGCATCACCCTGGGCTATCGCGATGCTTCGGTGCCGTTCTCCTACGTGGGCGATCACAGCGGCAAGCCGATGGGTTACTCGGTGGATCTGGCGGGCAAGATCGTCGAGCGCATCCAGCAGCAACTGGCGCTGCCGGACTTGAAGGTGAAGTACAACCTGGTGACCTCGCAAACCCGCATTCCACTGGTGCAGAACGGCACCGTGGATCTGGAGTGCGGCTCCACCGGCGTGACCGCCGAACGGCAGAAACAGGTGGCGTTCTCCTATGGCTTCATCTACGTCAAAGGCCAGTTGCTGACCGCGAAGGACAGCGGGATCAAGAGCTTCGCCGACCTGCGCGGCAAGAACGTGGTGACCACCGCTGGCACCACCAACGAGCGCTTCCTGAAAAGCTACAACGTCGATCACAAGATCGACATGTTCGTGATCAGCGCCAAGGACCACGGCGAAGCCTTCCAGATGCTGCAATCGGGCCGGGCGGTGGCGTTCTACATGGACGACGCGCTGCTCTACGGCGAGCGCGCCAAGGCCAATGACCCGCACAAGTGGGTGGTGGTCGGGGAGGAGCAATCGCGGGAGATCTACAGCTGCATGGTGCGCAAGGACGATCCGCAGTTCCTGGCGCTGGTCAACGGCGCGTTGGCGGATCTGTACAGTTCGGGCGAGATCAATGGCATCTACAAGCGCTGGTTCGAGCAGCCGATCCCGCCGAAGGGTTTGAACCTTGAGTTCCCGATGACCAGCGAACTCAAGGCGATCATTGCCAAACCGGTGAGTGATCCGGTGCAGTAGTGTGCAGACCGAGGCGCTGCCTTCGCGAGCAAGCCCGCTCCCACATTGGAACGCATTCCCCTGTGGGAGCGGCGGTGCGGCGATCCGACTTGCTCGCGAAGAGGCACTAGAAGTCACCCCAGAGTTGCTGGGCCACCGCCAGTGCAACAACCGGCGCGGTTTCGGTGCGCAGCACCCGTGGACCGAGGCGGGCGGCGTGGAAGCCGCTGGCCTTGGCCTGATCGACTTCGGCATCGGACAAACCACCCTCCGGACCGATCAGGAATGCCAGGCTTGAAGGTTTGGCATGGCTCACCAACGGCTCAGCCACCGGATGCAGCACCAGCTTCAACTCGGCTTGTGTTTGCTTCAGCCAGTCAGTCAGCAACAGCGGCGGATGAATCACCGGCACTCGCGAGCGCCCGCATTGTTCGCAAGCACTGATCGCCACCTGGCGCCAGTGCAGCAGGCGTTTGTCGGCGCGCTCGTCCTTGAGCCGGACTTCGCAGCGCTCGGTGAAGATCGGGGTGATTTCAGTGACGCCCAGTTCCGTGGCTTTCTGGATCGCCCAGTCCATGCGCTCGCCCCGGGACAGGCCCTGGCCGAGATGGATTTGCAGCGACGATTCAACCTGCCCGGCGAAGCTTTCATCGATCTGCACCACCACGCGTTTTTTGCCGACTTCGACCAGTGCGGCGCGAAACTCCTGGCCCGAGCCGTCGAACAACTGCAACGCATCGCCCTCGGCCATGCGCAGCACGCGGCTGATGTAATGGGCCTGGGCTTCGGGCAACTCGTGCTCGCCGATGCTCAGGGGGGCGTCGATAAAGAAGCGGGAGAGTCTCATTTTGGTTCTCGGGAAAGATGTGAATCAGATGAATCGGTGTCGACTTCATTCGCGAGCAAGCCCGCTCCCACATTGGAATGCATTTCCCTGTGGGAGCGGGCTTGCTCGCGAAAGCGGCAGTCCAGGCACCACAAATGTTGAATAAATCAAATCAACCCGGATCACGGAACCCCGGGTGGAAGTCCTTCGGCACTGCCACGCTGACGCTGTCACGGGTTGCAATGTCGATCCCTTCGCTGGCCACTTCGGCAAGGAAGTCGATCTGCTCCGGGGTGATCACATACGGCGGCAGGAAGTACACCACGCTGCCCAATGGGCGCAGTAAAGCACCGCGCTCCAGAGCGTGCTGGAACACCTTCAGGCCACGACGTTCCTGCCATGGGTAAGCTTCCTTGCTGGCCTTGTCCTTGACCATCTCGATGGCCAGCACCATGCCGGTCTGGCGCACTTCTGACACGTTCGGGTGATCGACCAGGTGCGCCGTCGACGAAGCCATGCGCTGGGCCAGGGCCTTGTTGTTCTCTATGACGTTGTCTTCCTCGAAAATATCCAGGGTCGCCAGGGCCGCCGCGCACGCCAGCGGGTTGCCGGTGTAGCTGTGGGAGTGCAGGAAGGCGCGCAGGGTCGGATAGTCGTCGTAGAACGCGCTGTAGACCTCGTCGGTGGTCATGCACGCCGCCAGCGGCAGATAGCCGCCGGTCAGGGCCTTGGACAGGCACAGGAAATCAGGGCGGATGCCGGCCTGTTCGCAGGCGAACATCGTCCCGGTACGGCCGAAGCCGACGGCGATTTCGTCGTGGATCAGGTGCACGCCGTAGCGGTCGCAAGCTTCTCGCAGCAGCTTGAGGTACACCGGGTGGTACATGCGCATGCCGCCGGCGCCCTGGATCAGCGGCTCGACGATCACTGCCGCGACCGTGTCGTGGTTTTCGGCCAGGGTCTGCTCCATGGCCGCGAACATGTTGCGCGAGTGCTCTTCCCAGCTCATGCCCTCGGGGCGCAGGTAGCAGTCAGGGCTCGGCACCTTGATGGTGTCCATCAACAGCGCTTTGTAGGTCTCGGTGAACAGCGGCACGTCGCCCACCGACATCGCCGCCATGGTTTCGCCGTGGTAGCTGTTGGTCAGGGTGACGAAGCGCTTCTTGGCAGGCGCACCGCGATTGAGCCAGTAGTGAAAGCTCATTTTCAGCGCGACTTCGATGCAGGACGAGCCGTTATCGGCGTAGAAGCACCGGGTCAGGCCTTCCGGCGTCATCTTCACCAGGCGCTCGGACAACTCGATCACCGGCTGATGACTGAAGCCGGCAAGGATCACATGTTCGAGCTGGTCGACCTGGTCCTTGATGCGCTGGTTGATCCGCGGGTTGGCGTGACCGAACACGTTGACCCACCAGGAGCTGACCGCATCGAGGTAGCGTTTGCCTTCGAAGTCTTCCAGCCACACGCCTTCCCCGCGCTTGATCGGGATCAGCGGCAGTTGTTCGTGATCTTTCATCTGGGTGCAGGGATGCCACAACACGGCGAGATCGCGTTGCATCCACTGATTATTCAGGCCCATTTTCACTCTCCTGGAGACGGTCCGTGACCAGCGCGGACAAACAATCGCGCAAGCCTATGCAATGCGTGCCACGGGGACAACCCATTGTGTCGAATCAGCTACTTTGTACAGGCCGATAGACGTTGCTGGCGGGCGTCTGAAGGCTGACGTATCCTTCGCGGTTCTTGAGCCGTCTGGCTCGCAAAAAACTACTGTTTTCCTCGTGTGATTCCGGAGTTCGCTGAATGTCTGTCGGTTGGCTGCGCGCCTGTGCGCTGGTGATGTTGGGGCTGTTCAGCGTGTCTGCGCTGGCCAAGGATAAAACCGCGATCGTGATCGGCGGCGGCCTGTCGGGCCTGACTGCCGCGTATGAGCTGCAGAGCAAGGGCTGGCAGGTCACCTTGCTGGAAGCCAGGTCGAGCCTGGGCGGCCGTTCCGGCATGGCCACCAGCGAGTGGATCGGCAACGACAAGGTCCAACCGGTTTTGAACAAGTACGTATCGAATTTCAAGCTGAGCACCACGCCGGCCCCTGAGTTCGTGCGGACCCCAGGCTACCTGATCGATGGCGAGTATTTCTCCGCCGCCGACCTGGCGACCAAACAGCCGGCCACCGCCGAGGCGCTCAAGCGCTTCGACAAGACCGTGGACGACCTGGCGCGCTCGATCGACGACCCGCAGAACCCGGCCGCCAACAACACGCTGCATGCGCTGGACCAGATGAACGTGTCGAGCTGGCTCGACAAGCAGAACCTGCCGGCCACCGCTCGCCAGCTGATCAACCAGCAGATCCGCACCCGCTACGACGAACCTTCGCGCTTGTCGCTGCTGTACTTCGCGCAGCAGAGCCGCGTTTACCGTGGCGTCTCCGATCGTGACCTGCGTGCTTCGCGCCTGGTTGGTGGCAGCCCGGTGCTGGCCCAGGCCCTGGTCAAACAGCTGAAAACCATCAAGACCAATTCTCGGGTCTCGTCGATCATTCAGGACAAGGACGGCGTGACCGTCAAAGTCGACAACGTCAGCTATCAGGCGGACTACGTGGTGCTGGCCGTGCCACTGCGCGCCCTGAACAAGATCCAGATGACCCCGGCGTTTGACGCCCAGCACCTCGCGGCGATCAAGGGCACCAACTACGGTTGGCGCGACCAGATCATGCTCAAGTTCAAGACGCCGGTGTGGGAAAGCAAGGCGCGCATGTCCGGCGAGATCTACAGCAACGCCGGCCTGGGAATGTTGTGGGTCGAGCCTGCCCTGAAGGGGGGCGCCAACGTGGTGATCAACCTGTCCGGCGACAACGCGCGGGTGATGCAGGCATTCGGCGACAAGCAGATGGTCGATCAGGTGTTGATCCGTCTGCACGCGTTCTATCCACAGGCGCGTGGCTCGTTCACCGGTTATGAAATCCGTCGCTACAGCACCGACCCGTCGACTGGCGGCGCCTACCTGGCCTTCGGTCCGGGCCAGATCAGCAAGTTCTGGCGCCTGTGGGAACGCCCGATTCAGCGCGTAACCTTCGCTGGCGAACACACCGATACCCTGTATCCGGGCACCCTGGAAGGCGCGCTGCGTACCGGTCAGCGTGCAGCCAGCCAGGTTGAAGACCTGGCGGCGGGCAAGTCGTTCGAGCCGGCGAAAGTGGGGCCGGCTGCCGCAGCGGTGGGCGTTGGTGCGGTGGTGGCGAAGAAAGGCAATTTCTTCAGCAACCTGTTCGGCGGCTCGGATGACGAGAAGAAACCAGAGCCGGTCAAGGCACCTGAGCCCGTTGCCCCGCCTGCTCCGGTTCCAGCCCCGACCGTCGCGCCGGCCCCGGTGGAAGCACCGAAGCCTGCGACCCCGGTAAAAACCGAGGCGGCCAAAAAGGCTCCGGCGAAGCCAGCTGCCAAGACCGAGGCGAAAAAAGCCCCGGCCAAGAAAACCGAGCCGGCGAAGAAGCCAGTGGCTAAACCCGCGGCGACTCCGACAACGGATGCCAAGGCGTAGTAACGTTCAGGCGTAAAAAAGCGCGGCTCAAGGCCGCGCTTTTTTTTGCCTGGAGAAAACCGGGACCAGAATCGAATAAACCTTTTGATACAGGTGTTCTCTGGTTTGTATTCACTTTTTCTCACAATTTCGACTTTAATCTTTCCTTAACTCGCAGGCTTCAGACTCTTGATCGCATTTTTCGATATTTCAAAGCAAATTTTTCCGCTTTAATTCGATAGATAACTCGATAGTCTTGGGCCAGCACTTACAGGATCTAGGCAATGCAGCTACGTAACTCTACTTCCCGCTACGGCTGGGTCAGTATCGTCATTCACTGGGGTGTGGCACTGGCGGTCTTCGGTCTGTTCGCGCTTGGGCTGTGGATGGTCGGGCTCGACTACTACAGTACCTGGCGCAAAGACGCGCCGGACCTGCACAAGAGCATCGGCCTGGTGTTGCTGGGTGTGATGCTGCTGCGGGTGCTGTGGCGTTTCATCAGCCCACCGCCACCGACCCTGTCCAGCTACAGCCGCATGACGCGCCTCGGCGCCAGGTTCGGCCATGGCTTTCTGTATCTCAGTCTGTTTGCCGTGTTGATTGCCGGTTACCTGATTTCCACCGCAGAAGGTGTCGGTATCCCGGTGTTTGGCCTGTTTGAAGTCCCAGCGCTGGTATCCGGACTGCCGGACCAGGCAGATACCGCTGGCGTGATTCACCTCTACCTGGCGTGGGTGCTGGTAATTTTTTCCGGCCTCCATGCGTTGGCAGCATTGAAGCACCACTTTATCGATCGTGATGTGACCCTCAAGCGAATGCTGGGTCGCAAAGCCTGAAGTTCAACCTCGACTCCAAAGGAAAACAAAGCATGTTGAAAAAGACTCTGGCCGCTCTGGCAATCGGCTCCGCCCTGTTGTCCGCCGGTAACGTAATGGCCGCTGACTACGTGGTCGACAAAGAAGGCCAGCACGCCTTTGTTGACTTCAAGGTCAGCCACCTGGGCTACAGCTTCATCACCGGTACTTTCAAGGACATCGACGGCAAGTTCAGCTTCGACGCTGCCAAGCCTGAAGACAGCAAGATCGAGTTCAACGTGAACACCGCCAGCGTGTTCACCAACAACGCCGAGCGCGACAAGCACATCGCCAGCAAAGACTTCCTGAACGCCAGCAAAGCCAAGTTTGTTTCCACCAGCGTCAAACCCACCGGCAAAAACGCCGCTGGCAAGGACACTGCTGACGTAGCTGGCGACCTGACGATCCTCGGTGTAACCAAGCCAATCGTGGTCAAGGCCACTTTCCTGGGCGAAGGCAAGGATCCATGGGGCGGCTACCGTGCAGGCTTTGAGGGTACTTTCAGCCTCAAGCGTTCCGATTTCGGCAAGCAGAAAGACCTGGGCCCATCGTCCGATGCGGTTGAGATGTACGTGACCTTTGAAGGTGTCAAAGCGAAATAACATTCGCGCCTGACACAAAAACGCAAACCCTGTGGGAGCGAGCTTGCTCGCGATGGCGGCCTAACCTTCAACATCTATGTTGAATTTGTTGGCCTCATCGCGAGCAAGCTCGCTCCCACAGGTTTTTGCGTCGTACAAAAAAATGCCCCGGCTCTTTCGAACCGGGGCATTTTCATTGCAGCGATAACTCAGCGATTGCGGGTCAGCAGCGCTGGTTTCTCACCACGAGGACGGCTTGGCAGTTGATCCAGCTGCTCAGGTGTCGGGAAGCGGTCAGCCTTCGACTCCTTGTGCATGATCTTCGGCGCGGGGCCGCGCGGGTTCTGTACGGCAGGTTCCGAACGCGGCTGGTCGTCACGGGCCGGGCGGCGATTGCGCGAATCTTCGCGGCGAGCCTGGCCGTCGCGCGGTGCGCCACTGCGAGGGCCGCTACGCTTGGCCGGTGGGGTGCCGGTACTGGCGCCATCGCTGTTGCGCGGACCGTTCTGGCGACCTTGTGGCTTGCCGGAGCGTGGAGCGCCCGAACCTGCCGCGGTGCCTTGTGCCGGAGCACCCGGACGGCGACCACGGCCTTGCGCGGGTTTCTGCTGCGGCACGTAGTCGACGCGGTTGCCGAAGTTATCGATATCGTCGTCCAGGAACTCGTCCGGGGCACGGTCAGCGGCGGCACGAGGAGGCTGCGACGGACGCTGTTCGCGAGCCGGAGTGCCTTCGCGTGGCTTTTGCTGGCGGGCAGGGCGCTCGCCGCGTTCGCCGGCCGGTTTTTCCTTGCCCTTGTCCTTGCCTTTGTCCTTGCGACCGCCACCACCACCGCTGCCGTTCGGGCCGTCGCCGCGCGGGCCGCGTGGATTGCGCGGGTTACGCATGTCCGGACGCTCGCGCACTTCAGGTTTCTCGGCTTCCACGGCGCTCGCATCGAAGCCCATCAGGTCGCCGTCGGCGATTTTCTGCCGGGTCATGCGTTCGATGCTTTTCAGCAGTTTTTCTTCGTCCGGGGCTACCAGCGAAATCGCCTCGCCCGAACGACCGGCACGGCCGGTACGGCCGATGCGGTGCACGTAGTCTTCATCGACGTTCGGCAGCTCGAAGTTGACCACGTGTGGCAACTGGTCGATGTCCAGGCCGCGAGCGGCGATGTCGGTGGCCACCAGGATGCGCACGGTGCCAGCCTTGAAGTCGGCCAGGGCTTTGGTGCGAGCGTTCTGGCTCTTGTTGCCGTGGATTGCGACGGCGCTCAGGCCATGCTTGTCCAGGTATTCGGCCAGGCGGTTGGCGCCGTGCTTGGTGCGGGTGAACACCAGTACCTGTTCCCAGGCGCCAGCGGTGATCAGGTGCGCCAGCAGCGAACGCTTGTGGCTGGCCGGCAGACGGAATACGCGCTGTTCGATACGCTCGACCGTGGTGTTCGGCGGCGTGACTTCGATGCGTTCCGGGTTGTGCAGCAGCTTGCCGGCGAGGTCGGTGATGTCCTTGGAGAAGGTCGCCGAGAACAGCAGGTTCTGGCGTTTGGCCGGCAGACGGGCCAGGACCTTTTTCACGTCATGGACGAAGCCCATGTCGAGCATGCGGTCGGCTTCGTCCAGTACGAGGATTTCCACGTGGGACAGATCGACGCTGCCTTGACCGGCCAGGTCGAGCAGGCGGCCAGGGCAGGCCACCAGCACGTCTACGCCACGGGCCATGGCCTGAACCTGCGGGTTCATGCCGACACCGCCGAAGATGCAGGCGCTGACGAACTTCAGGTCACGGGCATAGACCTTGAAGCTTTCATGCACTTGGGCTGCGAGTTCGCGCGTCGGGGTCAGGACCAGTACGCGCGGCTGGCGCGGGCCGTGACGCTGGGATTTGTCCGGGTGACCGTTGGGGAACAACCGCTCCAGGATCGGAAGGGCGAAGCCGCCGGTTTTACCAGTACCTGTCTGTGCCGCGACCATCAGGTCGCGACCTTGCAACACGGCGGGAATGGCCCGCTGTTGCACCGGAGTAGGCTCGGTATAGCCCGCTGCCTCGATGGCGCGGACTAAAGCCTCGGAGAGACCGAGGGAAGCAAAGGACATGAGTAATCCTGTTTTAAGTTAGGGCTTGGCCCAATGGGAGTCTTGCCTGGCGCGAATGGCGTTTAAGAGGACGCAATCCCGTCCGGTCCTGCTGGGTCTCGAAGGCTCGTCTGCAAGCGCTCGCGCGGGCTGAAAGCTGCGCAGTAGCGGGGTTGAGATGCCTTTAACGATTCCGAGCGTCCGGGCGTGAGCCTGGCGGGAAGGCCGGAGTATAACAGAGCAATCACTGTGCGCCGCTTTCCTGCTGCTCAACGGTTTTTTCCGTGGCGGCCGTGGTCTTTTCAGTCTTCACGCTGGCTGCCGGTTCCGCGCCGTAGCGGGCACTCAGTTCAGCGTAGGCGGGCTCGCGCTTGAAGCGTTTGAGTTCGGCGCCGAAACGCTGCACCAACAGATCCATGCCCGCATTGCGTCGCACCGCGAGAAACTGGCTTTGCTGGCTGATGATCGTGGGGTTTTCGGTGATCTTGTCGCGGATGCCCAGCTCGTCGAGCAAATGCTGGCCGACCCGGCGGTCGGTAATCAACAGGTCAATCCGCCCGCGTACCAGTTTGCCGAAGTTGGCTTCATGGGTGGGAGCCGGCTCGCGGGTGAACAGCGTCGAATCGCTGAAATCCTTGCTGTACAGATAACCCGGCGAGGTGCCGATGGTCAGGCCTTGCAAGTCATCGAGGGTGCGAAACGGATGGGGCCGTTCATTAGCGTAGAACATCACGAACTGGACTTCAGATAGTGGTTCGCTGGGGTAGAGCAGGGTCGCATCGCGCTCGTCGCTGTGAAAGATGTCCAGCGCGCCGTCGGCCTGGCCTGATTCAAGCATCGACAGGCAGCGTTTCCAGGGCAGGAACTGCCACTCCACTTCGATGCCCAGGCGCTTGAAGACAATGGCGGTGGTTTCGTAGTCCAGGCCCAGGGATTTGCCGTTGTCTTCGTACACATAAGGCGCCCACGGCTCCGTGACAATGCGCAGCTTCTCGCCCCGGGCGGCGAAGCTCAGGCAAGTGAAGACAAGCGCGGCGACTAACTGCGTGATCAAAGGCATGGGCTTGAGATTACGACGAGAATCCGGAAAGAGCCAGAAACTGACCGCAGATGCTCTAACTCCGTGGATTGCCGCACATTAATAGTGCGTTGAAAGCAAAAGATCGCAGCCTGCGAAAGCTCCTACAGGAGCTGCCGAAGAATGCGATCCTTTGATCTTGCTTGTAGCTTTCAGCTTGAAACTTGCAGCTGCTTCAACGCGGCAACTTCAGGTTGTTCCACACCGCCAGGCTCGCTTCAGCCTGGTTCAGCGTGTAGAAGTGCAGCCCTGGAGCGCCACCCTGCAGCAGTTGTTCGCACATCTCGGTGATGACCTGTTCGCCAAAGCGCTGAATGCTCTGGGTGTCGTCGCCGTAGGCTTCCAGTTGCTTGCGGATCCAGCGCGGGATTTCCGCACCGCAGGCATCGGAGAAGCGCGCCAGCTTGCTGTAGTTGGTGATCGGCATGATGCCCGGCACGATCGGGATGTTCACACCCAGTGCCTGCACGCGTTCCACGAAGTAGAAGTAGCAGTCGGCGTTGAAGAAGTACTGGGTGATCGCACTGTCGGCGCCAGCGTTGGCCTTGCGCACGAAGTTGGCAACATCGTCTTCGAAATTGCGCGCTTGCGGATGCATTTCCGGGTAAGCGGCGACTTCGATGTGGAAATGATCACCGGTTTCTTCACGAATGAATTCAACCAGGTCATTGGCGTGGCGCATTTCACCGCTGGCCATGCCCATGCCCGAAGGCAGGTCACCGCGCAGGGCGACGATACGCTTGATGCCGGCGGCCTTGTACTGGGCCAGCAGGCCACGCAGGTCAGCTTTGCTATCGCCCACGCAGGACAGGTGCGGAGCGGCAGGGATTTTGACTTCGCTTTCGAGCTGCAACACGGTGTTCAGCGTGCGATCACGGGTCGAACCGCCGGCGCCGTAGGTGCAGGAGAAGAAATCGGGGTTGTAGGCGGCCAGCTGGCGAGCAGTGGCGAGCAGCTTTTCTTGCCCAGCATCGGTCTTCGTAGGGAAGAACTCGAAGCTGTAGCGACGATCTTGGGACATGGGAATACCCTTGAAAACGCGTAAGCCTGTGAGGCTTGCACATCCCGTGTGGGAGCGGGCTTGCCCGCGAAAGCGGTGGGTCAGTCGACATTAATGTTGAATGATAAATCGCTTTTGCGGGCAAGCCCGCTCCCACAGGGAGAGCAGGCAGCAGATCCGATCAGTAGCGGTAAGCGTGCGGCTTGAACGGACCTTCGACGGTCACGCCGATGTAGTCGGCCTGGGTCTTGGTCAGTTGAGTCACGACGCCGCCGAAGCCACGGACCATTTCCAGGGCCACTTCTTCGTCGAGTTTCTTCGGCAGTACTTCAACGGTCAGGCGCTCGGCCTTCTGGGCTGGCGACAGGTCGGCGTACTTCTGGCCGAACAGGAAGATCTGAGCCAGAACCTGGTTGGCGAACGAACCGTCCATGATGCGGCTCGGGTGGCCGGTTGCGTTACCCAGGTTAACCAGACGGCCTTCGGCCAGCAGGATCAGGTAGTCGTCGTTGTGCGGGTCGAAATCGCCAGCGCCGGTACGGTGGATCTTGTGAACCTGCGGCTTCACTTCTTCCCATGCCCAGTTCTTGCGCATGAAAGCGGTGTCGATTTCGTTGTCGAAGTGACCGATGTTGCAGACAACAGCACGCTTCTTCAGGGCTTTGAGCATGTTCGAGTCGCAAACATTGACGTTGCCGGTGGTGGTCACGATCAGGTCGATCTTGCCCAGCAGCGCCTTGTCGATGCTTGCTTCGGTACCGGCGTTGATACCGTCGATGAACGGCGAAACCAGTTCGAAACCGTCCATGCAGGCTTGCATGGCGCAGATCGGGTCGACTTCGGAGACTTTGACGATCATGCCTTCCTGACGCAGGGACTGGGCCGAACCCTTGCCCACGTCGCCGTAGCCGATAACCAGCGCTTGCTTGCCGGACAGCAGGTGGTCGGTACCGCGTTTGATCGCATCGTTCAGGCTGTGACGGCAGCCATACTTGTTGTCGTTCTTGCTCTTGGTCACCGAGTCGTTGACGTTGATGGCCGGGATTTTCAGCTCGCCCTTGGTCAGCATGTCCAGCAGGCGGTGAACGCCGGTGGTGGTTTCTTCGGTCACGCCGTGGACGCGATCCAGAACCTGTGGGTACTTCTTGTGCAGCAGCTCGGTCAGGTCGCCACCGTCGTCGAGGATCATGTTGGCGTCCCAAGGCTGGCCATCCTTCAGGATGGTCTGCTCCAGGCACCACTCGTACTCTTGCTCGGTCTCGCCTTTCCAGGCGAAAACCGGGATGCCGGCAGCGGCGATGGACGCGGCGGCCTGATCCTGAGTCGAGAAAATGTTGCAGGACGACCAGCGCACTTCGGCACCCAGGGCAACCAGGGTTTCGATCAGCACGGCAGTCTGAATGGTCATGTGGATGCAGCCGAGGATCTTCGCGCCCTTGAGCGGTTGCTCTTCGGAGTACTTGCGACGCAGACCCATCAGGGCTGGCATTTCGGATTCGGCGATGATGGTTTCGCGACGGCCCCAGGCAGCCAGGGACATGTCGGCGACTTTGTAATCGTTAAAATCTGCAGGCGTGATAACAGCGCTCATGAAGAGCCTCCATTCGTAATGTATGCGAATGGGCGCCGTTGTGCGTTTAGTGTCTGGCTTAAGGCCAGACAACGCCCCATCCGAGCCTGACAGGTCGAACCTGCTGCAGCGCCCCTCGGACAGGTGGCGGGAAAACGGTATCAAGTAGAGGTTACCGTTTTGAAACGGTGGCGATTATAGCGGGCTATGCCGATCTTCCAAAGCGTTTCTGTCGGTCAATGTCCGAACGGTAATCGAGACCATAGACGATGCTCGATAGAGCTCTAGGTCGGGCTCTGCCATGATGGTCAGCATCATTCGGCAAGACGCTCAGGAGTGAACATGAATTTCCACACCCGCAAATGGGTAAAACCCGAAGACCTCAACCCCAACGGTACGCTGTTCGGTGGCAGCCTTCTGCGCTGGATCGACGAAGAGGCGGCGATCTATGCCATCGTCCAGTTGGGCAACCAGCGTGTAGTGACCAAGTACATTTCCGAAATCAACTTCGTCAGCGCCTCGCGCCAGGGCGACATCATCGAGTTGGGCATCACGGCGACCGAGTTCGGCCGCACCTCGATCACCCTGACGTGTGAAGTGCGCAACAAGATCACCCGCAAGAGCATCCTCACCGTTGAAAAAATGGTGTTCGTGAACCTCGGTGAAGACGGCTTGCCGGCGCCCCACGGCCGGACCGAGATCAAGTACGTCAAGGATCAGTTCAAGGATGATGACGCCGGTCAGTAACATCTACGTTGCTTTCTTCGCGAGCAAGCCCGCTCCCACAGGTACAGCGCCGTCCATGTGGGAGCGGGCTTGCTCGCGAAAGCGGTTCTGTATTCACCGAAGAATTGTCTGAGTACTGAACAGCCGTGAACCCCGCGTGTCGTAGCTAAATAGCCCGCCACCGGTTGCGCATCCCATGAACTCGGCACAAGACGGCAAGACCCCGAACCTTTCGGCGCAAGAAGAGCACGAAGTCGAAAAGAGCCAGCCACCCCGTGCCGCGGTGTTGCACGAGATCATCCGTACCCAGGGCGACCAGGAACTGGAGCGCAGCATTGCCGCGTTGTGGTGGTCGGCGCTGGCGGCGGGGTTGACCATGGGCCTGTCGCTGATGGGCATGGGGTTGCTCAATTCGCGTCTGCCGGATGGGGAAGGATTCAAGGTGATCGCGAGTTTCGGTTACTGCGCCGGTTTTCTCGCGGTGATCCTGGCCCGTCAGCAACTGTTCACCGAAAACACCCTGACCGCTGTCCTGCCGGTGATGACCAAGCCGACGCTGGCCAACTTCGGCCGGCTGCTACGGCTGTGGACGGTGGTGCTGGTCGGCAACCTCTGTGGCACCTTGCTGGTGGCGTACGTGATGCTGGAGCTGCCGATTTTCGACAGCAAGACCGATGTCGCGTTCCTCGACATCGGCCGCAAGGTCATGGAAAACCACGCCAGCCAGATGTTCGCCAAGGGCATCATTTCCGGATGGATGATCGCCACCATGGTCTGGATGATCCCGTCCATGGAGAGCGCCAAGATGTGGATCATCATCCTCATCACCTACCTCATGGCGCTGGGGGATTTCACCCACATCGTGGTCGGTTCGCTGGAGGTTTCGTATCTGGTATTTGCCGGCGAGTTGCCGTGGAGTGATTTCTGGCTGGTGTTCGCCGGGCCGACGCTGGCGGGGAACATCATCGGCGGCAGTTTTATTTTCGCGCTGATCAGCCATGCGCAGATTCGCAGCGAAAGCGGGCCGCCGAAGAAATCGGCGGATCAGAGCGAAGCGCCCGATCCGCAGGTGATCAAAAAACAATCAAGCTGATCCTCAGCCCGCCACATCAAGCGCAGCCGCACCGCGACGCTGGCGATAGATGAAATACAGCGCGGTCAGTACGGTCAGCCCGCTGACCAGCGCGCCGGTCCAAGGCAGGTCTGACAGGTCGGCGCCGCTGGCCACCACCAGCCCGCCGATCCAGGCGCCGGCCGCGTTGCCCAGGTTGAAGGCGCTCTGGTTCAAGGTCGAACCCAGGTTCGGTGCCTCGTGGGCCTGATCGATGATCAGCAGTTGCAGGATCGGGCACAGGGCGAAGGCAAACGTCCCCCACAACACCAGTGTGATTGCCGCCGGGATCACCGAATGGCTGGTTTGCGTGAATGCCGCCAGCACCACCAGCACCGCCAGCGCCATGCCCACCAGTGATGGCAGCAAGCGGCTGTCCGCCAGACGACCACCGAGCATGCTGCCGGCGGTCAAGCCCACGCCGAACAACAGCAGCATGATGGTGACGCCGTGGGGGCTGACACCGGTGATGTCCTGCAGGATCGGCGCAATGTATGTGAACACACTGAACAGGCTGGTCGAGGCCAGCACACTCATGCCCAGGGCCAGCAGTACATTGGCCTTGCCCAGTACCTTGAACTCGCTGGCCAGGTTGGCTTTATCCATCGCGATGTTTTTCGGCAGCCAGACCCATTGCGCAATCGCCGCCAGAACCCCGATCACCGACACCGCCCAGAAGGTCGAGCGCCAACCTGCGTATTGCCCGAGTGCGGTGCCCAGGGGCACGCCGAGCACATTGGCCAGGGTCAGGCCGGTGAACATCATGGCAATCGCCTGAGCCCGTTTGTTGGGCGCTACCAGCCCGGCGGCCACCACCGAACCGATGCCGAAAAATGCGCCGTGGCACAGTGCCGTGATCACTCGCGCGGCCATCAGCGTGGCGTAGTTAGGTGCCAGTGCGCAAAGCATGTTGCCGAGGATGAACATCAGCGTCATGCCCAGCAGGGTGGCCTTGCGCGGCATGTTGGCGGTGCCGACCGCGAGGATGGGTGCACCGAACACCACGCCCAGGGCGTAGCCGGTGATCAGCAATCCGGCATCGGGAATGCTCACGCTGAGGTCGCGGGCGACATCGGGCAAAAGACCCATGATGACGAATTCAGTGGTGCCGATGCCGAACGCGGCAACAGCGAGGGCAAGCAAAGCGAGTGGCATGCGCAAGGTCTCTGTCGGTAGTCTTGACGCTGTGATCAGGCATACGCAGGCCGACGACCGTTCTCGATGAGAGCGGGCCGGGCAGAATTTTTATAGGAATTAGTCTGTGCGCAACTGAGTGCGGCGTGGTCGCTTGCAGTATAAACAGCCACTGAAATATGGCGAATCAATTCTGTACCTGGCCCCTGTAGGAGCGAGCTTGCTCGCGATGGACGTGAACGAAGACGTGTATTCACTGGTTGGCTGCGGTGCCCTCACGTTTTTCGCGAGCAAGCTCGCTCTTACAAAGGGCAGGGTCAAAAAAAGGAGTAGGCCGTGCTTGCGACGGCGTTGGTGTTGGTGGCGGCGCTGTTGCATGCGGCGTGGAATACCCTGATCAAGTTCAGTGCGGAGCGGCTGTTGGTGGTGGCCTGCATGGACAGCGTGGCGCTGCTCTTTGTCGTGCTGATGTTGCCGTTCCTGAGCGTACCGCCGCTGGAGATCTGGCCGTGGATCCTGGCCTCGGCGGCGTTCGAGTTGCTCTATCGCTATTTGCTGATCCAGGCCTATCGGGTCGGCGACCTCGGGCTGGTCTATCCATTGATGCGCGGCCTGTCACCCTTGGTGGTGCTGGCGCTGACGCTGATCTTTGCCGGGGAAGTACTGACCCATCAGCAGATTTTCGGCATCCTGCTAATCCCGTTCGGCATGCTGTGCCTGCTCTGGCAGGGCGGCGGCGGAGCGCGCCTTCCATGGTCGATGCTACCGGTGGTGGCGTTGATCGGCCTGTGCATCGGTTGCTACACCTACATCGACGGGCAGGCGTTGCGGCGCTGGTCCCATCCACTGGATTACCTGGTCTGGGTCACCTTGCTCAGTGCCTGGCCGTTTCCGTTGTTGGCATTGGTGCGCAAACGACCCGCGTTCATGTTGTTCTGGCGCGAGCAGTGGCGACTGGGCCTGGCCGTCGGGTTCTGCGTGTTGTTCAGCTACGCTCTGGTGCTGTGGGCGATGCAGTTGGGCTCGATTGCAGAGGCAGCGGCGTTGCGAGAGATCAGCGTAATTCTGGTGGTGCTGTTTGGCATGCGTTACCTCAAAGAACCTTTTGGCGGGCCGCGCCTCTTAGCCTGTGGGCTGGTGCTGATCGGCATACTGGTGATGAAGTTTTGATCGCCGTTGATGGATTCGATTTTCTAAAACTTGAAGAAGGGACTGCGTAATGACGGTTGCTCTGTGGTGCATTTTGATCGCGATCTTCCTGCCGTATGTGTGTGTGGGCGTGGCCAAGATCAGTGGCGGGTTCAGGTTGAGAGACAACCATGATCCCCGGGATTTTCTCGATTCGCTGGACGGCTTGGGCAGGCGCGCGAATGCGGCGCAACTGAACAGCTTTGAAGTGACCCCGGCGTTCGCCGCGGCGGTGATCGTGGCGCACCTGGCCGGCAATGCCGAACTGGTGACGATCAATGTGCTGGCCGTGCTGTTCATTACCAGCCGCCTGCTCTACATCATTTGCTACCTGGCGGACTGGGCGACGCTGCGGTCGCTGGTGTGGTTCGTGGGGATGGCGTTGATCGTGAGTTTCTTTGTGGTGTCGGTCTGACAGATCTTCAGGGTTCTCACCGGCCTCTTCGCGAGCAAGCCCGCTCCCACATTTGATTTTCAGTGGACACAAAATTTGTGTTCGACGGTGAACCTATGTGGGAGTGGGCTTGCTCACGAAAGCTGTCTGTCAGGCGATGCGGGACTCAAGGATTGGCTTTAACCGCATCGGCCACCTGCGGTACTTGTGGCAGCGCAGCACCTTTGGGCCAGAGCATCCAGATCTGCCCCTGCTGTTTCATATCTCCGGCCAGTTGTCCGGCCGCATCGCCGGTGCCCCAGAACAGATCCGCCCGAACCTCGCCGGCAATGGCGCCGCCGGTGTCCTGTGCTGCCACGGGGCGAACCAGGGCTGTGCCGTCCGGTTTGGTGGTGGACAGCCACAACAGGCTGCCCAGCGGAATCACCTTGCGATCCACCGCCGCGCTGTAACCGGCGGTCAACGGTACGTTCAGCGAGCCGCGCGGACCTTCGTTGCTGTCCGGGTTGCGGGTGAAGAACACGTAGCTGGGGTTGCTGCCGAGCAGTTCGGGAATCCGCGACGGATTGGCCTTGGCCCAGGTGCTGATGGCGCCCATGGTCACGTCTTCTTTTTTCAACTCGCCCTGTTCCACCAGCCAGCGGCCGATCGGTCGATACGGATGGCCGTTCTGATCGGCGTAGGCAATGCGCAACTGGCGACCATTGTCGAGCTGGATACGACCCGAACCCTGGATTTGCAGGAACTGCAGGTTCATCGGATCGGTCAGCCAGGCCACGACCGGCGCCTTGACCCCTTTGGTTTCGATGGCTGCCGCATCGTCGTATGGCTTGAGCACGCGACCTTCGAGTCGACCGCGCAGGCGTTTGCCCTTGAGTTCCGGGTAAATGCTGTCGAGGGCGACGATGATCATGTCTTCGGGGACGCCATAGACCGGGACATTGGCAACGCCGGTCTGGGTCAGGCTCCCGGGATAGACCGGTTCGTAGTAGCCAGTGATCAAGCCGTTGGGGCTGTCGTTGGCGGCGCGCAGGCCATAGACATCGAGGTTCTGTTTGAGGAAACCGCGAATGTCGCTGGCGGTTTGCGGCACGTTGGCAGCCGCGGCACAGGTACCACCCCAGACCGGGTCGGACTTGAGTCGGGTACAGGCGCTGCGCCACGAACCGAAGCCGGCGACCAGGTCGCTGTCGGACACCGCCGGCAGCGCTTCCCATGTGGCGCTGGAGTAGGTGGCCAGGGCGTGGGTTTTCGGTTGTTGTTTGTCGCCGCCGGTGCAGCCTGCGAGCAGGGCCACCATCGGCAAGGTCCAGGCCAGGCTGTGACGCCATGCCTTGAAACGGCTGTTCATGGAGTGATTCCTTTGCCGGTTGCCTGAGCGCTCCATGCGTTCAAACAACCCTTGTTGATAATAGGGCTATTGGTCTTTGCCGATGACGCGAGGATACTGGCCGCCGTTTCCCGTGACCTGAAGCCACCATGACTCTTAAAAGACTTTCTGTTGTATTGCTGGCCTGCCTGACGTTGTCCGCTTGTGGCGGCATCGACCCCAACTCGCCGCTCGGCCAGCGCAAGGCGATTTTCAAGCAGATGCTCAATACTGGCGAAGACCTGGGCGGCATGTTGCGTGGGCGCATTGCGTTCGATGGCCCGAAGTTCGCCGAAGGCGCGGTGAAACTCGATGCGTTGTCCCGTGAGCCGTGGCAGCATTTTCCGCAAGTGCGCGAGGAAGATCACACCAGCGCCAAGAGCGATGTCTGGGAGCAACAGACACGCTTTCAGGCAATGGCCCGCGACCTTGAAAGCGCCACCGGTGAATTGGTGATCGCCAGCCAGGTTCAACCCTACAAGGCCAGCAACCTGGGGCCGGCGGTGCAGAAAGTCGAAGATGCTTGCAGTGCTTGTCATAAGGCGTTTCGGGATCATTGATTGGTGTTGCTCGGTCTGACGCCTTCGCGAGCAAGCCCGCTCCCACATTGGTTCTTCAGTGAACACAGCATTTGTGTCAACCGAGAGTCAAATGTGGGAGCGGGCTTGCTCGCGAAGACTGCTTCGACAACACCAAAGATCTTTGTTCGTTATCTGTTCTTATTTATCCAGCTCATCCAGCGCGTTCTGCAATTCCTTGCGGGCATCGGCGAGTTTGTCTTTGCGCTTGTTGATCTTGTCAGGGTCGCCTTTGCTCATGGCCTTGTCGAGGTCCGCCTGACGCTTGCTGACTTCGTGCTTGGCGTCGAGCACCTTGTTTTCCCGTTCCTTCTTCAGCGAGGCGTCGGTGCAGTTCGCTTCGACTTCGCTCAGGGCCTTTTCCAGGCCTGCCTGCTGGTCGGCATTGCCATGGACCTTGGCCAATTCGATCTGGTTGACGATACCTTGCTTCTTGGCGGCGCAACCGGTCAGCCCCGGCGCTTCCTCGTCCGCCATCAACGGGGTGGCCAGCACGCTGCAAAGGGTCAACAGGGCGAGCGGTGAAAGAAATTTCATAAAAGCTCCATGTAGGAAAGCAAGCAAGCCGGTGTGGCAATGGCTTGTTGGAGCCCAGCGGTCCCCTGGGGTTCCCGGTGGGCGCAGGGCTGACAGCTAAAAGCCGTCAATTCCCGCATCACGTAACGTTTCACTCAAGGCCTGGACCTGCGGATCGCGGAAAAAAGCGTTCAGTTGCGCCGCGCGCCCTGGCCCGATATCGGCCTCGGCCCGCCATTGTTCGATGTCTCGCTGCGCCAGTACCTGCCATGAATCGCCGAGATGCGCCTGGCCTGTCGGCGGCAATCCCAAGGCTTTCAGCCAGTGTGCGAACGGGCGTTGCCGGGCTCGGTTGAAGCTGTCTGCAAGGCGAGCCGCGCTGCGCTCGCCGAAACCGTCAATGGTAGCAAGCTCTTGGGCATCGAGGGTCAACCAATCCAGCAGACCGTTCAGGCGACCTGTTGCAAGAAGTTTTTCCCAGGTGCCCGGACCCACATTGGGCAGCGCCAGACCCTGTTTGCTGCTGAGCCAGGTCAGGCGCGCGAGAAACTGGCTCTCGCAGCCCGGAGTCGGTTGCCAGCAACTCAATAAATGGAAGTCTGCTGCCAGCGGCACGTTCAATTCGGCGCGTTCGCTGCTGCGCAATACAACGCTATCGAGCCTGGGAATGGTCAGCCCGGCCAAGCTGATGGCAACCTGATCACCCGGACGTATGTCCAGCGCCTGCCAGCGTTGCAATGAACTGACGCTGACATGTTTGATCTGCCGGTCATCGAGCTTTATCGGGGTCAGTTCAAGTACCGGAGTGATTCGCCCGGTCCGGCCGATCCTGAAATGAACCTTGCGGACATCGGCCAGTGCCTGGGCGAAGGGGTATTTCCAGGCGATGGCCCAGTAGGGTGACTTGGCCTGCCAGCGTTCGGCGGCCGGGCGCTGGTTTTGGCGCAGGACCACGCCGTCGCTGGCAAAGGGCAGGGCGGAGCTATACCAGTGTTCGCGCCAGCGTTCGGCATCGATGACGGAGGCGATTGGCTGACTGTATGCCGTGGTACTCGGGAAGCCCAGCGTAGTCAGCGCCGCGGCACGCGCGGGCACGCTCGCCGGCCCTTGGGGCCAGTCCCAGACAAACAGGTCGATGCCGGCGGCCTGTTCGGCGCTCAAGAACTTGCGTGCCATCAGACCGGCCACCGAGGCACGAGCATTGAGGCTACCGGCCCGGGCCTGCACGTGATCGGTCAGGCGCCAATACAGTTCACCTTGCACGATCAAGTCCCGGGTCTGCGATAGCTGTTGCGGGATGGCCGGAATCTGCCGCGCAGGAACCGTCCAGTCCTGACCGCTCTCGCCGTCGCCGCGGCTGATTGCCTGGGCCAACAGACCGTTGCTATAAACCAGGGTCACCGCCACACCATCGATTTTAGGCTGGACCCAGACGTCCACCCGGTCACGCAGCCATTTTTCCACGGCGGGCCGATCGTGCAGCTTGTCCAGGCCGGTGTGGACGATGGGGTGGGGCAGCGTGCCGCGCGCAGTGCGCAAGGGGTCTGCGGACGGGCTCAGGTTGAAGCAGTGGCGCCATTGGGTGAGTCGCGCGCGGGACTGGTCGTAGAGTTCATCGGCGACCAGTGAGCGTCCCTGACGGTGATAGCTGTCGTCCCAGAGGTCGATTTGCTGTTGCAGTTTGCCGACTTCGTTCTGGGCGCGTTCGGATGGCCAGTCCGGGCACTTGGCGGCGTTGGCGGTCAGGTGGGCAAAGGTCAGTAGAACGGCGAAAAACAGGCGCAGGTCGGGAAGCATCTTGAGCGTCCTTGCTCGGTGAGGTGCGTGAAGGCTAGGTCAGTATGGGGTGGCGCGCAGAGGGGGTATTTTGCCGGGTATTTCCTGGTGGCTGTGCTGGCCTCATCGCGAGCAGGCTCGCTCCCACAGGGAGTTCAAAGATCAACTGTGGGAGCGGGCTTGCCCGCGAAGGCTGCGACGCGGTGTAAAGCGAATCCCAATAAAAAGCCCCGCAAGGCGCGAACCGTGCGGGGCTTCGGGTGTTGCGGGGAAGTCTTACAGGCCGGCAGCAGAACGCAGAGCGTCGGCGCGGTCGGTTTTTTCCCAGGTGAACGTGGTGAAGGTGTCGTCACCCACGGTCTTGGTTGCCGGGGTGCGACCGAAGTGGCCGTACGCAGCGGTTTCCTGATACATCGGGTGCAGCAGGTCGAGCATGGTGGTGATCGCGTATGGACGCAGGTCGAACACTTCGCGGACCAGTTTGACGATCTTGTCGTCGCTGATCTTGCCGGTGCCGAAGGTGTTCAGCGAAATCGACGTCGGCTGGGCAACACCGATGGCGTAGGACACCTGAATCTCGCAACGCTCGGCCAGGCCGGCGGCAACGATGTTCTTGGCCACATAACGACCGGCGTAGGCCGCCGAACGGTCAACCTTCGATGGATCTTTACCGGAGAACGCGCCACCGCCGTGACGGGCCATGCCGCCGTAGCTGTCGACGATGATCTTGCGACCGGTCAGACCGCAGTCACCCACCGGGCCGCCAATGATGAACTGGCCGGTCGGGTTGATGTGGAACTGGGTGTCCTTGCTCAGCAGTTCGGCAGGCAGCACGTGCTTGACGATCAGCTCCATCACGCCTTCGCGCAGGTCGTTGTACGACACTTCCGGGTTGTGCTGGGTCGACAGAACGACGGCGTCGATACCGACAACCTTGCCGTTTTCGTAACGGCAGGTCACTTGCGACTTGGCGTCCGGACGCAGCCAAGGCAGCAGGCCGGATTTACGGGCTTCGGCCTGGCGCTGTACCAGCTGGTGCGAGAAGGTGATCGGTGCAGGCATCAGCACGTCGGTTTCATTGCTGGCGTAGCCGAACATCAGGCCCTGGTCGCCGGCGCCCTGATCTTCAGGCTTGGCACGGTCGACACCCTGGTTGATGTCGGGGGACTGCTTGCCGATGATGTTCATCACGCCGCAGGTCGCGCCGTCGAAGCCGACGTCGGAGCTGGTGTAGCCGATGTTGGTGATCACGTCACGAACGATCTGCTCCAGGTCAACCCAGGCGGAAGTGGTGACTTCGCCGGCGATGATCGCCACGCCCGTTTTCACCAGAGTCTCGCACGCCACACGGGCGAACTTGTCTTCAGCAATGATGGCGTCCAGCACCGCATCAGAAATCTGGTCGGCGATTTTGTCCGGATGCCCTTCAGACACGGACTCGGAGGTGAAAAGGGAGTATTCGCTCATCTCGATGTTTTCCTGAAATTACCGATGGTGAGTGTCGCCAGCCGGCCGCTGAAAATGGCGGACCTGGATCTGGAAACCATTACGTAAGCCTACATAGAGGCTTTCCCCGGGAACGAGTCCCGCAGCGGTGGCCCAACGGGCCAGATCGTCCTGTTCAAACCCCAGCCAGAGATCACCGCAGGCCTCCTTGGCCCAACTCTGGTTGTGGCTACATAACTCTGTCACTAACAGGCTACCGCCTGATTGCAGCAAATTGGCCATGTGCTTGAGCGCATCGGCCGGCGCGGCAAAATGGTGCAGCACCATGTTCAGTACAACGCAATCGGCCTTGAGGCTGACGCCGTTCAATGCATCGGCCAGTTGCAGGCTAACGTTAGTCAGCTTGTCACGTTCGCAGACCTGGCGCGCCAGTTCGAGCATCGCGCTGCTGTTATCCAGCGCCGTGACCTGCGCAAAGCGGCGCGCCAGTTCCGGCAGGAATGCGCCATCGCCGGGGCCGACTTCAATGGCCGTGGCGTCTTTGTCGAAGCTCAGCTTGTCGAGCAGGGCCACCACGCTTTCGCGGTATTGCGGCAGGCCGGCGATCAAGTCTTGCTGGGCGCGAAACTTCTCCGCAACCCGTGAGAAAAAGTCCTGGCTGGCGGCCGCCCGTTGCCCATGAACCTGGGTGATGCGCGACTGTACGTCGGCCGGTAGCGTCAGGTTGTCCACTTCTTCGAGCAGTGCTGCGTGCAATTTGCCGCCCAGCAGTTCGGTGTGGGGCAGGGCGCGACGGTAGAAAATCGCATTGCCTTCGCGGCGCGTCGCCACCAGGTCGGCCTGGGCCAGTACCTTGAGGTGGTGGCTCATGCCTGACTGGCCGATGCCGAAGATCTGCGCCAGTTCCAGCACACCGAACGAGTCGTTGGCCAGTGCGCGCAAAACATTCAAACGCAGGGGATCGCCGCCAGCCTTGCACAAGGCCGCCAGCTCATCGCAATCGTCATGTTGAATGGAGGGCACGCGTAAATTCATAAGGCCGGCAGTCTAGTCACGGGTCGAAGGCATCGCAAGAGCAATATCAAAAAGTTTTGATATTGCTCGATAGATGGCACTTCTGAACGTTAGCTTCAGTCAACAAACGGACGGCGGAAAGGTTTCACCAAGCGAAACCGTCGTTATCCATTGGAAAAACGCCTTCAGATGACTATCTGTCATTGCCCCGAGGCGTCCCGGTGAGGGAAAATGCTCGCCTTTTTTCCGTTTCGTTTTATTCAAGCCCCCAGGAGAACAGCGATGCCTAGCCGTCGTGAGCGTGCCAACGCCATTCGTGCCCTCAGCATGGATGCCGTGCAAAAAGCCAACAGCGGCCATCCCGGTGCCCCGATGGGTATGGCGGATATCGCCGAGGTACTTTGGCGCGACTACCTCAAGCACAACCCGAGCAATCCATCGTTCGCCGACCGTGACCGCTTCGTGCTGTCCAACGGCCATGGCTCGATGTTGATCTACTCGCTGCTGCACCTGACCGGCTACGACCTGTCGATCGACGACCTGAAGCAGTTCCGTCAATTGCACAGCCGCACCCCGGGCCACCCGGAACTCGGTTACACCCCGGGCGTAGAAACCACCACCGGTCCACTGGGCCAGGGCCTGGCCAACGCCGTGGGTTTTGCCCTGGCTGAAAAAGTCATGGCGGCGCAGTTCAACCGTCCTGGCCACAACATCGTCGACCACCATACCTATGTGTTCCTGGGTGATGGCTGCATGATGGAAGGCATTTCCCACGAAGTCGCTTCCCTGGCCGGTACCTTGGGCCTGGGCAAACTGATTGCCTTCTACGATGACAACGGCATCTCCATCGATGGCGAAGTCGAAGGCTGGTTCACCGACGACACCCCGAAGCGTTTTGAGTCCTACAACTGGCAAGTGATCCGCAATGTCGACGGTCACGACCCGGAAGAGATCAAGACGGCGATCGACACTGCACGCAAAAGCGAGCAGCCAACCCTGATCTGCTGCAAGACCACCATCGGCTTCGGTTCGCCGAACAAGCAAGGCAAGGAAGACTGCCACGGCGCCCCGCTGGGTGACGCGGAAATCGCCCTGACCCGTGCGGCGCTGAAATGGAACCACGGTCCGTTCGAAATCCCGGCCGATATCTACGCCGAGTGGGATGCCAAGGAAGCAGGTAAAGCTGTGGAAGCCGAGTGGGATCAGCGTTTCGCTGCCTACTCCGCCGCGTTCCCGACTGAAGCCAGCGAACTGGTACGTCGTCTGAGCGGTGACCTGCCGGCTGACTTCAGCGAAAAAGCCTCGGCCTACATCGCCGAAGTGGCCGCCAAGGGCGAAACCATCGCCAGCCGTAAAGCCAGCCAGAATGCTCTGAACGCGTTCGGCCCGTTGCTGCCTGAGTTCCTCGGCGGTTCGGCTGACCTGGCCGGTTCCAACCTGACCCTGTGGAAAGGCTGCAAAGGCGTCACCGCCGAAGACGCCAGCGGCAACTACATGTACTACGGCGTGCGCGAGTTCGGCATGACCGCGATCATGAACGGCGTTGCCCTGCACGGCGGCCTGGTGCCTTACGGCGCGACCTTCCTGATGTTCATGGAATACGCGCGCAACGCGGTGCGCATGTCGGCCCTGATGAAGCAGCGTGTGATCCACGTCTACACCCACGACTCCATCGGTCTGGGCGAAGACGGCCCGACTCACCAGCCAATCGAGCAACTGGCCAGCCTGCGCTGCACGCCGAACCTCGACACCTGGCGCCCAGCCGACGCCGTTGAATCGGCGGTGAGCTGGAAGTACGCGCTGGAGCGCAAGGACGGTCCTTCAGCCCTGATCTTCTCGCGTCAGAACCTGCAGCACCAAACCCGTGATGCCGGCCAGATCGCCGACATCAGCCGTGGTGGCTATGTGCTCAAGGACTGCGCGGGCGAGCCTGAGCTGATCCTGATCGCTACCGGTTCCGAAGTCGGTCTGGCTGTTCAAGCCTTCGACAAACTGACCGAGCAAGGCCGCAAGGTTCGCGTGGTGTCCATGCCGTGCACCAGCGTGTTCGATGCCCAGGACGCCGGCTACAAGCAATTGGTCCTGCCGTTGCAAGTCAGCGCCCGTATCGCCATCGAGGCTTCCCATGCGGACTACTGGTACAAGTACGTGGGCCTGGAAGGCCGCGTGATCGGCATGACCACTTACGGCGAGTCGGCGCCTGCGCCGGCCTTGTTCGAAGAGTTCGGCTTCACCCTGGAAAACATCCTGGGTCAGGCTGAAGAGCTGCTGGAAGACTGATCCAGAAAAGATGTCGTCTGGACTGACGTCTTCGCGAGCAAGCCCGCTCCCACATGGGGTCAATGTTGTGAGCACTATTTGTGTCTCACAACAAATCCCCTGTGGGAGCGGGCTTGCTCGCGAAAGCGATGGTCCAGGCGCCATCGCACTAACGGATTCACCACGGTAATCGAGAACCCCATGCCTCAACCGCGTCCTTACAAAGTTGCACTCAACGGCTATGGCCGGATTGGTCGTTGCGTCTTGCGTGCGTTGTTCGAGCGAGGCGACAAGGCCGGGTTCGAGATTGTCGCGATCAACGATCTGGCAGACATGGCCAGCATCGAATACCTGACACGCTTCGACTCCACCCATGGCCGGTTCCCCGGCGAAGTGAAGGTCGACGGCGATTGTCTGCATATCAATGGCGACTGCGTGAAGGTCCTGCGCAGTGCCACCCCCGAAGGCATCGATTGGGCGTCCCTGGACGTCGATCTGGTGCTGGAGTGCTCCGGCGCTTACCACACCCGCGAAGACGGCCAGCGTTTCCTCGACGCCGGCGCCCCGCGTGTGCTGTTTTCCCAGCCGATGGCCAGCGAGACGGACGTCGACGCGACCATCGTCTATGGCGTGAACCAGGATTGCCTGACCGGCGACGAGTTGCTGGTGTCCAACGCGTCCTGCACCACCAACTGCGGCGTGCCGCTGTTGCGCCTGCTGAATCAGGCCATTGGCCTGGACTACGTGTCGATCACGACCATTCATTCGGCGATGAACGATCAGCCGGTCATCGATGCCTACCACCACGAAGACCTGCGCCGCACCCGTTCGGCGTTCCAGTCGGTGATTCCGGTGTCCACCGGTCTGGCGCGTGGTATCGAACGCCTGCTGCCGGAACTTGCCGGACGAATTCAGGCCAAAGCCGTGAGGGTGCCGACGGTCAACGTGTCCTGCCTCGACATTACGATGCAGACCGCCACCGCGACCGACGCCACCGAGGTCAACCGGATCCTGCGCGAAGCCGCCACCAGCGGCCCGCTCAAAGGCCTGCTGGCCTACACCGAGCTACCCCACGCAAGCTGTGATTTCAACCATGACCCACATTCGGCGATCGTCGATGCCAGTCAGACCCGCGTTTCCGGCCCTCGGCTGGTGAACATCCTGGCCTGGTTCGACAACGAATGGGGTTTTGCCAACCGAATGCTGGACGTTGCAGAACATTATCTGCAAACAGCCATTTCAAAAAAACCGTAGGAAGTGCGACCCATGACCGTGTTGAAGATGTCCGACCTCGATCTGCAAGGTAAGCGCGTATTGATCCGCGAAGACCTCAACGTCCCAGTAAAGGACGGTGTTGTCACCAGCGATGCGCGTATCCTGGCCTCGCTGCCGACCATCAAGCTGGCCCTGGAAAAAGGCGCGGCCGTGATGGTCTGCTCGCACCTTGGCCGTCCGACCGAAGGCGAGTTCTCGGCCGAGAACAGCCTCAAGCCAGTCGCTGACTACCTGAGCCGTGCTCTGGGTCGTGAAGTGCCGCTGGTGGCCGATTACCTGGGCGGTGTCGACGTGAAAGCGGGCGACATCGTGCTGTTCGAAAACGTGCGCTTCAATAAAGGCGAGAAAAAGAACGCCGACGAACTGGCCCAGCAATACGCCGCCCTGTGCGACGTGTTCGTGATGGACGCCTTCGGCACCGCTCACCGTGCCGAGGGTTCGACCCACGGCGTGGCCAAGTTCGCCAAAGTCGCTGCTGCCGGCCCGCTGCTGGCCGCTGAACTGGACGCACTGGGCAAAGCCCTGGGCGCCCCGGCCCAGCCGATGGCGGCCATCGTCGCCGGCTCCAAGGTGTCGACCAAACTCGACGTGCTGAACAGCCTGAGCCAGATCTGCAACCAGTTGATCGTCGGCGGCGGCATTGCCAACACCTTCCTGGCTGCTGCCGGTCACCCGGTCGGCAAGTCGCTGTACGAGCCGGACCTGCTGGACACTGCTCGCGCCATCGCCGCCAAGGTCAGCGTACCGCTGCCAGTGGACGTGGTGGTTGCCAAGGAGTTCGCTGAAAGCGCCGCTGCGACCGTCAAGCTGATCGCTGACGTTGCTGCCGACGACATGATCCTGGACATCGGCCCGCAGACCGCGGCGAATTTCGCCGAGCTGCTGAAGTCGTCGCAAACCATCCTGTGGAACGGTCCGGTCGGCGTGTTCGAATTCGATCAGTTCGGTAATGGCACCAAGGTGCTGGCCCAGGCCATCGCAGACAGCGCAGCGTTCTCTATCGCTGGCGGCGGCGACACCCTGGCGGCCATCGACAAATATGGCGTTGCCGAGCAGATCTCCTACATTTCTACCGGCGGTGGCGCGTTCCTCGAATTCGTCGAAGGCAAAGTGTTGCCAGCCGTTGAAGTCCTGGAAAGCCGGGCCAAGGCCTGAGGGTCGCCCGTTTGACCAGGCAAGGGAGTGTTGAAATGGTCAAGACGCTAGCGCTGTTGATCGTCGCAGGTTCACTGGCGGCTTGCGGGAGTAATCCGAAAGCCACGCCGGAACCTGCGCCGTCTGCGCCACAGAGCGGTTGCTACCAGGCCGACTGGCAGGCGGAAACCAATCCGGTGCTCAACAAGCGCGCAGGTCCCGAGGGCCTGGACAAATACGAGACCCAGGCACCCGCCAAGGAACATGGATGTCCTTGACGGGTCTGACTCTTTACTCAGGGCTGGCGGCGTGCGCCGTCAGTCGAGGGGCACGGATGAAAGGTTTTATCGCAGTTGCGGCATTGGCGTTGTTGGCGGGTTGTGCTCAGTTGAACCTGTTCCAGTCGTCCGCGCCTGTGGATAACTGGACCACCTGGACCTGCGACAGCCAGGCCAAAGTGCTGTGGCGCTACACTGACGACAGCCTTAGGGAGGTCGACGTGCGCCTGGGCGGTGCCGATCAGGTCTACCGCCTGAAGCAGGAACCGGGTGCATCGGGTTCGCTGTATAGCAATGACATGCTGGCGTTTCACATAAAAGGTGAGGAAGGCCTGGTTTACTGGGTCGCCACCAATGATTTGATTGGCCGTGGCTGTCACCTGTAGGAGCGAGCTTGCTCGCGATGGTCGTTAACGATGACGCTGGGTGCCTGAATGCCCGCATTGTCTGGGCCACCATCGCGAGCAAGCTCGCTCCCACAGAGGGACCGACGTTTTAGAGTTGATGCAACACCGAATCCGCAGCCCGGGCCAACCCCCGATCTGCAAAAACTTGAATAGCCGCCGCCGCTACGGCAGGCTGGCACGATTAACGACCCTCAACCGGGAGAGATATACACAATGGCACTTATCAGCATGCGCCAGATGCTGGACCACGCAGCCGAGTTCGGCTACGGCGTTCCAGCCTTCAACGTCAACAACCTTGAGCAGATGCGCGCCATCATGGAAGCCGCTGACAAGACTGACTCCCCGGTGATCGTCCAGGCTTCGGCCGGTGCTCGCAAATACGCCGGTGCACCGTTCCTGCGTCACCTGATCCTGGCAGCCATCGAAGAATTCCCGCACATCCCGGTGTGCATGCACCAGGACCACGGCACCAGCCCTGACGTCTGCCAGCGCTCCATCCAGCTGGGCTTCAGCTCGGTGATGATGGACGGTTCCCTGGGCGAAGACGGCAAGACCCCGACTGACTACGACTATAACGTGCGTGTGACCCAACAAACCGTGGCCATGGCTCACGCCTGCGGCGTTTCGGTAGAAGGCGAGCTGGGCTGCCTGGGTTCGCTGGAAACCGGCATGGCCGGTGAAGAGGACGGCATCGGCGCCGAAGGCGTTCTGGATCACAGCCAGATGCTGACCGACCCGGAAGAAGCCGCTGACTTCGTAAAACGCACTCAGGTGGATGCCCTGGCCATCGCCATCGGTACCAGCCACGGCGCCTACAAGTTCACCAAGCCGCCTACCGGCGACGTGCTGGCCATCGACCGCATCAAGGAAATCCACAAGCGTATTCCGAACACTCACCTGGTGATGCACGGTTCGTCTTCGGTTCCGCAAGAGTGGCTGGCGATCATCAACCAGTACGGCGGCGACATCAAGGAAACCTACGGCGTACCGGTTGAAGAAATCGTCGAAGGTATCAAGCACGGCGTGCGCAAGGTCAACATCGACACCGACCTGCGCCTGGCATCCACTGGCGCAATGCGTCGCCTGATGGCTACCAACCCGAGCGAGTTCGACCCGCGTAAATTCTTCGGTGCCACCGTCACCGCCATGCGCGACGTATGTATCGCTCGCTACGAAGCCTTCGGCACTGCCGGCAATGCTTCGAAGATCAAGGCGATCTCGCTGGAAGGCATGTATCAGCGTTACCTGAAAGGTGAGTTGAACGCCAAGGTCAACTAAGCCTGAGCGTTAAACTGCCTTGATGAAAAACCCGCCGAGAGGCGGGTTTTTTGTGGGCGATGATCTAAGGCCTGCGCGGTCAGTGTGGGAGCGGGCTTGCTCGCGGAAGCGGTGTGTCATTCAGTGTTAATGTCATCTGACACTACGCCTTCACGAGCAAGCCCGCTCCCACAGTGTCAACGATGCCTCGACATCATTGATTGTGATCGATATCCAGCTTGCTGAAGGTCACTTTGCCGCCTTCAGTGGTGTACCCGGTGTTGTCCTGCACATAGACCCCGGCCTTGAAGTACAGCGGTTTGTCGCGCCAGGTTGTGCTGATTTGCGTATCCCACTGATAACCTGCCGCGCTGATGCCCAAGGCGCCACCGGGGCTGAGGTGAATGAGGTAGTTGAACTCCTGGTCGAGTTTCACCCCCGTCGCAACGATGATCACCCGGCCTGTATCGTCATCGGGATGCATCCGGACCTTGGCAACGATATTGCCGGTGCCTGTACTGGTTTTGTATTGGTATTCGACCTTCACCAGAGGTTTCTGGCTTTGATAGGCATGGATCTGGCCGATGACGATCTTCCCGGAACTCGGCACCTGGTTCACTGCCAGAGTGGCATACAACAAATTGTCGGCCTCCGGGTAATACCAGTTTTTCAACGTGCCGTTGCTGTAGGTTTCACGCAGTTCGGTGCGTGGGTAAATCGCGTTTTCGGTACGGGAGCCGGTCACGGGCGTCCAGAAAAACAATGTGCCGGTATCTGAATGGAAGTATTGATCCTTGAAGCCATCCACCAGTTTGGCGGTTTCGACGGTGTACGGCGGGCTGCCAACGGGGACGCTGAGGTTCCAGGTTGCGAGGTCGATCATGTCGGTTCTTCCACTGGGATCATGCAGAATGGGCGTGCCAGAAGCTCTAGATCGCACCTTTGGGGCGGCCTTTATAAGCGTAGCGGGGGATTTTGTTAATGCCCGCCTGACGGGTGGTTGACGTCAACATCCTGTCGAAATGCCATCTTTCCCGGGCTCCACCGGGCTGAACCATCGACCGTTAGTCGGTAAAAAGACACAATGATTAGATGGTGGCCTACTGACACCTTCTGCTTTTGCAGAACCGGGTCTAGAGTGATGGCACCGTATTTGTCCGGTTTTCACGAGAAGCCGGCCTGACACCCCGCAATTAGAGAAGCAGCATGGAATGCGCGCAACCCACGCCAGTAGACGGCGGCTCAACCCTTTTAGTCGTCGACGATTACCCTGAAAACCTGATCAGCATGCGCGCGTTGTTACAGCGCCAGGACTGGCGGGTCATTACTGCCGCCTCGGGTTTCGAGGCCCTCGGCTTGTTACTTGAACACGACATCGACCTGGTACTGCTGGATGTGCAGATGCCGGGCATGGACGGCTATGAAGTGGCGCGCCTGATGCGCGGTAGCCAGCGGACCCGCCTCACACCGATCATTTTCCTGACCGCCAACGAACAGTCCCGGGACGCCGTGATCAAGGGCTATGCCAGTGGTGCGGTGGATTACCTGTTCAAGCCGTTCGACCCGCAGATCTTCACGCCCAGGGTCCAGGCGTTGCTCGAGCACCAGCGTAACCGCCGGGCCTTGCAGCGCCTGAGTCATGATCTGGAAGCGGCTCGTGCCTTTAATGCGTCGGTGCTGGATAACGCAGCCGAAGGCATTCTGGTCTTGGGGGAGGACGGTCTGATTCGTTTTGCCAATCCGGCGATGTCACGGTTGCTCAATGCCACGGTGCAGGAACTGCAAGGCAAGGAGTTTGTGGACTACCTGCAAAAACCACATATCCCGATCTGGGCCGATTCCGAGTTGCTGGCCGGATACAAACGCGGCGAAACCCTGCGCCTGCACGATGCCCTGCTACGGACGGCGCCCGGCCAGCAGGTGCCGGTGGCCTTGTCCTGCGCGCCATTGCCCGCCGAGCAACAGGCGATGGTGGTGACCGTGCTGGACATGTCGGTGGTGCGCCATCTGCATCAGCAACTGGAGTTTCAGGCGGTCACCGATCCGCTGACCGGATTGCTCAACCGCCGGGGGCTCTACCAGACCGTAGAGAACCTGCTGTTGCGCGGTGAGCGTTCCGACAGTTCCTGGGTCTTGATGTACCTGGACCTCGACGGCTTCAAGCGAGTCAATGATTCGCTCGGGCACGATGCTGGCGATCGGGTGCTGCGCTGGGTCTGCGAACAGTTGAAGGCTTGCCTGGGGCCCTTCGACATTCTGGCGCGGATGGGCGGCGACGAATTCACTGTGCTGCTGGATCTGGAGTACCCCGAGCAGGCGGCGAAGATTGCCGAGAAACTCATCGAGCGAGTGTCGATCTGTCAGCAGATCGATGGCCTCGATATCGTGCTGGGTGCCAGCATTGGCATCGCCACGTTCCCCGATTGTGGCGCCAACCTCGACGGGATG
Organism: Pseudomonas sp. BF-R-19; assembly: GCF_019956445.1. NCBI lineage: Bacteria > Pseudomonadati > Pseudomonadota > Gammaproteobacteria > Pseudomonadales > Pseudomonadaceae > Pseudomonas > Pseudomonas sp. BF-R-19. The sequence goes on from NZ_JAHBDN010000048.1 coordinate 168,138, forward strand.
CTGCGGGCGGCCGACATCGCCATGTACGAAGCCAAGCGTGCCGGCCGCCAGCAATATCGCTTCTACGATCATGAAATGAACGGCCGGGCGCGCACGCGGCTGATGCTGGAAGAAAGTGTGCGCACAGCCATCGAGAACCGCGATTTCAATCTGGTGTATCAGCCTCAGGTGGCGATTGCCGACGGGCGGCTTCGTGGCTTCGAGGCCTTGTTGCGCTGGCAGCATCCGAGCGTTGGCGATGTCCCCCCGGGGCTGTTTTTGCCATTGCTGGAGGAGGCGCGGCTGATCAGTCGCCTGGGCAGCTGGATCTACCATCGCAGCATCGGGCAGCGCAAAGCCTGGGGGGCTCTGTTTACCGAGGACCTGGTGCTCGGCGTCAGCTTGAGCAGTACGCAGTTCGGCATGCCCAACCTGGTCACCGAGTTGCGCCAGGTGCTGGAGCGCCATGGCTTGCAACCGCGTCATCTGGAAGTCGAGGTCACGGAAGAGGCCTTGATGCACAACCCCGAAGAAACCCGCAAGCAATTGCGCCTGCTGCACAATCTGGGCGTACGAGTGGCATTGGATGACTTCGGGGCCGGCCCCTGCTCCCTGACGCACTTGCGCGACCTGGAGCTGGATACCCTCAAGATCGACCGCCATTTGATCGCCCGGTTGCCGGAGTCGGTACGGGATGCGGCGCTGGTGCGCAGTGTGATCGACCTGTGCAAGCAGTTCGGGATGCTGGTGATTGCCGAAGGGGTGGAAACCGTCGCGCAGTATGAATGGCTGCAAGCCAATGGCTGTGAATATGTGCAAGGTTTTCTGGTGGCCCGGCCGATGATGGCCGAAGACACCGGGGTCTTTGTCCAACCGTTTGACTGGAGCGCGCTGGCCCGCTGAATTCGCTACACTGGCGAACTTTTAGTGACCTGTATTGCCGCCCCGATGACCGTGTTGAAATATCTCCAGGCCTATCCCGCCACCTTGCAGGATCAGGTGCGCCAGCTGATCGCCGACGGTCGGCTGGGCGATTACCTGAGCCAGCGTTACCCGCAAAAGCACGGGGTGCAGAGCGACAAGGCGCTGTACACCTATGCCCTGGACCTCAAGCAGGAATACCTGCGTAATGCCCCGGCCATCGACAAGGTGCTGTTCGACAACCGCCTGGACCTGACTCATCGCGCGCTCGGCCTGCATACCACGATCTCCCGGGTGCAAGGCGGTAAACTCAAGTCCAAGAAGGAAATCCGCATCGCTTCGCTGTTCAAGGAAGCGCCTTGCGAGTTCCTGAAAATGATCGTGGTGCATGAGCTGGCGCATTTCAAGGAATCGGACCACAACAAGGCCTTCTACAAACTGTGCGAGCACATGCTGCCGGGTTATCACCAGGTGGAATTCGATGTGCGGGTGTACCTGACGTGGCGGGACATGCAGTAGTTATCGCCGCCGAGAATCGCAACAAGGAGTGTGTAGATGGACGTGAGCAAGACCAAGAGCAGCTTCTATCGTCGGTTGTACGTGGCGTACCTGATCGACAGCGGGCTGGCCAGCAGCGTCCCGGCGCTGACTGAAGTGACCGGCATGCCCCGGCGCACGGCGCAGGACACCATCGCGGCGTTGGCGGATCTGGATATCATTTGTGAGTTCGAGCAGGAAGAGGGTGCGCGTAACCATGCGGGGCGCTATCGGATTCGCGAGTGGGGGGCGATCGATCGCGGGTGGATCGAGCGTAATCTGCGGCAGATCAAGGCGGTGTTGGAGTATCCCTGAAATCTTTCAGTGGTTTGACTGACGCCTTCGCGAGCAAGCCCGCTCCCACAGGTTTCCGGTTGGATCAAAATTATTCAATCCAACCGGAAACCTGTGGGAGCGGGCTTGCTCGCGAAGAGGCCCTTACGGACGACGCATCCCGATATGCGGAATGCCATCCTCGACAAACTCCTCGCCCGTCACGACAAACCCGTACCGCCCGTAATACCCCTGCAAATGCGTCTGGGCCGAGAGGTAGATCGGCGTTTGCGGCCAGCGTTCTTCAATCTGCTTCAACGCCTGGTCCATCAACTCATGTCCAAGCCCGGCGCCTCGTGCGTGTGGAGCAATGATCACCCGACCGATCACTACGTCCCCGCCTTGCAGTTCCGGGTCGAGCAGCCGCAGATAGGCCACCAGTTGATTGCTGTCCCAGGCCATCAAGTGACAAGTGTCACCTTCCAGGTCCTGGCCATCCACGTCTTGATAAGCGCATTGCTGCTCGACGACGAACACTTGCGCACGCAACTGCAAAATGGCGTACAGCTGCTCCTTGCCCAGGTCGCTGTGGTGTTTGCAGATCCAATCGACTGTCATGTTTTGATTCCCTGAAAACGTCGTTCCGATACTAAGCGCACTCACGCCAGAAGTCTTTATGGCGGAAGAGTCTGTGATATAGGCCAAAATGCCATCATTCATTTTTCGCGCGGATGTCTTCTTTGTGTAATCTGGATCGAAGCGCTGTGCTGTGGCTTCGATGAGCTGATGTTGAGTACCCGGGTCCTGCCGGTAAGGGGCCTTGGGGTTTTAGCTGAAAACACGTCGGGCAACCCGCCCGCTAAGGATTTTCTGGCATGCCGCGGTTGCATCGAGCTTTGGCCTTGATTGGGTTGCTGTTGCTGGTTCAGGGAGCGGCGGCAGAAAAACTGCGGTTGGTCGCTGATGCCTGGCCACCCTTTACCGACGCCACGCTCGTCAACGGTGGTTTGGCCACGGACATTGTCAGTACCGCGCTCGCCAGGGTCGGCTATGCCAGTGAATTCGAGCAGGTGCCCTGGGCACGGGCCTTGATGGGATTGGGCGAGGGCCGATACGACGTGCTGGTCAACGCCTGGTACTCGGAGGAGCGGACCAGGCTTGGCCAGTTTTCCGGCGAGTACCTGCTCAATCGCGTGCGCTTTCTCAAGCGCAAGGACGCGCCCATCGAATTCAATAACCTGCAGCAATTGCACACTTATCCGATTGCCATCGTGCGTGGATACGCCTATTCGCCCTCGTTCGACAACGACAATTCGTTGCAGAAAATCCCTGTGCACAGTTTCGCCATGGCGGTGCGCATGCTCGCGGCTGACCGGGTCAAGCTGACGCTGGAAGATGAGTTCGTCGCCCGCTATTACCTGGCTCGCGAGTCGCCCAAGGTGCGTAATGCCGTGGAATTCCTGCCCAAGGCGTTGAGCGAGAACAGCCTGCACATTCTGGTCAGCCTGAAGAATCCCGAGCATGCACGGATCGTTGCCGGTTTCGACCGCGAGATCGCGGCGATGAAGGCGGACGGGAGTTATGACAAGTTGATGAGGCAGCATGGGATGTAAGTGAGTTGATCCAGATTCTGTGCTGTTGCTGATGGCCTCTTCGCGAGCAAGCCCGCTTCCACAGGGTTATCTGATGGTCACAAGATTTGTGTTCACCTTCGCCCACTGTGGGAGCGGGCTTGCCCGCGAAGGGGCCGGTACATTCAGCCGGGATCTCAATCCTCGCTGGTGTCCTTGATGAGATGCGCCGCCAACGTCCGCAACGGCCCCAACTGCCGGCAGATCAGCGCCAGTTGCGTCTGCACCAACCGCTGCCCCTCATCGATTTCATCAGGCATCTGTTCCAGTCCATTGGCCAGTGCTTCTTCTTCATCGCTCTGAATCTCGATCGAAGATTTGCTCGCCAGCCCTTGGGCGATCTCGTCGATGCTGGCGGCCAGTTTCACCCCGGCCCCATCGATCAAATGCTCGCGCACGTCCGCCGGCAGTTGGGTTTCCCGGTGCGCGCCCAGGCCCGACAGGTAACTGAGCAGCGTGTGGGACAGCACCAGGAAGCGGAAGCCCACATCCGCTTCCTTACGAAAGTGTCCCGGCTCCATCAGCATGTTGGCCAGTGTGGTCGACAGCGCCGCGTCGGCGTTGTGCGCGTTGCGACGGGCCAGGCGGTAGGCCAGGTCGTCGCTTTTGCCCGCCGCGTATTGCTGCATGATCTGGCGCAGGTAAATGCTGTTGCAGGCCAGGGTGTTGGCCAGCACTTTGTTCAGGCGTCGGCCCTGCCAGTCCGGGAGGAACAGGAACACCGCGAGCCCGGCAATCAGGCTGCCGAGTAAGGTATCGAACAGCCGTGGCAGGAACAGCCCGTAACCGTCACCCACCTGGTTGAAGCAGAACAGCACCATCAGGGTGATCGCGGCCGTCGCCAGGGTGTAGCGGGTGGTGCGGTTAGTAAAGAACACCACCCCGGCGGCAATGGCGAAACACGACTGGATCAGCGGGTTCGGGAACAGGTCGAACAGCGCCCAGGCCAGGGTCAGGCCGATGGCGGTGCCGATGATCCGTTGACCGAGTTTGCGGCGGGTGGCGCCGTAGTTCGGTTGGCAGACGAACAGCGTAGTGAGGATGATCCAGTAGCCTTGGGACGGGTGAATCAAATGCACCATGGCGTAGCCGATGCTCAAGGCCAGGGGCAATCGCAGGGCATGGCGGAACAGCAGCGAGGTCGGCGTCAGCTGCGTGCGCAAGCGCAGCCACACGTCCTTGAGGCTGCGCGGCGAACGGTCGAGCAGGCTGCTGTCGGTGGCGTCGGCCAGGGCGTCGGGGTTACTGGCATCGCTGAGCAAGCGGTCGAGAGTACCGAGGTTGGCCGCCAGTGCCCGCAGTGAACGCAGCAAGCCGCGCCAGGCCGGGTTGCTCTGGATGCGCAGGTGTTCGAGAGAGGCATCCAGGTCGCTCAGGGCCTCGGCGAAACTGGCGTCATAGGTGAACGGCTGGCGCATCTGGATCGATTCGGCCAGGGCCCGGCAGGCCTTGCCTTGCTGACGCAACAGGCGTTGGCAGCGGAACAGCACGTCGCTGTGGAAGAAGGCGTCGGCCAGGGCGTTATAAGGGTAGTGCGATGAGCTGGCGCGCTCGTGGATGTCCTGGGCAAGGAAGTACAGCTTGAGGTAGCGGCTGACTTTCGACCCCGGGCGACCGTTGCCGACCCGGTGCAGGATGATCTCCTTGGCGGCGTTCAATGCCGCCACCACCCGGCCGTTCTGCTGGGCCAATTCCAGGCGCCGCGCCTCCACGTCCATCTGCCGGATCGGCTCGAACAGCGAGGATTTCAGCTTCAGGTAAAAGCCCAGCTCGCGGAACAACCGCGCCAGGCTCTGCTGCACCGGCTGATTGGAAAACAGCGCCTGCCACACCACCGACAGCAAGCCGTACCAGGCAGCACCGGCCACCAGCAGTAACGGCTCGTGCCAGACGTCGCTGACCGCACCGCCACGCTGGTCCACGCCGATCATGGTGTAGACCGACAGAATCAGCGTCGCTGAGGCAATCGCGCCATAGCGTTCGCCGAGGGCACCGAGCATGGTCAGGCAGAACGCGGCCAGGGCGAAGGCGATGATAAACAGCGAGGGGTAGGGGAAGAGCAGTTCGACAGACAGGGCGGCAACCGCGAAACACACCAGCGTCACGGCCAGCGCGTTGATACGGCCCTGCCAGCTGTCGTCGGTTTCGGCCAGGGCACTGGCGATAATCCCCAGGAACAACGGGATCAGCAGGCCCATTTCATCCTGATACCAACACAGCGCCATGGTGCCGGTCAGGGCAATGAATACCCGCACGCTGTAGCTGAATTTATCTAGCGCCCAAAGGCGACGCAGAGACTGGCGGAACGAAGTCGATGACATGAAATGCGAAGGCCTTCCGAGGCAATGACGCTAAATTGAGCCACTAATGACGCCGACGCAATGGCGCCGATCACATCAGACAGCAAAATCTGTTCCTTTGGGCATTGGTGATCAGGGTTGATCACAAGTTTTGTGGCTGGTCGAGAAACCTGTGGGAGCGAGCTTGCTCGCGATGAGGCCATAACATTCAACAGAGATGTTGACTGATAGGCCGCCATCGCGAGCAAGCTCGCTCCCACAGGGGGTTGTGTTGATTTTTGAATCAGACGTACTGCGCAGCTGCGTAGCCCGAAGCCCACGCCCACTGGAAGTTGAACCCGCCCAGATGCCCGGTCACGTCCAGCACTTCACCGATGAAGTACAGCCCAGGGCTTTTCAGCGATTCCATGGTCTTGGACGACACTTCATTGGTGTTGACGCCGCCCAGGGTCACCTCGGCGGTGCGGTAGCCTTCGGTGCCGGCGGGCACGACTTTCCAGCTCGCCAGTTTTTCCGCGATATCGGCCAGTTCGGCGTGGGTGTACTGCTTCATCGGTTTGGAGACGAACCAGTTGTCCGCCAGCAGGTTGGCCATCTTCTTGGTGAAGATTTCCCCGAGCAGGGTTTTCAGCTCGCTGTTGGGACGTTCGGCCTGCTGCTGTTGCAGCCAGCTCGGCACGTCGTGATCCGGCAGCAGGTTGATCTCGACGGTATCGCCGGACTCCCAGAACGACGAGATCTGCAAAATCGCCGGGCCGCTCAGGCCACGGTGGGTGAACAGGATGTTCTCGCGAAAGCTCTGGTCGTTGCAGCTCACCAGGCAATCCACCGACGTACCGGACAGCTCAGTGCACAAGGCCTTGAGCTGATCGGTGATGGTGAACGGCACCAGGCCGGCGCGGGTCGGCAGCAGTTCGTGGCCGAATTGCCTGGCCACTTGATAGCCGAAACCGGTGGCGCCCAGGGTCGGGATCGACAGGCCGCCGGTGGCGATCACCAGGGATTCGCAGGTGATTTGGTCGAGCGTGGTGTCCAGCAGGTAGCCGCTTTCGAGCTTCTCGATGGTCTGGATCGAGGTGTCCAGGTGCAGGCTGACGCCGACCTGATCGCACTCGTTGAGCAGCATCTCAAGGATGTCGCTGGATTTGTTATCGCAGAACAGCTGGCCGAGTTTTTTCTCGTGGTACGGCACGCCGTGCTTGGCCACCATGCCGATGAAATCCCACTGGGTATAACGGGCCAGGGCGGATTTGCAGAAGTGCGCGTTCTGCGAGAGGAAATTGCTCGGTTCGGTGTACATGTTGGTGAAATTGCAGCGGCCACCGCCCGACATCAGGATTTTCTTGCCGGCCTTGTTGGCATGGTCGAGCAACAACACCTTGCGCCCGCGCCCGGCGGCGGTCAGTGCACACATCAACCCTGCGGCGCCAGCGCCAATGATCACGACTTCGGTAGAGCGCAAAACGGTGTCCTCTTGATGTATCACCACAAAACCAATGTGGGAGCGGGCTTGCTCGCGAAAGCGGTGTATCAGTCACCTGATAGATCGACTGACAGATTGCATTCGCGAGCAAGCCCGCTCCCACAGGGATGTGCGTTGTTCTTACAAAATGCGAACGCGCAACGAACGGCCCTTGATCTTGCCGTCGTTCAAACGCTGCAAGGCCTGCTTGGCGACGCCGCGCTCCACGGCCACATAGGCCTGGAAGTCGAAAATCGCGATCTTGCCGACCTGGGCACCGGGGATGCCGGCGTCACCGGTCAGTGCGCCAAGAATGTCGCCCGGACGAACCTTGTCCTTGCGGCCGGCAGCGATGCACAGGGTGCTCATCTGCGGCAACAGCGGGCCACCACCCTTGGAGGTGAGGTTGTCCACCTGGTCCCAGGTCAATGGGGTCTTCTGCAATTGCTCGATGGCCTGGGCGCGCTGCGCTTCGGACGGCGCCACCAGGCTGATGGCGAGGCCTTTCTCACCGGCACGACCGGTACGGCCGACGCGGTGAATGTGGATTTCCGAATCACGGGCCAACTCGACGTTGATCACCATGTCCAGGGAATCGATATCGAGGCCGCGCGCAGCGACATCGGTCGCCACCAGTACCGAAGTACTGCGGTTGGCGAACATTGCCAGCACCTGATCGCGGTCGCGCTGTTCCAGATCGCCATGCAGGCCGACGGCGGAAATGCCTTTGGAGGACAGGTGATCAACGGTTTCCTGCACTTGCTGCTTGGTGTAGCAGAAGGCCACGCAGGACGCCGGACGGAAGTGGCCAAGCACCTTGGTCACCGCACTCATGCGGTCATCCGGGGAGATCTCGTAGAAGCGCTGCTCGATCTGCGTGTCGTCGTGGAACGCCTCGGCCTTCACTTGCTGCGGGTTGCGCATGAATTTGGAGGCCAACTGCTTGATGCCTACCGGGTAGGTGGCGGAGAACAGCAGGGTCTGGCGACGCTCCGGGGCCTGCATGATGATTTCTTCGATGGAATCGTAGAAACCCATGTCGAGCATGCGGTCGGCTTCGTCGAGGATCAGGGTGTTCAGGCCGTGGAGCACCAGAGAACCCTTGCGCAGGTGCTGCTGGATGCGTCCCGGGGTGCCGACGATGATGTGCGCGCCGTGTTCCAGCGAAGCGATCTGCGGGCCGAGGGACACGCCGCCACACAGGGTCAGGACCTTGATGTTGTCTTCGGCCCGGGCCAGGCGACGGATTTCCTTGGCGACCTGGTCAGCCAGCTCGCGGGTCGGGCACAGGATCAGCGCCTGGCAACCGAAGTAGCGCGGGTTGATCGGGTTCAGCAGGCCGATGCCGAAGGCGGCGGTCTTGCCGCTGCCGGTCTTGGCCTGGGCGATCAGGTCCATCCCCTTGAGGATCACCGGCAAGCTTTGCGCCTGGATCGGCGTCATCTGGGCATAACCGAGGGAGTCGAGGTTAGCCAGCATGGCGGCGGACAGCGGCAAAGTATTAAATTCGGTGGCGATGGTGGTCACGGGACTGGCCTGCAAAACAAAATGTCGCGCAGTGTACCAGTCCGGTGGCCATTCGCCCTAAGGCTCTATGTGTTCTTCCGGACGCTTAACTCGCCGTCCGTCATTTTTTGACAGTTGCGAGAAGATCGTAGCGGCCAGCATCGCCATGATTCCTACGGTCACGAAGGTCAATTGGAATGCCCCCAGGACCGTGTCCACGCCATCATTACCAATTTCCGCGGTAAAGCCACCGAGCAACGCACCGGCGCAGGCCACGCCCAGGCTCAGGGACAATTGTGCGACCACCGACAGCAAACTGTTGCCGCTGCTGGCGCTGGCATCGTCGAGGTCGATCAGGGTCACGGTGTTCATCGCGGTGAACTGCAAGGAGTTGATCGCGCCAAGGATCGCCAGCAAACACAGCAGTAGCCAGTACGGCGTCTGCTCGCTGACCAGGCCCATGCTCGCCAGCATGATCCCCAGCGCCAGGGTGTTGCCGGTGAGCACGATGCGGTAACCCAGGCGCTCGATCAGCGGTCGCGCCACCCACTTGGCGATCATCGCCGCCGCCGCCAGGGGCAGCATGCTCATCCCGGCCTGGGACGGCGAATAGCCCAGCGCCACTTGCAGCAGCAACGGCACCAGAAAGGGCAGGGCGCCACTGCCGAGGCGGGCGAACAGGTTGCCGAGAATGCCCACGGCAAAGGTCCGGGTCTTGAACAGCGACGGCGCGAACAACGGGTTCTCGATATGCCCGGCGCGCAGCCAGTACGCCGCCAGGCACGCCATGCCACCGAACAGCAGCAACATCACCCGCAGGTGCGGCAGGTGCGGCAGGTGCAATTCACCCAGGCCTTCCATGGCGATGGTGATCAGAATCATCGCCGCGCCAAACAGCACGAAGCCCAGGCTATCGAAACGGGTGCGCTCGGAACCGCGCAGGTCGGGGATGAATTTCCACACGGCGTAGCAACCGACCAGCCCCACCGGCAGGTTGATCAGGAAGATCCAGTGCCAGGTCAGGTATTGCACCATCCAGCCACCCATGGTCGGGCCGATCAAGGGGCCGAGCAGCCCGGGAATGGTGATGAAGCCCATGATCCGCACCAGTTCCGAGCGCGGGTAGGCGCGCAACACCACCAGCCGCCCGACCGGCAGCATCAACGCGCCGCCCAGGCCCTGGATCACCCGGGCGCCGATCAACTGGGTCAGGCTGGTCGACAATGCGCAGAGCAGCGAGCCGAGGCTGAACAGCAAAATCGCACTGAAGAAGATTTTCCGGGTGCCGAAGCGGTCGGCGATCCAGCCGGACGCGGGAATCAGCAAGGCGACGGTGAGCATGTAGGCGATGATCACGCCCTGCATGCGCAGTGGATCTTCGGCCAGGTCGCGGGCCATGGCCGGCAGGGCGGTGTTGAGGATCGTCCCGTCGAGGGACTGCATGAAGAAGGCAATGGCGACGACCCAGGGTATCCAGCGGGCGGTTACAGCGTCGAGAGGTGGGCGGTTGGGCATGGGACCTCTGGATTGATGAAGTTAATGCAAGGTCATGGTGGGTCGAGATTCATGTGGGAGCGGGCTTGCTCGCGAAAGCGGTGTATCAGTCACCAAATAGATCAGCTGAAAGATTGCATTCGCGAGCAAGCCCGCTCCCACAGGTTTGCTGTGCACTTGAGACTTGTGTTTACAGCGTCAGAGTCAATCGGCTGACCAACGCCCCCGGCAACAACGCCGAAGCCGTCGCCCGTTGGCTGTAGGTACTCGCCGACAACAACAACTCCCGCTCCTCGGTCAACGCTTCCAGCTGCGAACCGAGCAGGCTGAAGGCGCTGTCATCGAAGCGCATGGTGCTGACCGGTGCCTGAATCTCGCCGTTCTCGACCCAGAACGTGGCAAAGCGGGTCATGCCGGTCAGGCGTGCGGCCGGTTGATCCGAGAAGTTCAGGTACCACAGATTGCTGATGTACAACCCCGTGCCCAGTTGCTTGAGGATGTCCGCATCATGCAATGCCCCGGCTTTCATGTTCAGCGCGCTCGGCGATTCACCGCCGCTGGCGCCATTGGCGGTCAAACCGTATTCGGCGGCGCTGCGCGAGCTGACCAGTCGTGCCCCGGCCTTGCCGTCGACGATCAACCCCAGATCGCTGCGCGGATAACCTTCATCGGAAAATGCCGGGCTCAGTGAGCCGCTGACTTTTTCATCCAGCGAGACCAGCGGGCTGAAGGCGCTGTCGCCACCGTAGAGCTTTTGCAGGGGGCTGCTTTTGCTGGCAATCGACTGTGCCGAGAAACCACCCCAGCACAGCATGCCCATGATTTCTTCCAGCGCCGCCGGTGCCAGGTAGGCGCGGTACTGGCCGGGCGGCAAAGTGCGCAGCGGCCGGCCCAGAAACTCAAGCTGCTCGCGGGCTTGCTGGAAACGTCTGGCAAAGCCTTCGCTGTTCCAGTCGTGCCCGGCGTAGCTGGCTTTCACGGCCTGGCCGTTCTCGTGGAACAGGCTGAAGTCGAAGTTGAAGCTGTTGGCCTGATGCCAGCCGAAGGCGCCCGAAGAGCTGGCAAAGCCACGACTGATCGGGCCGGCAGCGTAGAAACCGACAAGATCCAGGCCTTCGGCGGCCTGGGTGATTTGCGCGACCACCTCTTCAGTGTCCGGCAGCGGATGCGACTGCACGTTGTTGCTCTGCCAGCCATTGTGGTTGAGCAGCAAATAAGGATCCTGAGGCAGCAGCGGCAAGGTTTCCCGCAGCTGTTGCAGGCCTTCGGTCAAACGTCGCAGATCAACCTGGGGATCGCCGGCCAGGGTGATGTTCAGGTCGGCATGGCGGCCTTCGTTGATCAGTTTCAGGCCGATGCTGGCCTGCTGCACCTGACCGGCCTGACGCACCCTGGCGTGGTTGAAACGCACGAAGGCCGATGATTCGGCGGCGTAGCTGAGGGTGAACTGCTCGGGCTCGTGAAGCGTTGCACGCAGGCTGTTGACCAGCGCCCTGAACGACGCGGACTGGCTGTTTGAAGGATTCATCAGGCGTCTCCTCCGAATACATCAACGTTGCTGAATACACAGGCCGGTGACGCGTGGCCGACGCGGATCACCTGGTTCGGTTCGCCCTTGCCGCAGTTCGGTGTGCCGAGGACCTTGAAGGTACTGGCATCGCCGACGGCGCTGAGGCTTTTCCAGAACTGCGCGGAGATGCCCCTGTAATTGGGATTCTTTACCACCCCCTTGAGTTCGCCGTTTTCGATCAGTTGGCCCCATTCGCAGCCGAACTGGAATTTGTTGCGCGCATCGTCGATCGACCATGAGCGGTTGGTCGACATCAGCACGCCGTGTTCGATACCGCCGATCAACTGCTCGATGGACTGATCCCCCGTTTCGATGTTGAGGTTGGCCATGCGGTCAATCGGTGGGCGGTTCCAGCCGCAGGCGCGGCTGTTGGCGACGCCGTCCATGCCAGCGCGGAATTGCGACAACGCACCGCCCAGCGGGCGCAGCAACAGGCCTTCACGGATCAGGAACTGTTTGCTGGCGGGCGTGCCGTCGTCGTCATGGCCGTAGCTGGCGAGCTCCTCGGGGATGTCCGGGTCGAAGGTCACGTTGAGCAGGCCGGAACCGTATTGCAGGCGGCCGAAATCACTGGCTTTGACGAAGCTGGTGCCGGCGTAGTTGCGCTCGTCGCCGAGGATGCGGTCCAGTTCCAGCGGATGGCCGATGGACTCGTGGATTTGCAGCATCATCTGGTCGGGCATCAGCAGCAGGTCGCGCTGGCCTTGCGGGGTGTTCGGCGCCAGGAGCAATTGCAGGGCCTGATCGGCCACCTGGGCACCGGCACCGATCAGGCCGCAGCGGCTGATGACGTCCGCCGCGCCTTGCTGGCCGAAGTTCTCGCGGCCAAGGCTGCGGGTCTGGCTGTCGTTGCCGTCGTAGGCCGTGACGTCCAGGCCGGGGTAGACAAAACGTTGGGCCTGGCGCAGTTCGGCGCCGGCGCTGTTGAGGTAGATCTGCTCGACGTGGGTGATACCGAGGCTGACTTGCCAGTTCACCAGGCGCTCGTCCTTGGGCACGGCGGCGGATTCGGTGCCGAGCAACTGGAAGCAGTCGCTCAGGGACGGGAAGGCCTGGTCGAGGTTGGGTGAAAAGTAATCGGCGCGGTCACTGGAAACAGCCTGCTCGCGCAGGTCCAGCAGGGCGTGGGGTTTGAGCCGGCGGGCCTGGAGTTCGGCGCGTTCGAGGGCGGCCTGCAGGCCCTGTTGCGACAGGTCGTTGGTGGCCGCATAGGCCTCGACGCCATTGACCCGCACGGTCAGCATCGCCCCTTCGTCACGGCTCAGGCTCGGCGGTTCGGCGACGTTCTTGCGCACCGACAGGTACTGCCCGGATTCGCGCACATAACGCAGGGAAAAGAATTCGGCACCCGTGCGCAAGGCAGCGAAGCGCTGCTTGAGCTGGGGGTAGAAATCGAACATTCGTGAACCTCCTGGGTATGGAGTGGCGGTGGAGCGGTGCTGCGAGGGGGGGTGAAACGATTGCGTGGCGCTAGATTAGGCTTGCGAGGGGGGAGGATCAAGGGTAAGACGGTGTCGAGAAGGCTTGCCGGGAGATGTGTGGTGTCTGGTCGGGCCTCTTCGCGAGCAAGCCCGCTCCCACATTCAATCCCGGGTGTTCACAAAATCTGTGTCCACTGGAGATCAAGTGTGGGAGCGGGCTTGCTCGCGAATAGCCGTAACGCGGTGTAACGCCTTAAGCGATCTGGCTCAATTCCCGCACCGGCTTGCCCTTCACCGGCGCTTCACCCGCCACATAGTAAGTGGCAGTGCTGCGCGGCAACGGCTTGCGACCACGGATCTTGTCGGCGATTTTCTCGGCCATCATGATCGTTGGAGCGTTGAGGTTGCCGGTGGTGATGATCGGCATGATCGACGCATCGACTACACGCAGGCCTTGCATGCCGTGCACGCGACCTTCGCCATCGACCACGGCCATTTCGTCGGTGCCCATCTTGCACGAGCAGGACGGGTGGAACGCGGTTTCGGCATGCTCGCGGATGAACTTGTCCAGTTGCTCATCGCTCTGCACGTCGATGCCCGGGCTGATTTCGCGACCACGGAAGGCGTCCAGTGCAGGTTGCTGCATGATTTCCCGGGTCAGGCGGATGCCGTCGCGGAACTCCTGCCAGTCCTGCTCGGTGGCCATGTAGTTGAACAGGATGCTCGGGTGCTGGCGCGGGTCCTTGGACTTGGCCTGGATGCGCCCGCGGCTCGGCGAACGCATGGAGCCCATGTGCGCCTGGAAACCGTGCTCTTTCACACCGTTGCTGCCGTTGTAGTTAATCGCCACCGGCAGGAAGTGGTACTGGATGTTCGGCCATTCGAATTCCGGACGGGTACGGATGAAACCGCCGGCTTCGAACTGGTTGCTGGCGCCGATGCCGGTGCCGTTGAACAGCCACTCGGCACCGATGGCCGGTTGGTTGTACCAGAGCAGCGACGGGTACAGCGAGACCGGTTGGGTGCAAGCGTATTGCAGGTACAGCTCAAGGTGATCCTGCAGGTTTTCACCGACGCCCGGCAGGTCGTGGACCAGCGGAATGTCGAGCTTGTTCAGCAGCTCGGCCGGGCCGACGCCGGAGCGTTGCAGGATCTGCGGCGAAGCGATGGCGCCGGAGCACAGCAGCACTTCCTTGCGCGCCTTGACTTCAACACGCTCTTCAGCGGTACCGACCAGGTAACGCACGCCGACCGCACGCTTGCCTTCGAACAGGATCTTGTCGGTCAGGGCGTGGGTGACGATGGTCAGGGTCGAACGCTTCTTGGCCACGTCCAGGTAACCACGGGCGGTGGAGGCACGACGACCTTTCGGGGTCACGGTGCGGTCCATCGGGCCGAAGCCTTCCTGCTGGTAGCCGTTCAAGTCTTCGGTGCGCGGGTAACCGGCCTGCACGCCGGCTTCAACCATGGCGTGGAACAGCGGGTTGTTGCCGGCTTTCGGCGTGGTCACGCTGACCGGGCCGTCGCCGCCGTGGTAGTCGTTCGGGCCGATGTCGCGGGTTTCCGCTTTACGGAAGTAGGGCAGGCAGTCCAGGTACGACCAGTCCTCAAGGCCTGGCAGTTTCGCCCAGCCGTCGTAGTCCATGGCGTTGCCGCGGATGTAGCACATGCCGTTGATCAGCGAGGAACCGCCCAGGCCCTTGCCGCGACCGCATTCCATGCGACGGCCGTCCATGTGTGGCTCGGCATCGGTTTCGTAGGCCCAGTTGTAGCGACGGCCTTGCAGCGGGAACGCCAAAGCGGCCGGCATCTGCGTGCGGAAGTCGAAACGGTAGTCCGGGCCGCCCGCTTCGAGCAGCAGGACGGTGACGCCTGCGTCTTCGGTCAGACGGGTCGCCAGGGTGTTACCGGCCGAGCCGGCACCGATGATGATGTAGTCGAATTCTTGGGACATTGAATGCACCCTCTTTGATGTTGGTCAGGTCTGGCCTGACGAGTGCTGCGCACTCGATTCACGAGCAAGCCCGCTCCCACATTTGATCTCTGGTGTACACAGGATCTGTGTCCGCCACTGGCCCCTTGTGGGAGCGGGCTTGCTCGCGAAGAGGCCCTCGCGAGCAATACAGGTCTCGGGTCTTAGAACACCGAGACGTAATCGCCCAGCTCGACCTGTACCGATTTGATGCGGGTGAAGTTGTTCAGCGAGCTGATGCCGTTCTCACGGCCGACACCCGACTGCTTGTAGCCGCCAACCGGCATCTTCGCGTCGGACTCGCCCCAGGCGTTGATCCAGCAGATACCGGCTTCCAACTGATGAATCACGCGGTGGGCGCGGTTCAGGTCCTTGGTGACGATACCGGCGGCCAAGCCGAAGTCGGTGTCGTTGGCGCGGCGGATCACTTCTTCCTCGGTTTCGTAGGAGAGGATCGCCATGACCGGGCCAAAGATTTCTTCACGGACGATGGTCATGTCGTCGGTGCAGTCGGTGAACACGGTCGGCGCCACGAACGCACCCTTGGCGAATTCGCCGTCGGTCAGGCGCTCACCGCCGCACAGCAGGCGGGCACCTTCTTCCTTGCCCTTGGCGATGTAGCCCAGCACGCTTTCCATGTGCGCAAAGCTGACCAGCGGACCGAAGTTGGTGTTTTCGTCTTGCGGGTTGCCGATGCGGATGCGTGCAACGCGCTCGGCGATCTTGGCTTCGAAAGCGGCCTTCAGGTGAGCCGGTACGAACACGCGAGTGCCGTTGGTGCAAACCTGACCGGAGCTGTAGAAGTTGGCCATCATCGCGGTGTCGGCAGCGCGATCGAGGTCGGCGTCGTCGCAGATGATCAGCGGCGACTTGCCGCCCAGTTCCATGGTCACGTCCTTGAGCGAAGAGCTCGAAGCGCTGGCCATGACTTTCTTGCCGGTGTCGGTGCCGCCGGTGAACGAGACTTTCTCGATGCGCGGGTGTTCGGTCAGCCAGGTGCCGACTTCGCGGCCGCTGCCGGTCAGGACGTTGAACACGCCGTTTGGCACGCCGGCTTCGGTGTAGATCTCGGCCAGTTTCAGGGTGGTCAGCGAGGTGACTTCGCTTGGTTTGAAGATCATCGCGTTACCGGCCGCCAGGGCTGGTGCGGATTTCCACAGGGCGATCTGGATCGGGTAGTTCCACGCGCCGATACCGGCCACGACGCCCAGCGGCTCGCGACGGGTGTAGACGAACGAAGTGGTGCGCAGCGGAATCTGCTCGCCTTCGATGGCCGGTACCAGGCCTGCGTAGTATTCCAGCACGTCAGCGCCGGTGACGATGTCGACGTAGCGGGTTTCGGAGTAGGCCTTGCCGGTGTCCAGGGTTTCCAGGGCGGCCAGTTCGTCGTTGCGCTCGCGCAGGATTTCCACGGCGCGACGCAGGATGCGCGAACGCTCCATGGCGGTCATGGCGGCCCAGATTTTCTGGCCCTTTTCGGCGCTCACCACAGCGCGCTCGACGTCTGACTGGGTCGCACGTTGCACTTTTGCGAGGACTTCACCGTTAGCCGGGTTGATGGCTTCGAAAGTGGCGTCGCTGCTGGCGTCGCTGTACGCGCCATCGATGTAGAGTTTTTGCAGTTCGAAACGGGCCATAAAGTCCTCGCAAGAGCATTAAGTGGCTGGCGCGGTTCGGTGGTTGAGCGTTTATGTGTGCTCTAACTCACCCGCTTGGCCAGTTGGGTATCCATGTATTCGTAAGCAATCTGTTGCGCCTGCCCGGTGTCGAAAGCATCTCCCGACAGCGCGCCGCGCAACCACAAGCCGTCGATCAACGCAGCCAGGCCTCGGGCGGCACTGCGCGCATCATTGAGCGGCAGCACGCGGCGGAACTGGCAGCACAGGTTGGAATACAGACGGTGATCGTTGATCCGCTGCAACCTGTGCAAAGACGGCTGGTGCATGCTGGTGGCCCAGAAGGCCAGCCAGGTTTTCATTGCCGGGCCATTGACCTGGCTGGCGTCGAAGTTGCCTTCGATGATCACCTGCAGATGCGCCCGCGGGCTGTCATCTTTCAGCGCCTGTCGGCGCAGGGTGACGTTCTCGCTCAGGACGGTCATCAGGTACCCCATGGTGGCGGCAATCAGGCCGTTCTTGTCCTGAAAGTAGTGACTGATGATGCCATTCGAGACACCGGCCAAACGGGCGATCAGCGCAATGCTGGCGTCCCCCATTCCGACTTGATCGACCGCCTGCAAAGTGGCTTCGATCAATTGCTGGCGGCGGATGGGTTGCATACCGACCTTGGGCATCTTGCACATCTCCTTAGGCCTTCCGGTGGACGTAGGACGGCTACCGGGTTGAAGGCCAGTCTATTTTGTTTTGATTGAACGTTCAATCAACAAAGAATAAGATCTGCGACAAATCGTCGCTGCCTACAGATTTTTCCTACATGTAGCGGCGGAAAAAACGACTTCCGAAACTGCTCGAAACCTACGCGCTGCGGCGCTCCAGGGGTTTCGGGCTTTTTTCGGGCTGTCTTTATATCACCCGCCGGTCGGCTGCCCACTAACCGA
Organism: Pseudomonas sp. BF-R-19; assembly: GCF_019956445.1. Taxonomy (NCBI): domain Bacteria; kingdom Pseudomonadati; phylum Pseudomonadota; class Gammaproteobacteria; order Pseudomonadales; family Pseudomonadaceae; genus Pseudomonas; species Pseudomonas sp. BF-R-19. Next base: position 185,761 of record NZ_JAHBDN010000048.1, read on the forward strand.
TTGGCCGGGTAACCCGTTTGTCTTGCGTTCTTCTCTCGCACTGCCCGGAGCATCTGTGCCATGAGTTCTGCCTCGCTAATAAAGACCCCACCCGAGAAGGTGACGGTCAACGGTTGGGTGTTCTACACCTCTACCGCGTTGATTCTGTTGTTGACCGCCATTCTGATCATCGCCCCGCAAGAGGCCGGCAGAATGCTGGGTACGGCGCAAGCCTGGTTGTCCCGCAGCTTCGGCTGGTACTACATGGTGGTGATTGCCGCCTACCTGATTTTCGTCGTTGGCCTGGCGTTTTCGTCCTACGGCAAACTCAAGCTCGGCAGCAAGGACGACACCCCGGACTTCAGCTACGGCGCCTGGGCGGGGATGCTGTTCTCGTCGGGTATCGGCATTTCGCTGCTGTACTTCGGCGCGTCCGAGCCGTTGGACCACTACTTCAATCCACCGGAAGGCGTGGCCGGTAGCAACCTTGCCGCCCGTCAGGCGGTTCAGCTGACGTTCCTGCACTGGGGCCTGCACGGCTGGGCGATTTACGCGCTGGTTGGTCTGGCCGTTGCCTACTTTGCTTACCGTCATAACCAGCCGCTGGCGTTGCGTTCGGCGTTGTATCCGCTGGTGGGCGAGCGTTGGGTCAAGGGCGCGGCCGGGCATGCGGTAGACGGCTTCGGCATGTTCGTGACCCTGCTGGGGCTGGTGACCAACCTGGGGATCGGTTCGCTGCAAGTGTCATCGGGGCTGGAAAACCTGTTCGGCATGGAGCACAGCAACACCAACCTGCTGATCGTGATCATCGTGATGAGCACCGTGGCGACCATCGCCGCTGTGTCGGGCGTGGAAAACGGCATCCGTCGTTTGTCCAACCTGAACATCGTACTGTTCAGCGGCCTGCTGATTTTCGTCCTGTTGTTCGGCCCGACCCTGCACCTGCTCAACGGCTTCGTACAGAACGTCGGTGACTACCTGAATGGCGTGGTGCTGAAGACTTTCGATCTGTATGTGTACGAAGGCGACAGTGAGAAGTCTGACCGCTGGTTGGGCCTGTGGACCCTGTTCTACTGGGCCTGGTGGATTTCCTGGGCGCCATTCGTGGGCATGTTCATCGCGCGTATTTCCCGTGGTCGCAGCGTGCGCGAACTGGTAGCCGGCGTGCTGCTGATTCCGCTGGGTTTCACCCTGGCGTGGCTGTCGATCTTCGGTAACTCGGCTTTGGACCTGGTGATGAACCATGGGGCGGTGGAACTCGGGAAGACGGCGCTGGAACAGCCGTCCATGGCGATCTACCAGTTGCTTGAGCATTACCCGGCATCGAAGGTTGTGATCGGCGTGTCGATCTTTGTCGGTTTCGTGCTGTTTCTGACCCCGGCGGACTCCGGCGCGGTGATGATGGCCAACCTTTCGTGCAAGGGCGGCAACGTCGACGAAGACGCGCCGCACTGGCTGCGGATTTTCTGGTCGGCGGTGATCACCCTGGTGACCATCGGTCTGCTGTTCGCCGGCAACTTCGAAGCCATGCAAACCATGGTGGTGCTGGCCGGTCTGCCGTTCTCGGTGGTGCTGGTGTTCTTCATGTTCGGCTTGCACAAGGCCATGCGCCAGGACGTGCAGATCGAACAGGAGCAAGCGGAACTGGCGGCACGCGGTCGTCGTGGTTTCAGCGAGCGTTTGACTCAGCTTGACCTGCAACCGAGCCAGTCGGTGGTGCAGCGCTTCATGGACAAGCACGTGAGTCCGGCGCTGGAGGATGCGACGGCGCAAATGCGTGCTCAAGGCCTGCAAGTGCAGACACTGCTGGGCAAGTCCAAGCGTTGCATGGGCGTACGGGTGGAGATGGAAGAGGGCAACCCTTTCGTCTACGAAGTGAGCCTGGACGGCTACCTGGCCACGCCGACCGAGTCGGCGCAGGTCGATGAAGCGCGTCAGCGTTTCTATCGTGCCGAGGTGTACCTGCACAACGGCAGCCAGGACTACGACTTGATGGGCTTCACCCAGGATCAGATAACCCGTGACGTGCTCGATCAGTTTGAAAGCCATCGGCAGCTCCTTGGCCGGGTTTATAGCTAAGGTGTGAGTGACGCGGTGTTTCTGTCTGAAGCACCGCGTCGCATTCTTCGCGAGCAAGTCGAATCGTCGCACCGCCGCTCCCACATTTGGAATGCATTCCCCTGTGGGAGCGGGCTTGCTCGCGAAGGGGTCATCAGCATCAAAGCTGCATTACCCGATATCCCATAAACAAAAACGCCGCGATCTCTCGCGGCGTTTTTGCATCTGTTGCCTTACCCCAGGTTCTTGCCGAGCAGTGCGTGATACAGCTCGCTGTCGCCAAGGATCCCCACCACCTTGTTGTTATCGTGCAGCACCAGTTTGTTGCCGGTCTGATAACGAATCTGCAACGCATCGCGCATGCCGATGCTGGAGTCCACCAGAGTCGGCTTGCGTTCCAGGCCTTCGACGGCTTGCCCCGGCATCCAGTTCTGCAGGTCCATGTTCGAACCGTTCTTGCGTGCGCCTTTGATGGTGTTGCCTTCAGCCAGGTCCAGCCACGAATCGCCGCCCGGATCGAGGCATACCGAACCGTTGATGCGTTTGCAGTTGTCCAGGGTGCGCATCAGGCTGCGGCCGCACAGCACGTTCAGCGGGTTGGTGTGGGCCACGAAGGTCCGCACGTAGTCGTCCGCAGGGTTGAGGACGATTTCTTCCGGTTTGCTGTACTGGATGATCCGGCCGTCTTTCATGATCGCGATACGGCTGCCGAGTTTCAGCGCTTCATCAAGGTCGTGGCTCACGAAGACGATGGTCTTGTGCAACTTGCGTTGCAGTTCCAGCAGTTCGTCTTGCAGGCCCTGGCGGATCAGCGGGTCGAGGGCCGAGAACGGTTCGTCCATCAGCAGAATGTCGGCGTCCATCGCCAGGGCACGGGCCAGGCCCACGCGTTGTTGCATACCACCGGACAGCTCGTTGGGTTTCTTGTTGCGCCACTGGGTCAGGCCCACCAGCTCAAGCTTGTCGTCCACCAGTTTGCGCCGTTCTTTCTCGGGACGACCCTGCATCTCCAGGCCGAAGCTGATGTTTTCGCGAACGGTCAACCAGGGCATCAGGGCGAACTTCTGGAACACCATCGCGATGCGCTTGGTGCGCATCATTTTCAGTTCTGCCGGCGTGCACGAGGCAATGTCGATCTGCTTGCCTTCGTGCTCGACGAACAGCTTGCCGCGGCTGACGGTGTTGAGGCCGTTGATGCAGCGCAGCAGGCTGGACTTGCCGGAGCCGGACAAGCCCATCAGTACGCAGATTTCACCTTTTTCGATATCCAGGCTGGCCTTTTCGACCCCCACGATCTGCCCGGTCTTTTTCAGGATCTCGTTACGGGTCATGCCTTGATCCAGCAGCTTGAGCGCCTCGCGTGGATCCTTGGAGAAGATAACGTCAACGTTCTCGAAGCGAATAATGCTCATGCGTCACCCCCTACTTTGGCGTCGGGTTGTTTGCAGATACGGTCGAGCATGATCGCCAGCAGTACGATCGCCAGGCCTGCTTCGAAGCCCAAGGCGATATCAGCAGTGTTCAGTGCATTGACCACCGGTTTGCCCAGGCCATCGGCGCCCACCAGTGCCGCAATCACCACCATCGAAAGGGACAGCATGATGCACTGGGTGATACCGGCCGCGATGCTTGGCATGGCGTGGGGCAGTTCGATTCGCGAGAGCAGCTGACGTCGCGAGCAGCCAAAGGCCTTGCCGGCGTCCATCAATTCTTCCGGAACATCGCGGATACCCAGGTAAGTCAGGCGGATAGGCGCGGCAATCGCGAACACCACCGTGGAGATCAGGCCCGGGACCACACCCAGTCCGAAGAGGGTGAGGGTAGGAATGAGGTACACGAAGGTCGGTACGGTCTGCATCAGATCGAGTACCGGACGCATTACAGTATAGAACATCGGCTTGTGCGCGGCGACGATGCCCAATGGCACACCGATGAGCACGCAGACCAGGGTGGCGAACAGCACCTGGGCGAGGGTTTCCATGGTTTCCTGCCAGTACCCCAGATTGAGGATCAGCAGGAAGGAGGCAACGACAAATGCGGTCAGGCCCCATTTGCGTTGAATGAAGTGTGCCAGTAGTGCGATCAGGCCGATCAATGCCAGCGGGTTGAACCAGGTCAGCGCAAACGTCACGCCGTGGATCATCGTTTCCAGTGTCACGGCGATGGCGTCGAAGGTGTTGGCGCCGTGTTGCGTCAACCATTCAACGAAGCCTGCGATGTACTGGCCTAAGGGTATTTTCTGATCAATCAGCATGGTAGTGAACGTCCGCATGCAAGGAAATAAACAGCCCGGGCAGGCGAACCTGCCCGGCATAAACGATTACTGCAGTTTGGCTTTCACGGCCTCCAGGCCAGGTTTACCGTCAATGGTGGTCACGCCAGCGAGCCAGGTATCGAGCACCTGTGGATTCTTTTTCAGCCAGGCCTTGGCGGCCGCGTCAGGCTTCATCTTGTCGTCCAGGATGTTGCCCATCAGTTCGCTTTCCATGTCGACGGTGAACTCCAGGTTCTTCAGCAACTGGCCAACGTTGCTGCACTCCTGGGCGTAACCCTTGCGGGTGTTGGTCGCCACGGTGGCGGCACCGAAATCCGGGCCGAAGAAGTCATCACCACCGGTCAGGTATTGAATCTTGAAGCGCTTGTTCATCGGGTGCGGCGCCCAGCCGAGGAATACCACGGCGGTGTCGCGTTTCTGTGCACGGTCGACCTGCGACAGCATGCCGGCTTCGGAGGATTCGACGACTTTGAAACCGGCGCTCTTCAGGCCGAAGGCATCCTTGTCGATCATGCTCTGGATCAGGCGATTGCCGTCGTTGCCAGGCTCGATGCCGTAGATCTTGCCGTCGAGCTCTTTCTTGAATTTGGCGATGTCGGCGAAGTCATGCAGGCCCTTGTCGTACAGCGCCTGAGGGACGGCGAGGGTGTACTTGGCGCCCTTGAGGTTGGTGCGCACGGTTTCCACGGTGCCGGCATCGCGGTAGGCCTTGATGTCGTTTTCCATGGTCGGCATCCAGTTGCCCAGGAACACGTCCATGTTCTTGCCGTCGGCCAGGGACTTGTAGGTCACGGGCACGGAAATCATGGTGGTCTTGGTCTTGTAGCCGAGGGCGTTGAGCACGACGCTGGTAGTCGCGGTGGTCGCGGTGATGTCGGTCCAGCCGACATCGGAGAAGTTTACGGTGCTGCATTGGGCCGGTTCTGCGGCTTGCGCCAGAACCGGCAGACTAAGCATGGCGGCCAACAACAACGACGGGGAACCTTTCATGGATGGACTCCTTGGTGTTTTTTTTGGCAGTGTTCCGACTGGACCACCGCACTTATAGGTTGCGGTTGGATGGCGTTCTGGAGACAGCTCTACCGCGGCGCCTTGCAATCGAGTCGATATGATCATGTACCAGTGAAAATCTGACGCCTACAGGGTGCGTCGTATCCAGTACAGGGATGGTCGCATCCAGTGTCGGTGACGTCGTTTACAGATTTTTTCAGCCCGTTTTCTCCCTCTGAACCGCAAAAAAACGGCGAAAACACGGCGTAAAAGACACGCGGCGCTGGTGGGCATGAGTGCGTCGGTTAGAGACGTCGAACAACTGGATAAAAGCTTGATGATGCGGTCATCTCGGCGGATTGCAGCTTGAGCGTAGCAGCTCCGTCACCGTGCGCTTTTGCGTGCGCAGTGGGTCCATCCAGGAGTTCGGCAGTAATGGCTATCAGTGTTTTCGACCTGTTCAAAATCGGCATCGGCCCTTCCAGTTCACACACCGTGGGACCCATGCGGGCGGCGGCGTTGTTTGTGCAGGGCCTGCGCGAGCGCGGGCTGCTTGAGCAGGTGCGGCGTGTCGAAGTCCAGCTGTTCGGCTCGTTGTCGGCCACCGGCATCGGCCACGGCAGTGACAATGCCGTGATCATGGGCCTGATGGGCGAGTGGCCGGATGCGATCGATCCGTCGCAAATCGGCATTCGTATCGCCACCCTGCGCGAGACCGATACGCTGCTGCTCGACAGTCGCTTGCCGGTGCCCTTCATCTGGGCCCGGGACATGCGCCTGATCGACGAGAACCTGCCATTCCACCCCAACGCCATGACCCTGATTGTCGAGGGTGATGACGGCGAGTTGTATCGCGACACCTACTATTCGGTCGGCGGCGGTTTTGTCGTCGATGAGGCTCAGGCCTCCAGCGGTATCGTCGACCTCGACCGCACTGTGCTGCCTTATGACTTTTCCAGCGCTGCCGAGCTGCTGGAGCTATGTAAAAAGCACAATCTGCGCGTAGCTGAATTAATGATGGCTAACGAGAGGGTGTGGCGCAGCGAAGAGGAAATCCGCAGCGGCCTGATGAAGCTCTGGCGCGCCATGCAGGATTGCGTCGAACAGGGCCTCAAACACGAAGGCATCCTGCCCGGCGGGCTGAACGTACGCCGCCGCGCGGCCAAGCTGCATCGCAGCCTGCAGGAACTGAACAAACCCAACGTGATCGGCTCGACCTTGAGCGCCATGGAATGGGTCAACCTGTTCGCCCTGGCGGTCAACGAAGAAAACGCCGCCGGTGGGCGCATGGTCACGGCACCGACCAACGGCGCGGCGGGGATCATTCCGGCGGTACTGCACTACTTCATGAAATTCAGCGAGGCCGTGACCGACGCCAATGTCGTCGACTATTTCCTCAGCGCGGCGGCGGTGGGAATCCTGTGCAAGAAGAACGCCTCGATCTCCGGTGCCGAAGTCGGTTGCCAGGGCGAAGTCGGTTCGGCCTGCGCCATGGCGGCGGCCGGGCTGGCGGAAATTCTTGGCGCCACGCCAGAGCAATTGTGTAACGCGGCGGAGATCGGTCTGGAACACAATCTCGGTCTGACCTGCGACCCGGTGGGTGGGCTGGTCCAGGTGCCGTGCATCGAGCGCAACGCGATTGCCGCGGTGAAGGCGATCAACGCCGCGCAAATGGCATTGCGCGGTGATGGTCAGCACTTCATTTCGCTGGATCGGGTGATCCGCACCATGCGTGATACCGGTGCCGACATGCATGACAAATATAAGGAGACATCGCGGGGTGGGTTGGCGGTGAGTGCGGTGGAGTGCTGAGACCGAGTCGCCTTCATCGCGAGCAAGCTCGCTCCCACAGGTTTTGCGTCGGTCACAAAAATTGTGTTCACCTCAATCCCTGTGGGAGCGAGCTTGCTCGCGATAGCGCCAGACCAGTCAAAACTGCGCGCTAAGTGAACACCCGCTCGAAAACGCGCCACCTTTTAGCGCGTCGCTCACAGATAAATCGCCTTGCCGCTGATCGGGGGCCAGCCGGCCTTCGACCGCCTGTCACCCGTGCTTGCGGTGACACTCCTTTCCATCGCGGCGCAACGCCGTTCCCACAAGTGCTACCGAATTGCTCACGGCTTGTGGGCCGAGGCGCTTGCCAGTCCTGATGGCCATTTAAATCCCCCTGCCTTGCAAGACATATATAGACACATTCCGACGTCGTTTTTAGGAGTTATTGAACGCGCATTCAAATTTAGGCATGGCAATTGCTCTGTCATTACAAAGCCCGTCTCCCACGCGAGAACGATGGCAATAAAAAGAGCCTCCGCCTGAGGCCATCACCCGCTTTGTGTGAGGAGATACCGCGATGACGACGTTCAACTCCGGGGCCCAACCCCAGAACCGTGCGCCTCAATCCATCGGCTTTCTGCTGCTGGACAATTTCACGCTGATTTCTCTGGCCTCCGCAGTGGAACCCCTGCGCATGGCCAACCAGTTGTCCGGTCGCGAGCTGTATCGCTGGACCACCCTCACCGTCGATGGCGGCCAGGTCTGGGCCAGTGACGGCCTGCAGATCACCCCCGACGCCTCCATGCACAAAGCCCCGCCAATGGACACCGTCATCGTGTGCGGCGGTATCGGCATCCAGCGCACTGTTACCCGTGAACACGTGTCATGGCTGCAAAGCCAGGCCCGCCAGTCCCGCCGCCTCGGTGCGGTGTGCACCGGCAGCTGGGCCCTGGCCTGCGCCGGCCTGCTCGATGGTTTTGATTGCAGTGTGCACTGGGAATGTCTGGCAGCGATGCAGGAAGCTTTCCCGCGTGTAGCGATGAGCACCCGCTTGTTCACCCTCGACCGTAACCGTTTCACCAGCTCCGGCGGCACCGCGCCGCTGGACATGATGCTGCACTTGATCAGCCGCGATCACGGTCGTGAGCTGTCGGCAGCCATTTCGGAAATGTTCGTCTACGAGCGCATCCGCAACGAGCAGGATCACCAGCGTGTGCCGCTCAAGCACATGCTCGGCACCAACCAGCCGAAGTTGCAGGAAATCGTCGCGTTGATGGAGGCCAACCTCGAAGAACCGATCGACCTGGACGAACTGGCGGTGTATGTCGCGGTGTCCCGTCGTCAGCTCGAGCGGTTGTTCCAGAAATACCTGCACTGTTCGCCGTCGCGTTATTACCTCAAGCTGCGCCTGATCCGCGCGCGCCAGCTGCTCAAGCAAACGCCGATGTCGATCATCGAAGTGGCGTCGGTCTGTGGCTTCGTGTCCACGCCGCACTTCTCCAAGTGCTACCGCGAATACTTCGGCATTCCGCCGCGTGACGAGCGCGTAGGGTCCAACACCACCCAGCAAGTGGCGATGATGCCTTTGCCACAAGCGCTGGTGCTGTCGCCGTTGTCCGGGCCGTTGTCGGCGCTGAGCCAGGCGCGTAATGAGTCGACGTTTGCCAGTGTAAGGCTCTAGACCGAGGCGCCTTCATCGCGAGCAAGCTCGCTCCCACATTTGATTTGTGTTGTTCACAGAACCAATGTGGGAGCGAGCCTGCTCGCGAAGGCGTTTTATCGGGCGGTGTGGTTTTGCTGGTACTCCGACAACGCTGGCAGCAATTGTTTGTCGATGGCCTGGCGCACTGCCGGCAGGATCGTCGCACTGCTTGTGTACATCTCCTTGACCATCTTGCGAAGTTCGTACGCTCGAGCATCGTCCAAGCCCCTTACCACGCACTCGCAAGCCTGCTCGGCAGTGGCTCCATTGGGCACGTTGAATCCCAACGACTTGAGCTGGCCCAACAGGTCTTCCTGGTCTATCAAATCGGCGTGCATCATGACGCAATCCTTCTTCAGGGAACGGTGTCGTGGTTCGATTCTGGTAGGGGTGCCGGGTGTCGGCAAGGACGAATTGTCGCAATGGCTCAATTGGTTATGAACATGTCGTTTTCGGCTAACCTGGTTCGCGGGGGAGTGGGCACACTGGACTCAGCTCGCTTCACGAAGGTTTGGTCACCCTCGCACGGCAGCTCCTCAACAGTACCCTCTGCCTCGATCCTGTCACGGCTTGATCGGGGCTTTTTTTTGTTTGTGAGTCCGGGAGATATGCGGTGTCTGGACTGGCGCCATCGCGGGCAAGCCACGCTCCCACAGGATCGGGGGCACCACAGATTTGTCGAACGACGCCAAACCTGTGGGAGCGGGCTTGCTCGCGAAGAACGATGACGCGGTCTAGCGCTGCAACACCAGAATCCGCGACAACAACTCATCCCGGTCGACATAGCAGCCCTGGAAATGCCGCGCCCCGGTGGCGGGGTCGAAGGCGTTGCGGGCATGCAGGGTGCGGCGGTTGTCGAAGCACCACAGCTCCCCGGGATTGAGCCGCTGCATCAACCTGAATCGAGGCTCGCGGGTCATCGCGATAAAGCGCCGGTAGGCCTGATACAGCTTGGGCATCTGCTCCACCGAGGTATCGAACGGTCCGCGCAGAAAGTTCGCCATGCGGATTTCCGACACCTGCCCCAAGGCATCCAGGGCGATGATCGGAGCCAGGCAGCGGTAGTCGCTGTGACGGTCCTTGTTGCGAAACTCCACGGGGATTTCGCAGAGGCTTTTGAAGGATTCGAGGTCTTCCCGGCGCAAGGTGTCGGCAATGGCAAAACCGTCGACGAAAATGCTCTCGCCACCCTCGGCGTCATTGACCAGGCAATGCAAAAATTGCAGCCCCGGTTGCAACTCCCGGGTCGGCAAATCGCTGTGCAGCGGCAGGTTGAAGGCGGTGTAGGCGTTGCTGTCGGCGTCGGCCTTGGATTGCACGTTGAACAGCACGCCGAAATTGCTCTCGCGGATGAAGGAAATGCGTTGGGCGATCAGCTTCAGAGAACCAGGTTCGGTGGGCACGCCACGGACCTGGGTCAGTCCGACATCCCGCACCGCCAACAACCATTGCAACAAGGCGTCGGAGTCGTTCATCAGCGCTTGATACTCGAACACCGGCAACTGCAAATCGCTGTGCCAGAGCCTGGCTTTCGGCTTGCGTGCCTGACGCTCGGCGCGGGACTCGTCGTCATAGGCGTGGGCGCGCAGCCAGCCGGGGTCAAAGCGGCTGCTGTGACCGTCCTGCCAGTCAACCGACAGGCAACCTTCGGTGTCGATGTGCACTTGTTCAGGCGTCAGGTCTTGAGCCACATCGACGATTTCCAGCACTTGCTCGCGGGTCACGGTGTAGACGCACTGCGGGCACGGGCAGTTATCCCGCAGCCATTGATGGTGGAAAGGGCTGACGCGATTGTCGGCCCACTTCACCAGAACACGGTCCGCCAAGGTCTGCACGCCAGTCAACGCGCTGATCAACGGATAGGTACGAAAGTCGGCAAATGCAGCGGCGGTGTTCATGGCGATCTCCTTGTTATTTTTTTGGGGGTAATGCGATCACTCGGCCAATGTACTCGGGCGCTGGCAGGTCCGCCTGTTCGGCGATGATGGCTTGCAGGCGGCTCAAGGACTGTTCGCTGAACGGCGTCGAACGCGGCCCGGCGAGATCCACGTGCAGCAGCATCTGTTCGTTGCCAGCAAGTTCCTGGGCATCACCGACCAGGTGCAGGCTGTGATAGAGGTGCACGCGCTTGCTGTCGTGGGCGATGATTTGGGTGTGCACTTCGACTTGGGCGTCGAGCTTCACTTCGTGCAGGTAGTTCAGGTGCAGTTCGAGGGTGAACAGCGAGTTGCCGCTGGCCTCGCGGCTGTTGCTGTCCAGGCCCAGGCGATCCATCAGGGCATCGGTGGCGTAGCTGAAAATCAACAGGTAGAAGGCGTCGCGCAGGTGGCCGTTGTAGTCGACCCAGTCGGGGATGATGGTGGTTTGGTAGGTGGTGAGGGTGGGCATGATGACTGATCCAAGAAATTAGGTGACTGGACTGCCGCTTTCGCGAGCAAGCCCGCTCCCACAGGGGGAATGCATTCCAATGTGGGAGCGGGCTTGCTCGCGAAGAGGCCAGTGTTGCTGGCCCCAAGGCCTGGGAGTTACTCGCTGAAAGCCATCCCATGCTTCTCTTTGGTGGTCTTCACCGCCTCCAGCACCGCCAGCAGGCAGTCATCACGATAGCGCTCCAGCGCCGAAATGCTGTGTTTGCCCAGTTGATCGCTGGTGCCATCGACCACGTCGTCGATCAGTTTATCGGTCAGCTCCGGCGCCGGCAGGTAGGTCCACGGCAATTGCAACGCCGGGCCGAACTGGGCCATGAAGTGGCGCATGCCGGCATCGCCTCCGGCCAGGGTGTAGGTCAGGAACGTGCCCATGAACGACCAGCGCAAGCCTGCGCCGAAGCGGATTGCATCGTCGATTTCGCCGGTGGTAGCCACACCGTCGTTGACCAGGTGCAGCGCCTCACGCCAAAGCGCTTCGAGCAGACGGTCGGCGATGAAACCCGGTACTTCCTTGCGCACGTGCAGCGGGCGCATACCCAGGGATTCATAGACCTTCATCGCCGCTTGCACCGCTTCAGGGGCAGTGTTTTTGCCGCCGACCACTTCCACCAACGGCAGCAGGTAAACCGGGTTGAACGGGTGACCGACCACGCAACGTTCCGGGTGCGTGGCACTCTCGTAGAACTCGCTCGGCAGCAGGCCAGAGGTGCTGGAACCGATCAATGCATTGGGCTTGGCCGCCGCGCTGATTTTACTGTGCAGGTCCAGTTTCAGCTCCAACCGTTCCGGGGCGCTCTCCTGGATGAAATCGGCATCGCGCACGCACTCTTCGATGGTCGCGACAAAGCGTAGGCGATCCTGCGATGCACCGGGCGCCAGGCCTTGTTTCTCCAACGCGCCCCAGGCATTGGCGACGCGTTTGCGCAAGGCGGCTTCGGCGCCGGGGGCCGGGTCCCAGGCCACTACATCCAGGCCATGGGCGAGGGCGCGGGACACCCAACCGCTGCCGATGACACCGCTGCCCAGCGCTGCGAAGGTTTTGATTTCGGTGATAAAGCTCATGGCAATTTCCTGAAGAGTTCGGTGATCCCTTGTGGGAGCGGGCTTGCTCGCGAAAGCGGTGGTTCTACCGCTGAAGATGTGCCGGATGTACCGGCCTCTTCGCGAGCAAGCCCGCTCCCACAGGGGTATGCGTAGGTTTGATTAGCTGCGCTTGGTCAGGCCCATTTTTGCCCGGCCTTCAGCCGGGGTCAGGACGCGGGCACCGAGGCGGCTGAGGATTTCGCCGGCGCGCTCGACCAGCTGGCCGTTGGTCGCCAGCACGCCCTTGTCCAGCCACAGGTTGTCTTCCAGCCCGACCCGTACGTTGCCGCCGAGCAACACCGCTTGCGCCGCCATCGGCATCTGCATGCGACCGATACCGAAGCCAGCCCAGACCGCGTCGGCCGGCAGGTTGTCGACCATGGCTTTCATGGTGGTGGTGTCCGCCGGCGCGCCCCAAGGGATGCCCAGGCACAGCTGGAATAGCGGATTATCGAGCAGGCCTTCCTTGATCATCTGCTTGGCGAACCACAGGTGACCGGTGTCGAAGATTTCCAGCTCGGCTTTCACGCCCAGCTCCTGGATGCGTTTGGCGCCAGCACGCAGCTGGGCCGGGGTGGAGACGTAAATGGTGTCGCCGTCGCCGAAGTTCAGGGTGCCGCAGTCGAGGGTGCAGATTTCCGGCAGCAGTTCTTCGACGTGGGCCAGGCGGGTCAACGGGCCGACCAGGTCGGTATTCGGGCCGAACTCCATCGGGTTCTCGCCGGCACCGATCTCCAGGTCGCCGCCCATGCCGGCGGTGAGGTTGACGATGATGTCCACGTCCGCCTCGCGGATGCGCTCCATCACTTCGCGGTACAGCGCCACGTCACGGCTGAACTTGCCGGTTTGCGGGTCGCGCACATGGCAATGAACCACGGTGGCACCGGCCTTGGCGGCTTCCACGGCGGCAGCGGCGATTTGTTTCGGGGTGACCGGCACGTGTGGGCTCTTGCTGGTCGTGTCGCCAGCACCGGTGAGTGCGCAGGTGATGATGACGTCGTGGTTCATGAGGCGGTTCCTTACAGGCGAGTTTTTGGTTTTGACCAGGCGTAGTGATCCCGTTCGCAGCCCGTCGGGGCTGCGACTCGGTGGTTCGTTCGGGTTTATTTACTGGTCAGTTTCAGGTTTTCAGCGGCCGGTTTGCCATCGAAGGTGGTGACCCCTTCAAGCCAGCGTTTTTTGTCCTGCGGGTGATCCTTGATCCATTGCTTGGCCGACTCGAAAGCGTCCTTGTGATCCAGCAGCGGCTGCATCATCCGGCTCTCGTCTTCGGCGGTGAAGGTCAGGTTGGTCAGCAGGCGGCCGATGTTCGGGCATTGTTCGGCGTATGTCGGCGATGTGACGGTCCATACCGTGGCCTTGCCTTCATCCGGGCCAAGGGCGTTTTCACTACCGGTGAGGTAGGTCATTTTCACGTTGACGTTCATCGGGTGCGGCGCCCAGCCGAAGAACACCACGGCTTCGTTGCGACGTACGGCGCGATCCACGGCGGCGAGCATGCCGGCTTCGCTGGATTCGACCAGCTGGAACTTGCCGAGGCCGAACTGGTTCTTGGAGATCATCGCCTTGATCTGGGTGTTGGCGCCCGAGCCAGGCTCGATGCCGTAGATCTTGCCACCCAGTTCTTTTTCGAATTTGGCGATGTCAGCGAAGGTTTTCAGGCCCTTGTCGGCGAGGTAGGTCGGCACGGCGAGGGTCGCGCGGGCGTCCTGCAGGCTTGGCGCATCAAGCACCTTGACCTGTTTGGCATCGACGAACGGAGTGATGGTCTGGGTCATCAGCGGGTTCCAGTAGCCGAGGAACAGGTCCAGACGCTGGTCGCGGATCCCGGCGAAGATGATTTGCTGGGAGGCGCTGGTTTGTTTGGTGTTGTAGCCGAGGCCATCGAGCAATACCTGGGTCATGGCACTGGTGGCGATCACGTCGGTCCAGTTCACTACACCCATGCGCACGTTCTGGCACGCGGCGGGTTCGGCGGCCATGACACTGGCGCTCAGCAAAGCGGTACCACTGAGTGCAAGAACACAGCTGCTGATCAGTCGTTTCATTCTCAGGTTCCTCGGCAGGTCGTTTATTGTGAGTTCCGGTGTCTGATGCGCCGGTGATGCCAAGTTACGCAGCAAAGCACCGATGAAAGCGCACTGCGGCGACCAGCTCTTGCACTGCAGCGACCTGTGCTCTTGAATGCCGCTCGCAACTGGCGTATCAACATCCCTACGCTGCCCGCCCTCTCGTTACCTTGCCTCTTGTTACCTGCTAAGCGAGTGCGCTCCATGTCCCAGGATTTCTACTTCTTGTTGATGCCGGGTTTCTCGGCCATCGGATTTATCTCGGCCATCGAGCCGTTGCGGGTCGCCAATCGCTTTCGCGGCGAGCTGTATCGCTGGCATGTGCTGAGCGCGGATGGCGGGGCGGTACTGGCCAGTAACGGCATGTCGGTCAACGCCGATGCGGCGCTGGAGCCGCTCAAGAAAGGCGCGACACTGCTGGTGGTCGCCGGTTTCGAACCCCTGAAATTCACCACCCCAGCACTGGAACACTGGCTGCGCCGGCTGGACAACGAAGGCGTGACCCTCGGCGCCATCGACACCGGCAGTTTCATCCTCGCGGAAGCCGGCCTGCTCGATGGCCATCGCCTGACCCTGCACTGGGAAGCCATTGACGCCTTCAAGGAGTCTTATCCACAGCTCAGCGTCACCCAGGAGCTGTTCGAGATCGACCGCCGACGCATCACTTCCGCCGGCGGCACCGCTTCCATTGACCTGATGCTGGATCTGATCGCCCAGTCCCACGGTCCCGAACTGGCGATCCAGGTCAGCGAGCAATTCGTGCTTGGCCGCATCCGCCCGCGCAAAGACCACCAGCGCATGGAAGTCGCCACGCGCTACGGCATCAGCAACAAGAAACTGGTGCATGTGATCGGCGAGATGGAACAGCACAGCGAACCGCCGCTGAGCACGCTGGAACTGGCGGAATCGATCAAGGTGACGCGGCGACAGCTGGAGCGCCTGTTTCGCCTGCATCTGAACGACACACCGAGTAATTTCTACCTGCGATTAAGGCTGGAAAAGGCCCGGCAGTTGCTACGGCAGACGGACATGAGTGTGCTGGAAGTGAGCATTGCCTGCGGATTTGAATCGCCGTCGTACTTCACCCGCAGTTATCGGGCGAAGTATGAGCGCTGTCCGCGGGAGGACCGGCGTACCGCCAAGGCATGATTCTGAAAACACTGGAGAAACCTGTGGGAGCGAGCTTGCTCGCGATGAGGCCAGCACATTCAACATAGTCGTCGACTGAATGGCCGCCATCGCGAGCAAGCTCGCTCCCACATAAGATCTTTGGTGCTTGGAGGATCAGGTTACTTCTTCAACAACGCCGAGCAAGCCGCCTTGTACGCCTCATGCTGATATTTATTCAGCGTCTCCGGCAGCTCAACTGCGAACTTCTTGCACTGCGCGGTAATGGTCTGTGGTGACAACAGCATCACCTCGCAATTCTCCAGCAATTGGAAAACCCCTTCGATCTTGAATGTCGTCGGCCCGCCAGCGAACTCGCCTTTCTTGCTGCGCTTCTTGATCGCAATGCGGTCGATGGAGTTCTCGCGGACAAACGAAGCGACCTGAGCGGCGAACACTTTGACGTTGGCGGCTTCGTCGTCATCGTCCAGGGCAATTTTTTTGGTGGCGAGCGCGGCATGGCTCAGCGCCTGACCGTCCAGCGTGGCCACGGCGATGATCGCTTCGCTGCCTTTGATTTCGATGCCGCAGACTTTCATGTTCAATCCAATTAGTGACAGAGGGTGTGCAGCTTACAGCTCAAGCTGGCTGGCCGTGATGCCAAACGCCAAAGCGATTTTTTCGCGAGTGGCTTTACGGGGCTTGGCGACTGTTTCCTGTTGGGCAAAGGCAGGCTGGGTTATGCCCATGCGTTTGGCCACTTCATCCTGGGTAAGGTTCAAGTGTTCGCGCCAGGCGCGGATAGGAGTAGCGCCATCGACGATACGGCTCACCACCTCATGGGGGATCAAGTCGGGCTCGATTTTTTGCGCCACGTATTGTGCATAGGGAATGACCACGAAGGCTGGATTGCCTTCGGCGTCGTTGATGATTTGAATGTCAGTAGGTGCGTTCATCGCGTTTTTTGACCTCTTGAATACTGACCACTTTGATCGCGCCATCCCAATCAAACATGACCCGGTAATTACCGACACGCAGCCGATAAGCGTAGTCATGACCGACCAGTGCTTTGACATTGCCTGCCTCAGGCATGCCAGCGAGCGCCGTGATGGCATCACGAACCCGAATCTGGTGAACGGAATGCAATCTCAAGAGTTGCTTAACGGCCTTTCGAGTCCAGTGAATGCTGTTCATGGAAGAATATAAGTCTTTTATAAGATTTGCGAATCTTTACTTATATTTTTATGGTTGGCCATCAACAACATTTGTCGGCATGTTGCGTGAAAAGTCCGCAGAACAGCGGCTTTGGACAGAAGCTGTAGGTCAGATCAGAGTGCTTTGTGGGAAAAGGGTTTTTGGCGATTGAAAGCTGGTGGTAGTGCCAGCTTTCAGCGGGATATTCAGGACTATTCCTGCCCAATCGACTCCAAAAACTCCGACCGTTCATCACTCATCCGCGCCACACAATCGTTCTGGACAATGCTGAACGCCTTGCTGCCGTTGGTTGCCGGGAAGGCTTCAACGGCGCAGTCTGCGTCGCGGGTCTTCAGCCATTGCTGTTGGGCGGCTTTGATCTTGGCGGTGATGTCGGCCAGTTGCGACGGGGTTTTGCCGTACTGCGACTGCATGCGCTCGGTCAGGCCCTGGAGGTTCTCCTTGAGCAGGTCTTCGGCGGAGGTTTTGCTGAAGGCCGAGCATTCCAGTGTCTGGACGTCGTTTTCGACTTTGTCGCACGGGTTGTCGTCGGACACCTCCGCTGCGTGTACGCCGGTCGCAATCAGTGCCATTGCCAGAATGATCGATTTCATTATCGTCGCCGCTCTTGTCCAGTGAAGCATCCAGTGATGCGGCGAATTCTGGCCCAAGCCGAAGGCCTTGAACAGGTCGGTGATTGTGCCTGGCGACGACCCTTTGTCGCGGATTGACGCTTTCGGCAAACCCCCTGTCGTTTTTGCACCCGGCTGCCCCCGCACCGAGGCATATGCTGGCCCCAAAGCGCCGGCAGACGATTCGGCGCATGAATCGCTAATAGGGGACAGCCTGATGAGCCCAGCCGAATTACACGCCGACAGCATCGTTATCGACGGTCTGATCATTGCCAAATGGAACCGCGAGCTGTTCGAAGACATGCGCAAGGGCGGTCTGACGGCAGCCAACTGCACCGTGTCGGTGTGGGAGGGCTTTCAGGCCACCGTCAACAACATCGCCGCGAGCCAGAAGCTGATCCGCGAGAACAGCGATCTGGTGATTCCGGTCCGCACCACCGCCGACATCCGCAAGGCCAAGGAGCAGGGCAAGACCGGTATCCTTTTCGGCTTCCAGAATGCCCACGCCTTTGAAGACCAGATCGGCTATGTCGAGGTGTTCAAGCAGCTCGGCGTCGGCATCGTGCAGATGTGCTACAACACCCAGAACCTGGTGGGCACCGGTTGCTACGAGCGTGACGGCGGCCTGTCGGGCTTCGGTCGCGAAATCGTCGCCGAGATGAACCGGGTTGGCGTGATGTGCGACCTGTCCCACGTCGGTTCCAAGACTTCCGAAGAAGTCATCCTCGAATCGAAGAAGCCGGTCTGCTACTCCCACTGCCTGCCGTCGGGGCTCAAGGAGCACCCGCGCAACAAGTCCGATGAAGAGCTCAAATTCATTGCCGACCACGGCGGCTTTGTCGGCGTGACCATGTTCGCGCCGTTCCTGGCCAAGGGCATCGATTCGACCATCGACGACTACGCCGAAGCCATCGAGTACGTGATGAACATCGTCGGCGAAGACGCCATAGGCATCGGCACCGACTTCACCCAGGGCCACGGCCAGGACTTCTTCGAATACCTGACCCACGACAAGGGCTACGCCCGCCGTCTGACCAGCTTCGGCAAGATCATCAACCCGCTGGGCATCCGCACCGTGGGCGAGTTCCCAAACCTGACCGAGACCCTGCTCAAGCGCGGCCACTCCGAGCGCGTGGTGCGCAAAATCATGGGCGAGAACTGGGTGAACGTCCTCAAGGACGTTTGGGGCGAATAAGCCGCCGCATCTCTGAATCCTTTCCCGCTGCCGTCCGTGCAGCGGGCAACACAACGAATTTTCTGGAGTTAAGTTTCCATGGCCAAGATCGCCCCGCAATTGCCAATCGAAGTCGACAGCGAAACCGGTGTCTGGACCTCCGACGCCCTGCCGATGCTCTACGTGCCGCGCCATTTCTTCGTCAACAACCACATGGGCATCGAGGAAGTGCTGGGCGCTGAAGCCTACGCCGAAATCCTCTACAAGGCCGGCTACAAGTCCGCCTGGCACTGGTGTGAAAAAGAAGCCGAATGCCACGGCCTGGAAGGCGTCGCGGTGTTCGAACACTACATGAAGCGCCTGTCGCAGCGCGGCTGGGGCCTGTTCAAGATCCAGGACATCGACCTCGACAAAGGCACCGCCAGCGTCAAGCTCGAACACTCGGCATTCGTCTATGTGTACGGCAAGGTCGGGCGCAAGGTCGACTACATGTTCACTGGCTGGTTTGCAGGGGCCATGGACCAGATCCTCGCCGCTCGCGGCAGCAAGATCCGCACCGTGGCCGAACAAGTCTACGGTGGCTCCGAAGAGGGCCACGAAGACGGCTTGTTCACCGTCAAGCCGTTGTAAGTCGAGGAACCCGCCATGGCTTTCGAAGCAATGTTCCAGCCGATCCAGATCGGCAAACTGACCATCCGCAACCGCGTGCTCAGCACCGCGCACGCCGAGGTCTATGCCACCGACGGCGGCATGACTACCGATCGGTACGTCAAGTATTACGAAGAGAAAGCCAAGGGCGGGATCGGCCTGGCGATTTGCGGCGGCTCCTCCAGCGTGGCCATCGACAGCCCGCAAGGCTGGTGGAAGTCGGTGAACCTGGCGGACGACCGGATCATTCCGCACTTCCAGAATCTGGCCGATGCCATGCACAAGCATGGCGCCAAGATCATGATCCAGATTACCCACATGGGACGTCGTTCCCGTTGGGACGGCGAGCACTGGCCAACCCTGCTGTCGCCGTCGGGCATCCGTGAACCGGTGCACCGTGCGACCTGCAAGACCATCGAGCCGGAAGAAATCTGGCGGGTGATCGGCAACTACGCCACTGCTGCGGCGCGGGCCAAGGCCGGTGGCCTGGACGGCGTCGAACTGTCGGCCGTGCACCAGCACATGATCGATCAGTTCTGGAGCCCGCGGGTCAACAAGCGTACCGACGAATGGGGCGGCAGCTTCGAGAACCGCATGCGTTTCGGCCTGGAAGTGATCAAGGCGGTGCGCAAGGAAGTTGGTCCGGATTTCTGTGTCGGCATCCGTCTGTGCGGTGATGAATTCCACCCGGATGGCTTGTCCCATGAGGACATGAAGCAGATCGCCAAGTACTACGACGACACCGGCATGATCGACTTCATCGGTGTCGTGGGTTCGGGTTGCGACACCCACAACACCCTGGCCAACGTTATCCCCAACATGAGTTATCCACCGGAGCCGTTCCTGCATCTGGCGGCCGGTATCAAGGAAGTGGTCAAGGCCCCGGTGCTGCACGCGCAGAACATCAAGGACCCGAACCAGGCCACCCGTATCCTGGAGGGCGGCTACGTCGACATGGTCGGCATGACCCGCGCTCACATCGCCGACCCGCACCTGATTGCCAAGATCAAGATGGGCCAGGTCGACCAGATCAAGCAGTGCGTTGGCGCCAACTACTGCATCGACCGTCAGTACCAGGGCCTGGACGTGCTGTGCATCCAGAACGCCGCGACCTCCCGTGAATACATGGGCGTGCCGCACATCATCGAGAAAACCACCGGCGTCAAACGCAAGGTAGTGGTGGTCGGTGCCGGCCCGGCCGGGATGGAAGCCGCTCGTGTGTCGGCCGAACGCGGCCACGACGTGACCCTGTTCGAGAAGAAAGAATTCATCGGCGGGCAGATCACCACCGCCTCGAAAGCCCCGCAACGGGACCAGATCGCCGGTATCACCCGCTGGTTCCAGCTGGAGCTGGCGCGGCTGAAAGTCGACCTGCGCCTGGGTACCGCGGCGGATGCGGCGACCATCATGGACCTGCGTCCGGATGTGGTGGTGCTGGCGGTGGGCGGTCATCCGTTCCTGGAGCAGAACGAACACTGGGGCGCGGCTGAAGGCCTGGTGGTCAGCAGCTGGGACGTGCTCGACGGCAAGGTGGCGCCGGGCAAGAACGTGCTGGTCTACGACACCATTTGCGAGTTCACCGGGATGTCGGTTGCCGACTACTTGGCTGACAAGGGCAGCCAGGTCGAGATCGTCACCGACGACATCAAGCCGGGTGTGGCCATCGGCGGTACGTCGTTCCCGACTTACTACCGCAGCATGTACCCCAAAGAAGTGATCATGACCGGCGACATGATGCTGGAGAAGGTCTACCGCGAAGGCGACAAGCTGGTGGCGGTGCTGGAAAACGAATACACCGGCGCCAAAGAGGAGCGGGTGGTCGACCAGGTGGTGGTGGAAAACGGCGTGCGTCCGGACGAAGAAATCTACTACTCGTTGAAGGAAGGCTCGCGCAACAAAGGCCAGATGGACATCGAAGCCTTGTTCGCGATCAAGCCGCAACCTTCGCTGAGCACCACGGGTGACGGCTACTTGCTGTTCCGTATCGGCGACTGCGTGGCCCAGCGCAATACACACGCTGCGATCTATGACGCGCTGCGGTTGTGCAAAGACTTCTAAAGGCTTGCACATGACCCTGTGGGAGCGGGCTTGCTCGCGAATGCATTTTGTCAGTCGCACATGAATAGACTGACCCACCGCTTTCGCGAGCAAGCCCGCTCCCACAGGAACCGAGTAAGGCATCTCGACCTGCAAGACCCGAGGTCTTGGGAGCAACACCTATGTTGAACACCCTTCTTCCAATCCTGTTGTTCGCAGCCCTGGGCCTTGGTGTCCTGGGCGCGTTGCGGCGGGTGGCCATGTGGCGCCGGGGCCGGGCTTCGAAAGTCGACCTGATCGGCGGCCTGTTCGCCATGCCCAAGCGCTACATGGTCGACTTGCACCATGTGGTCGCGCGGGACAAATACATTGCCAACACCCACGTCGCCACGGCTGGCGGTGCGGTGGCGTCCATCGTGCTGGCGATTCTGGTGCATGGTTTCGGCCTGCATAACCGCTTCCTCGGCTATGCGCTGTTGCTGATGACGGCGATCATGTTCGTTGGCGCGATCTTTGTTTACCTGCGTCGGCGCAACCCGCCGGCGCGCCTGTCGAAAGGCCCGTGGATGCGCCTGCCGAAAAGCCTGCTGGCGTTCTCGGCCTCGTTCTTCCTGTTGACCCTGCCGGTGGCCGGGATCCTTCCGGAAAACTTCGGTGGCTGGCTGTTGGCGGCGGTTCTCGGGGTTGGCGTGTTGTGGGGCGTGTCGGAACTGTTCTTCGGCATGACATGGGGCGGGCCAATGAAACACGCCTTCGCCGGTGCCTTGCACCTGGCCTGGCACCGTCGCGCCGAGCGCTTCGGCGGCGGTCGTTCCACGGGCCTCAAGCCTCTGGACTTGAACGACCCGACCGCGCCACTGGGCGTGGAAAAACCCAAGGATTTCACCTGGAACCAGTTGCTCGGTTTCGACGCCTGCGTGCAGTGCGGTAAATGCGAAGCAGCTTGCCCGGCGTTCGCCGCCGGCCAGCCGCTGAACCCGAAAAAACTGATCCAGGACATGGTCGTCGGCCTGGCCGGTGGCACCGATGCAAAATTCGCTGGCAGCCCATATCCGGGCAAGCCGATAGGCGAACACGGGGGCAATCCGCATCAACCGATCGTCAACGGTCTGGTGGACGCCGAAACCCTGTGGTCGTGCACCACCTGCCGCGCCTGCGTCGAGGAATGCCCGATGATGATCGAGCACGTCGATGCCATCGTCGACATGCGTCGCCATCTGACCCTGGAAAAAGGCGCGACCCCGAACAAGGGTGCCGAAGTCCTGGAAAACCTGATCGCCACCGACAACCCGGGCGGTTTCGCGCCGGGCGGGCGGATGAACTGGGCGGCTGACCTGAACCTCAACCTGCTCAGCGAAAAGAAATCCACCGACGTACTGTTCTGGGTTGGCGACGGCGCCTTCGACATGCGCAACCAGCGCACCCTGCGCGCCTTCGTCAAAGTGCTGAAAGCAGCGAAAATAGACTTCGCCGTGCTCGGTCTCGAAGAGCGCGACAGCGGTGACGTGGCCCGGCGCCTGGGCGACGAAGCGACCTTCCAGCTGTTGGCCAAGCGCAACATCCAGACCCTGGCCAAATACAGTTTCAACCGCATAGTCACCTGCGATCCGCACAGCTTCCACGTGCTGAAAAACGAATACGGCGCCTTCGATGGCAACTACCTGGTGCAGCACCACAGCACCTACATGGCGGAAATCATTCAGGCCGGCGCGCTGAACCTCGGTCAGCACAAAGGCGACAGCGTGACCTATCACGACCCGTGCTACCTCGGCCGCTACAACGGCGAATACGAGGCACCGCGTCAGGTCCTGCGCGCGCTCGGGATTGAAGTGAAAGAGATGCAACGTTCCGGTTTCCGCTCGCGCTGCTGCGGCGGTGGTGGCGGCGCGCCGATCACCGACATTCCCGGCAAACAACGCATTCCCGACATGCGCATGGAAGACATCCGCGAAACCGGCGCCGAACTGGTGGCCGTGGGTTGTCCACAATGCACCGCGATGCTCGAAGGCGTGGTCGAGCCCCGGCCGATGATCAAGGACATTGCCGAACTGGTGGCCGACGCGTTGCTGGAAGAAGCCGCGTCCAAGCCCTCTACACCGGCCCAACGTGAACCTGCGGAGGCCCACTGATGAGCGACATTATCCGCCGCGACCCTCGGGCCGAATGGATTGCCCGCAACCGTCTGCACCCGCTGCACGCAGCCATGCAGCCGGCGCAACACAGCTGGATGGGGCCTAACGGTGTCATCCGCAAGAATCCCCATGGCATTGGCTTTATCGGCCCCAACGGCATCAAGCGCATCGACCGCAGTGGCGCCCAGCAGGGCGGGGCGACCAAACGCTCGGCTGCCGTCGAAGTGCAATTGCCGCTGCATCAGGTGGCCGCGCCAGCGTTTTACATCAGCGTGGTGCCGGACATGGTCGGTGGTCGCTTGAGCAGTCACGACCGCGACCTGCTGGGCCTGGCCCATCAACTGGCCGGCACAGACGGCGCAGTGCTGGCCGTGGTGTTCGGCGAACACAAGGAAAGCGCTTTCGCCACAGCGGGTGTCGACCGCCTGCTGCTGCTGGAAGGCGAAGAATTCAACGGTTATGCACCGGAACAACGGGTCCAGGGCCTGCGGGCTGTGGATAACCAGTTCAGCCCGCGTCACTGGTTGCTGCCGGACAGCCGCAGTGGTGGTGGCGAACTCGGCCGACGTTTTGCCGCGGCACTGGGCGAGCGCCCGGCCACGCGGGTCTGGCAGGTCAAGGATCAGGAGTGCATCGGCCGCGCTGGCGCGGGTCTGCAAGACCTTGCCCGGCCGCTGGCGCGTTTGATTCTGGCGGCTGTCGAGTGCGCCGAACCAGTCAGCGAAACCCGACACGAAGCCTTGCCGGTGGAGTTATCCACAACCGTGGCGCGCAGCCTGTCGCGGATCGAAGATCTGGGCGCGGTGGCCGTCGATCCGGCGGCAATTCCCATGGCCGAAGCCGAGTTCATTTTCTCCGGCGGCAACGGGGTCAAGGACTGGGGACTTTTCCACAGAACCGCCGAAGCCCTCGGCGCGACCGAAGGCGCCTCGCGGGTGGCGGTGGACGACGGCTTCATGGCCCGCGATCGTCAGGTCGGCGCGTCCGGCACCTGGGTCACCGCACGGGTCTATGTGGCGGTGGGAATTTCCGGGGCGATCCAGCACCTGCAGGGCATCGGTGCCTGCGACAAGGTGGTGGCGATCAACCTTGACCCCGGCTGCGACATGATCAAGCGCGCGGACCTCTCGGTGATCGGCGAGAGCGCGGAGATTCTTCAAGCCTTGATCGAGGCGGTAGAGGCTTACCGCAACGACGCCAAGCGCGATGCGGCTTAAGGGAAGGAAAGGGTTATGAGCACGAAAATCATCAGCCTGGTGTCCATTGGCGCCCACCCGACCTCCGGTCGGCCGCGTCGCGCGGAGCAGGATGCGCGGGCGGTGGAACTGGGCCTGCAATTGGCTGGGGATAACCTGCAGGTGTTGCATGCCGGCGACATCGCCGAGCCTGCCTTGCGCGCTTACCTGGGCATGGGGCTTGAGCAACTGCATGTGCTGGAACAACCCCAAGGCGCCGACGCGCTACCGGCGCTGACCGACTATTTGCGCGATGCCGGGGCGCAGGTGGTGTTGACCGGCAGTCAGGCGGAAACCGGTGAAGGCTCGGGCATGTTGCCCTTCCTGCTGGCCGAAAGCCTGGGCTGGCCGCTGGTGGTGGGGCTGGCGCAGGTCGAGTCCATCGATGGCAGTTCGGCGCTGGTGCTGCAAGCCTTGCCCCGCGGTCAACGTCGTCGGCTGAAGGTGCGCCTGCCGTTTCTCGCGACGGTGGATAACGCCGCCCCCAAGCCTCGGCAGAGCGCTTACGGCCCGGCTCGACGCGGCGTGCTGCAAGCGCAGGACGTCGAGGTCATCGACGATGAACTGCTCGCGGTCGCCACCCTGCAGCCGGCCAAGCCACGGCCCAAGCGCCTGAAGGTGATCAAGGCCAAGAGCGGCGCCGACCGCATGAAAGCCGCGACGGCCAAGGCTAGTGGTGGAGGCGGGCAGGTGCTCAAGGGCGTGACGGCGCAAGCCGGCGCCGAGGCCATCCTCAAATTGCTGATTGAAGAAGGTGTGGTCCGCTAACAATCAATGTGGGAGCGGGCTTGCTCGCGAAGACGGTGTGTCAGTCGACATCAATGTTGCCTATTAAGACGCTTTCGCGAGCAAGCTCGCTCCCACAGGATCTCTTCGTCCCGCACCACACCCGTCAGCCCGGTGAGCTACAGTTTTCTATGCGCTGATCAAGGGTGCGGCACGCTTTCGGGAGCTTTCAGACATTCAGCGCTGACTCATAAAACCCTGTTTTTATGACTGGCCTGAATATGAAGACTTTCGCTCTTCTGGCGCTCTTTACATCAAGCCTGTGGGTATCCACAGGCTTGATGTCTGCCGTCCAGACAAAAGCGTCTGAGACTGACCAGGATTTTTATCGCTGGATAGACTCCGAACAGGGCCGTAGCGCGTCCCTGGAGCAACTGCGGCAACAGTGCGACAAGGTGCTGGATGCCGATAGACACCTCAGCTGTTCGGTGACGGTCTTCGCCAGATTGCTCGAAGCCAAGGCCGCCAACCAACTCCCCGAATACTATCTGGCGATCAAGGCCAGGCATGCCCAGGCGATTGCGGCCAACGCCTATCTGAAGCCTCTGTTCTCCACCTTTGGCAGCAAATCGCTGGCTGTCCTGGCGGCGACCGGCGATTTCTCGGTCAGCGGTTCGGTGCGGCATGAGGTGCTGCCGCTCCATCCGTATGCCGACGACTTCTACATCGCTGAACAAGTGCTGCCATTTATCGAGGTCGGCGCGGCCAATGGTGTCTCGGCGCGTTTTGTACTGGACACCGGCGCACCGCAAACCCGGGTCAACATCGACACTGCGAAACAGATGGGCATCAAGTTGTTGCCCGATGCTTTTTATCGCTACAGCACGTTTTATGGCGAAAAGGGCCTGGCCGCGAGGCTGGGAATTCTCCGGTCGCTGAAAGTCGGCACCCGCGAGTTCAGGAACGTCCTGGTCTTTGTCAGCGACCGGGATAATCTGTTGGGGCTGGATCTGATCAGCAAGCTGGGGCGCTTGAAGATCACCAGCAGAACACTGGAGCTGAATCCGCCGCCTGCCACACGCTGTGATGCGTCGATTGTCATTAGCCGCCTGGATCTCAATCAACGGCTGGTGGTGGCCGCACAACTGGATCGTCGGGCAACGCAGGCCATCATCGATACCGGAAATGTCGACTACCTGACGGCCTCGTCGCCCGGCAGGCAGCTCAGCGTTGTGCAGGCGCTGACACCCGGAAGCTCGAGCGTTTCCACCAACGACAGCAAGCGTTTCCAACGCTTCGACGGCGTATTGGCCCTGCAAGGCAATACCATGGCGGTCACCTACAAATACTACCCGGGCTTTACCATCCCGCCGTCGCTGATCGGCGGGCAATACGTCCCGTCGATATTGCTCGGATGGCGCGCTTTCAAAGACTTTGAATTGAACCTGGATCTGGATTCAGGTCATTCATGCCTCAATAAAATCTGAACAACTTCGGTGTTTACCCACAATCCCTGTTGGTGGTTCTGTGGATAACATGTTCGCCCCTCGCTACACCCCATACAAATCAAGCCTTGCGAGGCGTCGTTCAAAAAACAACCAGTCTGGTTCGTGGTTTTCCCAAGCTTTTTCAAGGGGATAAGTGCTGCCGTCGATGCAGACTTGCCCCCAATCTCTGTTGGCGCTTCTGTGGATAAGATGTTTGCTATCGGCTGTGGGCCTTATAAACAGCGGCTTTCATGGCTTCGATCAAAAAGCGATCAATTGGTGTATTTGAGCCATGGAATTCCACGCAAACACCGGTTTCTTACGGGTTGCAGCGGTTTTCCACAGAGCCTTCGAAGTTAACCCCAAAGTCTGTTGGCGCTTCTGTGGATAAGGTGTTTGCCATCCTCTGTAAGCCTTGTATTCCGTGCCTTCTAGGCTTCTGATCAAAAAATGACCAGCTCGATCGTGGAAGTATGCTTCTGGATAAGTCACGGTTTTTCTTTGGGTTTTGTGGAGAAATTTTGCAGCCTTTCCACAGTTGTCCCCAATAGCTGTGGGTGGAGATGTGGATAACTTGTTCGCGGAAGGCTGGGAGGTGCGGCGGGCATAGGCCTGAACGAGATAGGTCATATTTCGTACAGTTCTAAATGATCGGGGAAAGTGAGGCCGCTTTCGCGAGCAAGCCCGCTCCCACAATGACCGAGGCGTTCACAGAATTTGTGTGCGCCACCGATCCATTGTGGGAGCGGGCTTGCTCGCGAAGCTTTTGCTTTTGATTTAACCCTGAACCGGAACCCCTTTGAGGTACGGCGCAGGCTCGGCCCCGAGGTTGCTCAGCAGACGCTCGCTGTACCAGTCTACGAAGTTCACCACGCCGAACTCATAGGTCTTGGAGTACGGACCAGGCTGGTACGCGGTGGAGTTGATGCCGCGCTGGTTCTCTTCGGCCAGGCGACGGTCCTGATCGTTGGTGGCGTCCCAGACCTGGCGCATGCGCTCCACGTCGTAGTCCACGCCTTCTACCGCGTCCTTGTGCACGATCCACTTGGTGGTGACCATGGTTTCCTGGGCGCTGATCGGCCACACGGTGAACACGATGATGTGGTCGCCCATGCAGTGGTTCCACGAGTGCGGCAGGTGCAGGATGCGCATCGAGCCCAGGTCCGGGTTCTGGATGCGGCCCATCAGCTTGGCGCAGCCCTGCTTGCCGTCCATGGTCATCGACACGGTGCCCTTGAGCAGCGGCATGCGCACGATGCGGTTACGCAGGCCGAAGCTGGCGTGGGCGTAAGGGATCTTCTCGGCTTCCCAGGCAGCGGCGGAGGCGGCGACGTGGTCCTTGAAGGCCTGGTCGGCGCGCGGGTCGGTAACGTCGTCCCATTCCAGCAGGGTTTTCAACAGTTCCGGGTGCGACGCGTTGCAGTGGTAGCACTCGCGGTTGTTTTCCAGCACCAGTTTCCAGTTGGCCTTTTCCATCAAGGTGGTGGTGATCGCCACCTTGGTGTTCTCCATGTCGTACGGTTCCATGTAATGGTTGAGCGTCGACAGGAAGTCATCGATGGCTGGCGGGTTCTCCGCCAGGCTGATGAAGATGTAGCCGCCGGCGGTCTTCACGTTCACTGGCTTGAGGCCGTACTCTTTCATGTCGAAGTCGGCGCCCATTTCGGTGCCGGCGAACAGCAGGCGGCCGTCGAGTTCGTAGGTCCACTGGTGGTAGTGGCAGACCAGCTTGGCGACCTTGCCCTTGTCGCTGGTGCACAGGCGCGAGCCACGGTGACGGCAGACGTTATGGAACGCATGCACCACGCCTTCGGCGCCGCGGATCACGATGATCGGGTTCTTGCCGATTTGCAGGGTCAGGTAGTTGCCCTTGGTAGGGATTTCGCAGGTCATGCCGGCGATCAACCACTCTTTCTGAAAGATTTCCTGCATGTCGATATCAAACAGGCGGTCGTCGGAGTAAAACGGCTGCGGCAGCGAGAACGTGCGCTCGCGCTCTTGCAGCATCTGTGCGGTGGCCTTGCGTGCGGATTCCAGCGGATCGCCCAGGCTCAGGGTAGTAGTGACGTCCATCGATTTAGTCCTCATGGCCATTCTGTGTGGCCGGCGAAATGTGGCTACGGTTGTGCGACGCAAGACAAAAAACAGCAGTTATCTGTTGAAGCGAGTGTGGGGCCGGCGCTGGCCGGAACCTTATCCATGGGCGACATGGTGCAATCTGTTCCCGACGCGCAAGCCCCGGTAGCTGGGGGCTGGTCGCGATAAGCATGTCAATGTCGCAGATAGGTAAATGGGTGGTTCGCGCTATACGCAGAATCGCCAACATGAAGGCCGGCAGTCGGCCGTGGAGATCAGCATGTCCAACAGCTTCCTGAACCCGGTAACCACCCAGACCTGGGCCAATGGTCGACACATCGTCCGTTGCGTCAAAGTCATCCAGGAAACCTGGGATGTGCGCACCTTTTGCTTCATGGCCGACCAGCCGATCCTGTTCTTCTTCAAACCGGGGCAGTTTGTCACCCTGGAGCTGGAGATTGAAGGCCAGCCGATCATGCGTTCGTACACCATTTCCAGCTCGCCATCGGTGCCGTACAGCTTTTCGGTGACCATCAAGCGCGTGCCGGGCGGCAAGGTGTCCAACTGGCTGCACGACACCCTGCACGAAGGCCAGGAGCTGGCGGTGCACGGGCCGGTCGGGCTGTTCAATGCCATGGACTTCACCGCGCCGAAGGTGCTCTACCTCAGCGGCGGCGTTGGTATCACGCCGGTCATGTCCATGGCGCGCTGGTTCTACGACACCAACGGCAATGTCGACATGGTGTTTATCCACAGCGCCCGTTCGCCTAAAGACATCATTTACCACCGTGAGCTGGAACACATGGCGTCGCGGATCGACAACTTCAGCCTGCACCTGATCTGCGAGAAGCACGGTATGGGTGAGCCCTGGGCCGGTTATCGCGGTTACCTGAACCACAGAATGCTTGAATTGATGGCGCCGGACTTCCTTGAGCGCGAAGTATTCTGCTGCGGCCCGACACCGTATATGAATGCGGTCAAACGCTTGCTGGAAGCCGCTGGCTTCGACATGTCGCGTTATCACGAAGAATCCTTCGGTGCGACCCCGCCAGAGGCGCGCGCTGACGCCGTGGAACACGCCGAACAAGCGGCCGAGGCACCGGAAGTCGACGCCGCGGACTTGCATCAAGTGGAATTCACCGCCTCCGGCAAGAGCATCCGCGTGGCCCCGGGCGAGACCGTGCATGCCGCGGCGGCCAAGGTCGGCCTGATGATTCCGAAAGCCTGCGGCATGGGGATTTGCGGCACCTGCAAGGTGCTGAAGCTGGGTGGCGAAGTGGAGATGGATCACAACGGCGGGATCACCGAGGAGGACGAAGCGGAAGGGTTCATCCTGTCGTGCTGCAGCGTGCCGAAGGGGGATGTGCGGATCGAATATTGATCCGGGTGGGAATGCAGCTCTGAAAGCAGTGAGGTCCCCTATGGGAGCGAGCTTGCTCGCGATAGCGGAGTGTCAGTCGACATCAATTCTGAGTGTCAGACCGCAATCGCGAGCAAGCTCGCTCCCACAGGTAGAGTGTTTTTTCAGTCAACGAA
The DNA here is from genome assembly GCF_019956445.1 of Pseudomonas sp. BF-R-19. Taxonomy (NCBI): domain Bacteria; kingdom Pseudomonadati; phylum Pseudomonadota; class Gammaproteobacteria; order Pseudomonadales; family Pseudomonadaceae; genus Pseudomonas; species Pseudomonas sp. BF-R-19. Next base: position 216,103 of record NZ_JAHBDN010000048.1, read on the forward strand.
TAGGTCAGTCATTAGCTTGTCGCTGCTGTCGGGCGCGAACCGATAGTGTTCGAACTCCGTTACACCGCTTTCCCGCAGAATCTCCTCATCAATCAGCAAGCGCCCGGTCAGGCTGCGGTTTGTGCTGCTCAGAATCACATGAGCGGCATCGGCCATGATCGAAGGCAGGCGCGCATGCTTGAACGATTCCCTCGACCCTAGCTGAAACTCGATGGCCGCTGTGGCGATCATCGTCTGTGGCCACAGCGAGTTGACGCTGATCCCGTAGTTCTTGAATTCCTCACTCATGCCCAAAGTCAGCATGCTCATGCCGTACTTGGTCACGGTGTAGGGGCTGTATTGGGCGAACCACTTGGTGGCCAGGTTCAGCGGCGGGGACAGGTTGAGGATGTGGCCGCCGGACTTCTTCAGGTACGGCAACGCAGCCTGGCTGCACAGCAGGACGGCGCGGGTGTTGATCTGGTGCATCAGGTCGAAGCGCTTGAGTTCGAGGTGCTGGACCCCGGTGAGCTTGATCGCTCCGGCGTTGTTGATCAGTGCATCGATGCCACCGAAATGTTCGTTGGCCTGGGCCAGCGCCTCACGTACGGCATCCTCTTCACGCACATCTACCTGCAAGGCCAGCGCCTTGCCGCCTGCGGCTTCCACTTCCTGGGCCACACTGAAAATCGTGCCTGGCAGCTTGGCGTGGGGTTCGGCGCTTTTGGCGGCGATCACAATGTTGGCCCCATCGCGTGCGGCCCGCAGCGCGATCTCGCGGCCGATGCCTCGGCTGGCGCCGGTGATGAACAGGGTTTTGCCTTGCAATGACATGCTGACGCTCCTGATTGTTTTTATGTGAGCACGGGCTCGACAAACAATGTAGACGAAGTCTTCAGGTGCGTACGATGAGAGGAGATTGGGTTGGCTTTTGTGGGAGCGAGCTTGCTCGCGATAGCTGATTGTCAGTCGACATCAATGTTGGATGTGCTGGCCTCATCGCGAGCAAGCTCGCTCCCACAGGGATTGTGGTGTTAGTGAGACATCACTTCACGGATATCCCGCGCCAATTCCCGCACCCGCTCTTCCTCGGTGTCCCACGAGCACATGAAGCGTGCGCCGCCGTTGCCGATGAAGGTGTAGAAGCGCCAGCCCTTGGCGGTCAGTGCGGCGATGGCCGGTTCCGACAGTTGCAGGAACACGCCGTTGGCCTGTACCGGGAACATCAGTTCCACGCCGGGAATGTCACTGACCAGTTCGGCGAGCAATTGCGCGCAGTGGTTGGCGTGGTTGGCGTATTTGAGCCAGGCGTCGTTTTCCAGGATCCCGACCCACGGAGCTGACAGGAAGCGCATTTTCGACGCCAGCTGCCCGGCCTGCTTGCAGCGGTAATCGAAGTCTTCGGCCAGTTTGTGGTTAAAGAACAGAATCGCCTCACCCACCGCCATGCCGTTTTTCGTGCCGCCAAAGCACAACACGTCGACGCCTGCCTTCCAGGTCAGGTCAGCCGGGGTGCAGCCGAGGAAGGCGCAGGCGTTGGAGAAGCGTGCGCCGTCCATGTGCAGGTTCAGGCCCAGCTCTTTGCAGGTGGCGCTGATGGCGCGGATTTCGTCCGGGGTGTAGACGCTGCCGACTTCGGTGGCCTGAGTCAGGGTCACGACACGAGGTTTCGGGTAGTGGATGTCCTGGCGCTTGAGCGCGACCTCGCGGATCGATTCCGGGGTCAGCTTGCCGTTTTCAGTGCGGGCGATCAGCAGTTTGGAGCCGTTGGAGAAAAATTCCGGGGCGCCGCATTCGTCGGTTTCGACGTGGGCGGTTTCCGAGCAGATCACGCTGTGGTAACTCTGGCACAGCGACGACAGCGCCAGCGAGTTGGCGGCGGTGCCGTTGAAGGCAAAAAACACTTCGCAGTCGGTTTCGAACAGCTTGCGGAATCCGTCGGAGGCGCGTGCGGTCCACTCGTCGTCGCCGTATGCGCGCTGGTGGCCGTGGTTGGCCTGTTCCATGGCCGCCCAGGCTTCAGGGCAGATGCCGGAATAGTTGTCGCTGGCGAATTGTTGGCTCTTGTCGGTCATGGCCTGCTTCCGTGGTCGAGATGCCTATGGTGAAGCGTCCCGTGGTCAATGAGGGTGCGCACTGTACCCAAGATCGTCAGGTGGAGCGCACAGGATGTCGCTGTCGGGAAAATACAGTGTCGAAGGGCAATTATGCACGTGACAACGTACAAGATCATGCACAAGGCCATGCACTTAAAGCCGCGCGACGGGGCACTGGATCTGCTCAAGTGGCTGGCGCTGCTCAGCATGGTGCTCGATCACCTGCGATATGTCGGTTATTCCGCCGATCTGTTGTATGTGCCGGGGCGTTTGGCGTTTCCGTGGTTCTGCCTGGCGATGGCGGCCAATCTGGCGCGCAAGCCTGTTGTGGTGAGCGCTGGGCAATGGCGCTATCTGGGCTGGTTGTTGCTGTTTAGTGCGGTGAGTGAAATTCCTTACCGGATGTACATTCCCAATCCCGACACCTTGAACGTGCTGCCCACCCTTGCCCTGGGCTTGCTGGTGATTCGTGGCTGGCAGCAGCCGGTGCTGGCGTCGCGTCTGCTAGCCGTTGGCGCGGTGTTGCTGGCAGGGTTTTTCTCCCAGCGATTGATGTTCGGGTTCTTTGGCGTGCTGTTGCCGCTGGCGATGCTGCTGGTACTGCAACGCCCCTGGTACTTCGCACTGTTGGCGGGGTTGGTATGCCTGGCGGCCAATCAGTGGCAGGTGCTGTATCACGCCACTCGCCTAGGCAATGTCGCGGCGATTCCGGCCATCGTCATGTGTCTGATTGCGCCATGGCTCGGGCTGTTCTTGTTGCGACATGCAAAGGGCGTAAAACCACCACCGATGCGGCGCTGGGCGTATGCGCTGTATCCCTTGCATTTCCTGGTGTTGCTCGCAGTGCGACAGGTCATCGCCTGACCCTGTGGGAGCGGGCTTGCTCGCGAAAAAGGCACTGCGGTATTTCAGACAGACCGCGTAATCGTTCTTCGCGAGCAAGCCCGCTCCCACAAGGGATCCATGCTGATTTGAGGTTTGTGTTCGGCATGCCATTTCCCGTCATGTCGTAAACGCACCTTTGCGTGGCGCCCGTAGGCATTTGACGACTCCAAGCCAGTCATACCATCGCTACCAAAGGGCACTGCCGAAACGCCAGTGCCTCACCGAGACGAATGGCGCACCGCCGCCGCTGGGAGAGACGCGATGTTCAGCAAGCAAGACCAGATCCAGGGTTACGATGATGCACTGCTGGCGGCGATGAATGCCGAGGAGCAACGTCAGGAAGATCACATCGAGCTGATCGCGTCGGAGAACTACACCAGCAAGCGCGTGATGGAAGCGCAAGGCAGCGGCCTGACCAACAAATACGCCGAAGGTTATCCGGGCAAGCGCTACTACGGTGGCTGCGAGCACGTCGACAAGGTTGAGGCGCTGGCCATCGAGCGCGCCAAGCAACTGTTCGGCGCCGATTACGCCAACGTCCAGCCCCACTCTGGCTCCTCGGCCAACAGCGCCGTATACCTGGCCCTGCTGCAAGCCGGCGACACCATTCTCGGCATGAGCCTGGCCCACGGCGGTCACCTGACCCACGGCGCCAAAGTGTCGTCCTCGGGCAAGCTGTACAACGCCGTGCAGTACGGTATCGACACTAAAACCGGTCTGATCGATTACGACGAAGTCGAGCGCCTGGCTGTTGAGTGCAAGCCGAAGATGATCGTTGCCGGCTTCTCGGCCTATTCCAAGACCCTCGACTTCCCGCGCTTCCGCCAGATTGCCGACAAGGTCGGTGCGTTGCTGTTCGTCGACATGGCCCACGTTGCCGGTCTGGTCGCTGCCGGCCTGTACCCGAACCCGCTGCCTTACGCCGATGTGGTCACCACCACCACCCACAAGACCCTGCGCGGTCCACGTGGTGGCCTGATCCTGGCCAAGTCCAACGAAGAAATCGAGAAGAAGCTCAACGCGGCAGTGTTCCCGGGTGCCCAGGGCGGCCCGCTGATGCACGTGATCGCCGGTAAGGCGGTGTGCTTCAAGGAAGCGCTGGAGCCAGGCTTCAAGGCTTATCAGCAACAAGTGATCGACAACGCCCAGGCCATGGCCGGCGTGTTTATCAAACGCGGCTACGATGTAGTGTCCGGCGGTACCGACAACCACCTGTTCCTCGTCAGCCTGATCCGTCAGGGCCTGACCGGCAAAGAGGCGGATGCAGCACTCGGTCGCGCCCACATCACTGTGAACAAGAACGCTGTCCCGAACGATCCACAGTCGCCGTTCGTGACCTCCGGCCTGCGCCTCGGCACCCCGGCGGTCACCACTCGCGGCTTCAAGGTGACCCAGTGCGTCACGCTGGCCGGCTGGATCTGCGACATCCTCGACAACCTCGGCGACGCCGATGTCGAGGCCAATGTCGCCGAGCAAGTGGCAGCCCTGTGCGCGGACTTCCCGGTTTATCGCTGAGTGCGGTTTTGGAGTAAATGACTATGCAACGCTACTCGGGCTTCGGCCTCTTCAAACACTCTCTCAGCCATCATGAAAACTGGCAGAAAATGTGGCGCACGCCGACCCCTAAAAAGGTCTACGACGTGGTCATCGTCGGTGGTGGCGGGCATGGTCTCGCAACGGCCTACTATCTGGCCAAGGAACACGGCATCACCAACGTGGCCGTGGTCGAGAAAGGCTGGCTGGGCGGCGGTAACACCGCGCGCAACACCACCATCGTTCGCTCCAACTACCTGTGGGACGAGTCGGCGCACCTGTACGAACACGCGATGAAACTGTGGGAAGGCCTGTCCCAGGACCTGAACTACAACGTGATGTTCTCCCAGCGCGGCGTCTACAACCTGTGCCACACCCTGCAGGACATCCGTGATTCCGAGCGTCGGGTCAGTGCCAACCGCCTCAACGGCGTCGACGGTGAACTGCTCGATGCCAAACAGGTTGCCGACGAGATTCCGTACCTCGACTGCTCCAGGAACACTCGCTACCCGGTGATGGGCGCTACCGTCCAGCGTCGCGGCGGCGTGGCCCGTCACGATGCCGTGGCCTGGGGCTTTGCCCGTGCCGCTGACGCCCTCGGCGTGGACCTGATCCAGCAGACCGAAGTGATCGGTTTCCGCAAGGAAAACGGCGTGTGCATCGGCGTTGAAACCAACAAGGGCTTCATCGGCGCCAAGCGCGTCGGTGTAGTGACCGCCGGTAACTCCGGGCACATGGCCAAGCTCGCCGGTTTCCGCCTGCCGATCGAGTCCCACCCGCTGCAAGCGCTGGTGTCCGAGCCGATCAAGCCGATTATCGACAGCGTGATCATGTCCAACGCCGTGCACGGCTACATCAGCCAGTCCGACAAGGGCGACCTGGTGATCGGTGCCGGTATCGACGGCTACAACGGCTACGGCCAGCGTGGTTCGTACCCGGTGATCGAGCACACCATCCAGGCCATCGTCGAGATGTTCCCGGTGCTGTCGCGGGTACGCATGAACCGTCAGTGGGGCGGCATCGTCGACACCACGCCGGATGCCTGCCCGATCATTTCGAAAACCCCGGTACCGAACATGTTCTTCAACTGCGGTTGGGGCACCGGCGGCTTCAAGGCTACACCTGGCTCGGGCAACGTGTTTGCCGCGAGCCTGGCCAAGGGTGAAATGCACCCACTGGCCGCACCTTTCTCCATCGACCGTTTCCACAACGGTGCGTTGATCGATGAACACGGCGCTGCTGCGGTTGCCCACTAACAGGAGAAATCCCCATGTTGCATATCTTCTGTCCTCACTGCGGCGAACTGCGCTCCGAAGAGGAATTCCATGCATCCGGCCAGGCGCACATCCCGCGTCCACTGGATCCGAACACCTGCACCGACGAGGAGTGGGGCGACTACATGTTCTTCCGCGATAACCCGCGCGGTCTGCACCACGAACTGTGGGATCACGTCGCCGGTTGCCGTCAGTACTTCAACGTCACCCGCGACACCGTGACCTACGAGATTCTCGAAACCTACAAGATCGGCACCAAGCCACAATTCACCGACAAGACCGATAGCCCGAAAGCGGCCAGCACGGCTCTGGGAGAGAAGGTATGAGCCAGATCAATCGCCTGTCCAATGGCGGACGGATCGACCGCAACAAAGTCTTGACCTTCACCTTCAATGGCCAGAACTACAAAGGCTTCGAAGGCGATTCCCTGGCCGCTGCACTGCTGGCCAACGGCGTCGACATCATCGGTCGCAGCTTCAAGTATTCCCGTCCGCGTGGCATCTTCGCCGCCGGTGCCGAAGAGCCGAACGCGGTGCTGCAGATCGGCGCCACCGAAGCCACGCAGATCCCGAACGTGCGCGCCACGCAACAGGCGCTGTATCAAGGCCTGGTCGCCACCAGCACCAACGGCTGGCCGAGCGTGAACAACGACATGATGGGGATTCTCGGCAAGGTCGGCGGCAAGCTGATGCCACCGGGCTTCTACTACAAAACCTTCATGTATCCGCAATCGTTCTGGATGACCTACGAGAAGTACATCCGCAAGGCTGCCGGCCTGGGCCGTTCGCCGACCGAGAACGATCCGGACACCTACGACTACATGAACCAGCACTGCGACGTGCTGATCGTCGGTGCCGGCCCTGCAGGCCTGGCCGCTGCACTGGCGGCTGCGCGCAGCGGTGCCCGTGTAATTCTGGCTGACGAACAGGAAGAGTTCGGCGGCAGCCTGCTCGACTCCCGCGAAAGCCTCGACGGCAAGCCTGCGATGGAGTGGGTGGCCAGCGTTATCGACGAACTGAAGAACACTCCGGACGTGCTGCTGTTGCCGCGCGCCACCGTCAACGGCTACCACGACCATAACTTCCTGACCATTCACGAGCGCCTGACCGATCACCTCGGCGACCGCGCACCGATTGGCCAGGTGCGTCAGCGCATCCACCGGGTCCGCGCCAATCGCGTGGTACTGGCAACCGGTGCTCACGAGCGTCCACTGGTCTATGGCAACAACGACGTGCCGGGCAACATGCTCGCCGGCGCCATCTCGACTTACGTTCGCCGCTACGGCGTGGCACCGGGCAAGAAGCTGGTGCTGTCGACCAACAACGACCATGCCTACCGCGTTGCCCTGGATTGGCTCGATGCCAGCCTGCAAGTGGTGGCCATCGCCGACGCCCGCAGCAATCCGCGTGGTGCGCTGGTGGAAGAAGCACGCGCCAAAGGCATCCGCATCCTTACCGGCAGCGCCGTGATCGAGGCCCGTGGCAGCAAGCACGTGACCGCTGCCCGTGTGGCCGCAATCGATGTCAAAGCCCACACCGTGACCAGTCCTGGTGAATGGCTTGAATGCGACGTTGTAGCCAGTTCCGGTGGCTACAGTCCGGTGGTTCACCTGGCTTCGCACCTGGGTGGCAAGCCGATCTGGCGCGAAGACATCCTCGGTTTCGTACCGGGTGAAGCACCGCAGAAACGCGTGTGCGTCGGTGGCATCAACGGCGTCTATGGCCTTGGCGATTCCCTGGCCGACGGTTTTGAAGGTGGCGTTCGCGCTGCTGCCGAAGCCGGCTTCCAGTCGGTCGAAGGCGTGCTGCCAAAAGCCCTGAGCCGTCTCGAAGAGCCGACCCTGGCGCTGTTCCAGGTGCCCCATGAAAAGAACACCGCACGGGCGCCGAAGCAATTCGTCGACCTGCAAAACGACGTCACCGCCGCCGCCATCGAACTGGCGACCCGCGAGGGCTTCGAGTCGGTCGAGCACGTCAAGCGCTACACCGCGCTGGGCTTCGGTACCGATCAGGGCAAGCTCGGCAACGTCAACGGCCTGGCCATCGCTGCCCGCTCGCTGAACGTGACCATCCCGCAGATGGGCACCACCATGTTCCGCCCGAACTACACGCCGGTGACTTTCGGCGCCGTGGCCGGTCGTCACTGTGGGCACATCTTCGAGCCGGTGCGCTACACCGCACTGCATCAATGGCACCTGAAAAACGGCGCCGAGTTCGAAGACGTCGGCCAGTGGAAACGTCCGTGGTACTTCCCGAAATCCGGTGAAGACCTGCACGCCGCGGTTAAGCGCGAATGCAAAGCCGTGCGCGACAGCGTCGGCCTGCTGGATGCTTCGACCCTGGGCAAGATCGACATCCAGGGCCCGGATGCGCGCGAGTTCCTCAACCGTGTCTACACCAACGCCTGGACCAAGCTCGATGTGGGCAAGGCCCGTTACGGCCTGATGTGCAAAGAAGACGGCATGGTCTTCGACGACGGCGTGACGGCTTGCCTGGCCGACAACCATTTCGTCATGACCACCACCACCGGCGGCGCCGCTCGCGTACTTCAGTGGCTGGAGCTTTACCATCAGACCGAATGGCCGGACATGAAGGTGTACTTCACCTCCGTCACCGACCACTGGGCGACCATGACCCTGTCCGGGCCGAACAGCCGCAAGTTGCTCGCTGAAGTCACCGACATCGACCTGAGCAATGAAGCCTTCCCGTTCATGACCTGGAAAGAAGGTCTGGTCGGTGGTGTGCCGGCGCGGGTATTCCGGATTTCGTTTACCGGTGAACTGTCGTACGAAGTCAACGTGCAAGCCGACTACGCCATGGGCGTGCTGGAAAAAATCGTCGACGCCGGTAAGAAGTACAACCTGACCCCGTACGGCACTGAAACCATGCACGTGCTGCGGGCCGAGAAGGGCTTCATCATCGTCGGTCAGGACACTGACAGCTCGATGACCCCGGACGACCTGAACATGGGCTGGTGTGTCGGTCGCACCAAACCGTTCTCGTGGATCGGCTGGCGTGGCATGAACCGTGAAGACTGCGTGCGTGATCAGCGCAAGCAACTGGTTGGCCTGAAGCCGATCGATCCGAACAAATGGCTGCCGGAAGGCGCGCAACTGGTGTTCAACACCAAGCAGGCGATCCCGATGACCATGGTTGGTCACGTAACTTCCAGTTACCTGCACAACTCCCTGGGCTATTCGTTTGCCATGGGCGTGGTCAAGGGCGGCCTGAACCGCATGGGCGAGCGTGTGTTTGCACCGCTGGCGGATGGCAGCGTGATCGAGGCGGAGATTGTTTCTTCGGTGTTCTTCGATCCGAAGGGCGAACGCCAGAACGTTTAATGACCTCGGGTCCTGTGGTGTGCTGGCTGCCGCTTTCGCGAGCAAGCCCGCTCCCACAGGGGAATGCGGTCAAATGTGGGAGCGGGCTTGCTCGCGAAGGCGGTAGTTCAGCCACCACAAGGCTAGAACCAACAGAATTCAGGAAAGGTGCTTTATGACCGCAGCCAATGTTTACCAACAACGCCCAACCTCCGGGGCCAAGGCCGAGTCGTCGCTGCATCACGCCGACCTCGCCAGCCTGGTGGGCAAGGGTCGCAAGAACGCCGGCGTGACCGTGCGTGAGAAAAAACTCCTCGGCCACCTGACCATTCGTGGCGATGGCCACGATGCCGCGTTTGCCGCGGGCGTGCACAAGGCCCTGGGCATCGAGTTGCCGGGTGCGCTGACTGTCATCGTCAAAGGCGAAACCAGTTTGCAATGGATGGGGCCGGATGAGTGGCTGCTGATCGTGCCGACCGGTGAAGAATTGGCCGCCGAGCAAAAACTGCGCAAGGCACTGGGCGATTTGCACATTGCAATCGTCAACGTCAGCGGCGGCCAGCAGGTCCTCGAACTGAGCGGCCCGAACGTGCGCCAGGTGCTGATGAAGTCCACCAGCTACGACGTGCACCCGAACAACTTCCCGGTGGGCAAAGCCGTCGGCACGGTGTTCGCCAAGTCGCAACTGATGATCCGTCACACCGCCGAAGACACCTGGGAACTGCTGATTCGTCGCAGCTTCTCGGATTACTGGTGGCTGTGGTTGCAGGATGCTTCTGCCGAGTACGGCCTGAGCGTGCAGGCCTGATCACCACCGTCACTGTAGGAGCGAGCCTGCTCGCGATGGACTTCAAGGCAACGCGTTGAATCAGAAAGTACGCGTCATCGTTGGCCTCCATCGCGAGCAGGGCTCGCTCCTACAGTAGGCATCCACCGATTTCTCAGGAGTCACCGCACTATGAGCCGCGCCCCAGACACATGGATTCTGACCGCCGACTGCCCCAGCGTGCTCGGCACCGTGGACGCGGTGACCCGCTTTCTGTTCGAGCAGGGCTGCTACGTCACCGAGCATCACTCCTTCGATGACCGGCTCTCGGGCCGTTTCTTCATTCGTGTGGAATTCCGCCAGCCTGACGGCTTCGACGAGCAGTCGTTCCGCGCGGGCCTGGCCGAGCGCGGCGATGACTTTGGCATGATCTTCGAACTGACCGCGCCGAACTATCGGCCGAAAGTGGTGATCATGGTCTCCAAGGCCGATCACTGCCTCAACGATTTGCTCTATCGCCAGCGTATCGGCCAGTTGTCGATGGACGTGGCCGCCGTGGTCTCCAACCACCCGGACCTCAAACCACTGGCTGACTGGCACCAGATTCCGTACTACCACTTCCCGCTGGACCCGAACGACAAGCCGTCCCAGGAACGTCAGGTATGGCAGGTCATCGAAGAGTCCGGCGCTGAACTGGTGATTCTTGCGCGCTACATGCAGGTGCTGTCGCCGGAGCTGTGCCGCAAGCTCGATGGCAAGGCGATCAACATTCACCACTCCCTGCTGCCCGGGTTCAAGGGCGCCAAGCCCTATCACCAGGCCTACAACAAGGGCGTGAAACTGGTGGGCGCCACCGCGCATTACATCAACAACGACCTGGATGAAGGTCCGATCATTGCCCAGGGTGTCGAGGCAGTGGACCACAGCCATTACCCGGAAGATTTGATCGCCAAGGGGCGGGATATCGAAGGGCTGACACTGGCCCGGGCCGTTGGGTATCACATTGAGAGAAGAGTGTTTTTGAACGCCAATCGTACGGTCGTTCTCTAGATTGCTATCGCGAGCAAGCTCGCTCCCACAGGGTTTTGAGTTGTCTGCAAAAACCGCGATCACCCCGATCAACTGTGGGAGCGAGCTTGCTCGCGATGAGGCCCTTACAAGCAACACAAAAGACACAGGCAATAACCCGAGCACTTAACGCGCTGCCTGCCTGGGCAACGCGGTTCCATAAAAACAACAGCGAGGTGAAAGCATGTCTGGCAATCGTGGTGTGGTGTATCTCGGCGCTGGCAAGGTCGAAGTGCAGAGTATTGATTATCCGAAAATGCAGGACCCGCGTGGCAGGAAGATTAACCACGCCGTCATCCTGCGTGTGGTTTCCACCAACATCTGTGGTTCCGACCAGCACATGGTGCGCGGTCGTACCACCGCTCAAACCGGCCTGGTGCTGGGCCACGAAATCACCGGCGAAGTGATTGAGAAGGGCAGCGACGTCGAGAACCTGCAAATCGGCGACCTGGTATCCGTACCGTTCAACGTCGCTTGCGGGCGCTGCCGTTCCTGCAAAGAGATGCACACCGGCGTGTGCCTGAGCGTCAACCCGGCGCGTCCGGGTGGTGCTTATGGTTACGTCGACATGGGCGACTGGACCGGTGGCCAGGCTGAATACGCCATGGTGCCGTACGCCGACTTCAACCTGCTGAAACTCCCGGATCGCGACCGGGCCATGGAGAAAATCCGCGACCTGACCTGCCTCTCCGACATCCTGCCGACCGGCTATCACGGCGCAGTGACCGCTGGTGTCGGCCCGGGTAGCACCGTATACATCGCTGGTGCCGGTCCGGTCGGTCTGGCGGCGGCCGCATCCGCTCGCCTGCTGGGTGCGGCGGTGGTGATCATCGGTGACGTCAACACCGTTCGCCTGGCCCACGCCAAGGCGCAGGGTTTCGAAATCGCCGACCTGTCACTCGATACCCCGCTGCACGAACAGATCGCCGCACTGCTGGGCGAACCGGAAGTGGATTGCGCCATCGACGCCGTCGGCTTCGAAGCCCGTGGCCATGGCCATGACGGTGTGAAGCACGAAGCCCCGGCCACCGTGCTCAACTCGCTGATGGGCGTGGTGCGTGTGGCAGGCAAGATCGGCATCCCCGGCCTCTACGTGACCGAAGACCCGGGCGCCGTCGACGCTGCCGCGAAAATGGGCAGCCTGAGCATCCGCTTCGGTCTGGGCTGGGCTAAATCCCACAGCTTCCACACCGGCCAGACCCCGGTGATGAAGTACAACCGCGCGCTCATGCAAGCGATCATGTGGGACCGCATCAACATCGCCGAAGTGGTGGGCGTTCAGGTGATCAGCCTGGATCAGGCTCCGCAGGGGTATGGCGAGTTTGACGCGGGCGTGCCGAAGAAGTTTGTGATCGATCCGCACAAGATGTTCAGCGCGGCGTAAGTCTTTGCGTAATACAAAACGGCGACCTTCGAGTCGCCGTTTTTGTTTGGATATCTTTTTCAAACGGCTGCCAGGGTTCCTGATTCAATACCGGCCCCGCCGGGCGCTCAGTCGTGCCATTCATCGCGTGGCATCCGGTGTTTCACGTTTCATCTACCTGACCTGTGTAAAAACGGATGCGCGGCAAGGAACATGATTGAGGATGCCCGGTCAAACCGGGAGTTTTACCGCCGGTTTTCGGATGGTTTCATGGCACAAGAGGATGTCTGGATGAAGATTTCACGCGGTATTGCACTGGCTTCGCTGTTGGCACTGTCCGCCAGCCCGGCTTTTGCACAGTTCAGCCTGAACGACGCGGCCAATGCGATTTCGGGCATGAAGGGCGGTGACGCGGCCGCGACTGCCGAACCGACGCCGCAGACAGCCGACCTGCTAAGCACCCTCAGTGAATTGAACATCACGCCACAACAAGCCATCGGCGGCGCCGGGGCGATGCTGGGGCTGGCGAAGAACCAGTTGAGTTCGAACGACTACTCGGAACTGGCCAAAAGCGTACCGGGCATCGACATGCTCTCGGGCGGCGGTGAGTTGGGTGCACTGGCCGGTCTGCTCGGCTCCAGCGGCAAAGCTGCAGGACTGGACAATGCCCTGGGTAACGTCAAGAACACCACCGACCTGAACAACGCCTTCAGCGCCCTGGGCATGGACAGCGGCATGATCGGCCTGTTTACCCCGGTGCTCCTGCAATACCTCGGCCAGCAGGGCGTTGGCGGTTCGCTGCTGAGCAGCCTGGGCGGGATCTGGGGTGCCGGCACCGGCAGTTGATTCAGCGGCGCCCGGCGCGCAAGGCGTCGATGCGCTGATCCTTTTCGATCCAGAGCTGGTTGACCCAGTTCTGGACCTTCTCGCGAAATAGCGGATCGTTTTCGTAATCGCCCTGCCACAGCGCCGGGATGTCGACCCAGGATTGATGATTGCTGATCACCAGATACGAGGTATCACGGCGCAGATCGTCACCGCCGCGGATATCCCATTGGGTGGGGATACACCAGCGGAAAATCAGCTTGTCGATTTCCGACCAGGTCTCAGCGATCCACATCACCGACCAAGAGGCGTAATCGCGAAAGCGGCCGGGCAGAACCAGTTTGAGCAGGGCAAACACCATCAACGGCCCGATCAGGACCAGGGTATTGAGCACAAGCAGCAGGGTCACGAAACAGCCGGTGAGCAGGCGGCGCATAAGTCACTCGTGGAAACGGTTGGGCGCGCCATGATAAGCAGCTTCGGGTGGCAGGCCAAATCGGTGCTGACGAATGTTTCACTTTTGGGTCGGTAACCTTGTGGGAACGATCAAGCGAACGACGGTCTAAAATCCGACTGCTCACTCTCATGGAAACCCATTACGTGAAATCCCTCCTTGCAGTGCTCTCCCTCATCGCCCTGCCGGTCATGGCCGCCGAGCCGACCCTCTATGGGCGTTACGAATATATCGCCCTGCCGGAAATCGGCGGGAAGGTCCTCAAGGCGAAGATGGACACCGGCGCCCTGACCGCGTCGCTGTCGGCCAAGGATATCGAAACCTTTACCCGCGATGGCGAAGAATGGGTGCGCTTCCGCCTCGCCACCAAAGATGCCAGCAACAAGGTCTACGAACACAAGATCGCGCGCATCAGCAAGATCAAGACCCGCACCGAAGAGGACGAAGACGAGAGCGAAGTGGTCGCGCCCACCAAGCGTCCGGTGGTCGATCTGGAGCTGTGCCTGGGTAACGTCAAGCGCACGGTCGAGGTCAACCTGACTGACCGCAGCAGCTTCAACTACCCGTTGCTGATCGGCGCGAAGGCGTTGCGTGAGTTTGGGGCGGCGGTGAATCCGGCTCGGCGGTTTACGGCCGACAAGCCGGATTGCTGATCTTTTGAAGGCTTAAACCTTCGGCATCGTCACAATCATCGAAGGCCGCTGACTCACCTCGAAATACCACGCCGCAAGTTGCGGATTCGCTGTGCGCCAGTCCAGGTCCGGATGGCGCAGGTCCAGGTAACCCAGTGCACAGGCCACGCTGATCGCGGCTACGTCGAAGTGGCAGGTCAGCTCGGCAATCGCGTCCTTTTCCAGTAATGCCAGGGCGCGACGGATCTTGTCGCGCTGGCCGTCGAGCCATTCGTCCCAGTGTTTCTCCGGGGCGCGCAGGGCGACTTCGTAGCGCACCAGTACGGCCGCGTCCATGATCCCGTCGGCCAGCGACGCGAGGGTCAGGCGCCGCCAGCGGGCCGAACCTTCGCGGGGGATCAGCGGGTTGCCGACGTGCTGGTGGTCGAGGTAGTCGAGGATGACCCGGCTGTCGTGGATGATGTTGCCGTCGGCCAGGCGCAGTGCCGGGATTTTGCTCAGCGGGTTATCTTCGATCAGGGTCAAGTCCGGATTGACCGGGGTGAGCACGCTGGTCTGCAACGCCACGCGGTTCTGCTGGCCGGTTTCGTGCAGCAGCACCATGACTTTGCGAACGAAGGGAGAGAGCGGGTTGTGGTACAGGGTCATGCTCGGGGCGGACATGGCAGTGTCTCGGTCGGTGGCAGTGTCGGGCAGCATAGCGTGTTGGGGCATTACCTCAAACCGAACCCTGTGGGAGCGGCGGTGCGACGATTCGACTTGCTCGCGAAAGCGGTGTGTCAGCCAACATTGATGCTGAGGCTGACGGCCTCTTCGCGAGCAAGCCCGCTCCCACAAGGGATCAGCGGTGTTGCAGGAGGCCGCGTAGGGCTAGCACAGCCGGGATGCCCAGCCCCAACCAGCTCAGCGAATCCCACACACCATCCCCGAGCAACGCGGCAAACAACCCAGCCGCGCCAAGCACCGCGATGACGGTCGGAATGGCAAACACTTTCCAGAAGTTCGACTGTCGGGGCTTCATGCCACGCTCTCCGCTTTTTCCAGCACCGGCCTGGTCGCCTTGCGCCGCACCACCCACAGGTAGACCCCGCTGCCGAGCACGATGATGATCAGCACATCGAGGGTCGCCCAGAGGATTTTCATCGGCATGCCGCCGTAGTCACCGAAGTGCAGCGGTTGCGACATGCCCATGGCGTCCATGTACCACGGTCGTTCGGCCACGGCGGTGACTTGCAGGGTGCTGGCGTCGATCAGTACCGGCGTCAGCAGGTGCGAGGTCAGGTGGGTGCTGCCTTTCATGAACACCGCGTAATGGTGCTCGCTGGAAAATCGCGTGCCGGGGAAAGCGATGAAGTCAGGCTGCATGCCCGGCGCGACATCCTTGGCGATATCGAGCAAACGGGTCGCGGGCGCGAGTTGCGTCAGCGGTGGCGCATCGCGGTACGGTGCGATCATCGCGCTCAGGCTGTCGTTGCGCCAGGCGGTAATGATCAGGTCGGCGCAGGCACTGATCACACCCGTCACGCCGACCACCAGGGCCCAGGTCAACGTCACCACACCGATCAGGTTATGCAAATCGAGCCAACGCAGGCGTGTGGATTTGTCCTGGCGCACGGTGGCGAACTTCAAGCGGCGCATGAACGGCAAGTACAACACCGTGCCGGAAACGATCGCCACCACGAACAGAATCCCCATGAACGCCAGCAGCAACTTGCCCGGCAAGCCGGCGAACATGTCCACGTGCAGGCGCAGCATGGTCATCATGAAACCGCCGTTGGCCGATGGCGTCTCCAGCGCTTCGCCGGTACGGGCGTCGAGCATGAAGGTATGGGACGAGTTCGGCTCGGTGCCCGCGGTCGCGGCCATGATGGTCAGCACCGCGTTGGGCTCATCGTCCTCGAAGCCGAAATACTGCATGACTTCGCCGGGGCGATGCTTCTCGGCCGCTTCCACCAACTGCTGCAAATTCAGGCGCGGGGTGTCCGCCGGCATTTCCTTCACATCAGGCGCATCGCCCAGCAAGTGGTCGATCTCGTGGTGAAAGATCAACGGCAGGCCGGTCAGTGCCAGCAGCAACAGGAACACCGTACAAATCAGGCTGGTCCAGGTATGAACAGCGGACCAGCGGCGAATTGTTTTACTTTTCATTTCATAGCCTTCAGAAAAACCAAAGCCGCCCACAAAGGACGGCCTGGTCATTGGGCGTGTCAGCTCAACGCGTTACCACTTGTAGGTTGCACTTGCGACGACACTGCGCTGGTCGCCGTAGTAGCAGTAGTAGCTGTCGCAAGTCGAGATGTAGTCCTTGTCGAACAGGTTGGTTGCGTTAACGGCCAGCGAAGCGCCTTTGAGGCTGTTGTCCACGCGACCGAGGTCGTAGTGAACCACTGCGTCGAACACCGTGTAGGCGTCGGCCTTGCCCAGCCAGGTGTTGGCCTGGTCGCCATAGGTATTGCCGGTATAGCGCGCGCCGGCACCGATGCCGAAGCCGTCCAGCACGCCGTTGTGCCAGGTGTAGTCGCCCCACACCGACGCTTGCTGGTTAGGCATCAGTTGCAGGCGATTGCCCTTGTAGATGCCCTCTTGCACTTCGGATTTGGCCAGGGTGTAGGCAGCGGTGACCTTGAGGTTTTCGGTCACGTCGGAAACCGCTTCCAGCTCCAGGCCTTTGACTTTCACTTCGCCGGTCTGGCTGGTGACTGTCACGTTGCCCACGTTGTTGGTGACGGAAACGTTTTTCTGGGTCAGGTCATACACAGCCGCCGTCAGCAGGGTGTTGCTGCCCGGTGGCTGGTACTTGATCCCCAGTTCCCATTGCTTGCCTTCGGTCGGCTTGAACGACTCGGTCGGCGAGGCGACGGCATTGCTGGTCGGCTGGAACGATTCGGCGTAGGACAGGTAGGGCACGAAGCCCGAGTCGAACACGTAGCTGATCGCTGCGTTGCCGCTGAAGTTCTTGTCGCGTTCGGTGTTGGTGGCATCGCCCTTGTTGAAGAACGTGGTACCGGTGTGGACCCAGTCTTCACGACCGCCGAGGGTCAGGCGCCATTGGCCGAGGGCCATCTGGTCCTGGATGTACAGGCCGGTCTGCTGGGTCTTCTGCTCGTAGTCGTAGAACGCCGTGGAGCGTGCCGGACGTTCGATCGGCAAACCATAGATCGGGTCGTTGACGTTGATGCCCGGCGCGGTGCCGAAGATCGAGAGGTAGTTGGTGGTGTTGCGCTGGTGGTCCAGGCCGATCAGCAAGGTGTGACTGACGTCGCCGGTGACGAAGTCGCCCTGGAAGTTGTTGTCCACGGCGAATTGGGCGATGTCTTCGTCGACATTGGTGGTGCCACGGCCGGTGTTGCCCTGATCGTCAACAATAGACCCGTAAGAGGGGCCGTAGCTATTGACGGTCACGGCCTGGAACGACAGCTCCGACTTGGTGTAGCGCAGGTTCTGCCGGAACTGCCAGACATCGTTCAGGCGGTGTTCGAAGGCATAACCCAGCGCGTAGTAGGTGCGGTCGTAGAAGTCGTAGTTCGGGTCACCCAGGTTCTTGTGGTGGGAGATATCGCCGAACGGCATGTCGATCTTGGTGCCTTGGATCGGATAGAACTGGCTGGTGATACCGGTATCGTCACGGGTGAACTGCGTGAGCAGGGTGAATTTGGTGTCTTCGCCGATGTTCCAGGTCAGGCTGGGCGCAATGTTGTAGCGCTTGTCATCGATGTGGTCGATGGGCGTGCCGCCGTCGCGCAGCACGCCGCTGAGGCTGTACAGGAACTGGCCTTCGTCGTCGATCTTGCCGGTGCTGGCGAAGTTGATCTGGCGATGATTATCGCTGCCGTATTGCAGTTGGATCTCGCTGCTGGCTTCAGCACTTGGGCGACGGCTGACCATGTCCAGCAGGCCGCCCGGCGGGGTCTGGCCGTACACCGAGGAGGCCGGGCCGCGAAGCAGCGCCAGGCGGTCGAGGTTCCAGGTTTCCTGTTTCGGGTTGGAGTACACACCCTTTGGCAGTGGCAGGCCGTCGAGGAATTGAGTCGGCTCGAAACCCCGCACGCGCAACCAGTCGGCGCGGGTGTCGCTGCCGAAGCTGCTGGAGGTGATGCCCGGCAAGTAGCGTACGGCATCGTCGAGGGTGTGCGCGTTGCGGTCGTCCATCTGCTCACGAGTGACGACCGAAATCGAACGCGGCGCTTCGACCAGCGCGGTGTCGGTCTTGGTGCCGGCGGCGGTGCGCTTGGCCAGGTAGCCCTGTACCGGGCCCCAGGCGCTTTCAGTGTCTTGCACGCCGATCACGCTGGTGGCCGGCAGGTCCATCACACCCTCGGGCACGGCCACCAGGCTATAGGTGCCCGCACTGCTCAGCTCCAGTTGCAACCCGGTGCCACGCAGGGCTTCGCGCAGGGCGCCGGCTGCGTCGAACTGGCCTTTGACCGGCGCCGAGGTCTTGCCCGCTGCCAGGGATGGATTCAGCGACAGGGCCAAACCGGCCTGGCTGGCAATCTGGTTCAGGGTGCTGGCCAACGGCGCGGCCGGCAGGTTGTAGGCGCGGACGCTGGACACCTGTTCAGCGGCGACCAGTTGGCTACTGGCTAGAGGGGCGCAAAGGGCAATAGCGACTGCCAGCAAACTGCGGCGCAACAGGGAGTCTAGCGAACGAGGCATACAGCGGCTCCTGAATGGAAACATTTCTCAATTGCCTGTGTGCCGAACGAAAATCAAAAAGTGATAGGGCTGGATGAAAATAATTTCGATTCAGAAGTCGGTTGCGGCTGGTATTGGGTCAAAACGGTTTTTGCGGGGAGTCGAACGGCGCCATCGCGAGCAGACACAAAGTTTTTCAGGGTTTGGTATCAGCCTTGGCCACGACCTTTACCCACCATTGCGTGTGCTGTTCGATCTGCACCGGCAGGGTTGGCAGCAGGGCATTGAGTGCCAGGTCGGTGTCGCGCAGCGGGAAGCTGCCGGTGATGCGCAGGTCGGCCACTTCCGGTGCGACCCCGACGTAACCGTTTCGATAGCGGCCGATTTCATGCACCAGGTCTTCCAGCCGCGTGTTGTCCACCACCAGCATGCCGCGGGTCCAGGCATCCGCGCCGAGGTTGACGGCCAGAACCGGACCCAGGCCGTTTTTGCGGATCAGCACCTGCTGGCCTTCGCGCAGAATCTGTTCATCAGGGGTGGACTCAGGGTGAACCGCCACCGCCGACTGCAATACGCTCAAGCGCGTTCCGTCTTCCTCGCGCTTGACCAGAAACCGCGTACCCAGCGCACGCATGCTGCCTTCGCGGGTTTCGACGATGAACGGCCGGGGATCACCATGGCCGGTTTCAACCAGGATTTCGCCTTCCTGAAGCACGATGCGCCGCTGCTTTTCATCGAAACGCACATCCAGCGCGCTGTGGGTGTTGAGATTGATCAGCGTGCCGTCAGCCAGGCGCAGGGTGCGCTGCTCGCCAACGGCGGTGCGCTGGTCGGCCAGCCAATAGTCGATCGGCAGGTAACGATCCCCGGCGAACAGGGCCAGGCCGATCACGGCAACGACGCTGGCGACACCGTTGCCAAGCTTGCGCACTCGCCGGCGAATACCTTCGCGCGATTGCAGCAAGGCCGTGCGGGCCGGGCCGCTGGCCACGCTGAAACGCTGGTCGAGCATGCCCAACTGGCGCCAGGCGCGGGCGTGCTCTTCGTGGGCCGCGTGCCACTTGGCGAACTCTTCGCGTTCTACCGGGTTGGCGCAGTCCATGGACAACTGCCAGGCAATCGCCGCGTCCAGCACGTTGGCCGATACCGGTTTGGAACTGAGTGGATTCATGTCGGCTCACCATACAGCGCGATGTAGCACTGACGAATGCCTTGGGCCAGGTACTGGCGCACCCGCGGCACCGACACACCGAGGCGCTCGGCAATTTCTGCGTGGCCGAGGCCGTCGAGGCGGTTGTAGAGGAACGCCGCCCGGGCTTTGCTGGATAGCTTGCCGAGCAAGCGGTCGATGTTTTTCAGGTCTTCGAGGATCATTTGCTGTTCTTCCGCCGACGGTTGTTCGGCTTCGGGAATCAGCATCAGCTCGGTGAGGTAGGCCTGTTCCAGCGCGGCGCGACGGAAATAATCGAACAGCAGGCCCTTGGCGATCGCCACCAGAAACGCCCGCGGCTCGCGCGGTGCCTTCAGTTCCTCACGGCCCAGCAAACGCACGAAAGTGTCCTGGCTCAGGTCTTCGGCCCGCTGCGGGCAGGCGACGTTGCGTCGAAGCCAGGCCAATAGCCAATCGCGATGGTCGCGATATAACGCACCGACGAGCTCACTTTGAGGGCTTGGGACTGACGACACGCCGCATCACCGATTGGGAAATATTAACTAACGAGAATTGTTCGCGATTGTGGCAGAGGCGAGGGAGGTAAGCAATTGGCGTTGGTCGGGTGGGAATTAGGCGACGGCCCCTGTAGGAGCGGGCCTGCTCGCGAAAAACTATCTGACACCTCGGTCTTGCCAGAAAAACGTGTCACCGTTGACGATTTTCGCGAGCAGGCTCGCTCCTACAGGGGTTGCGTATAGGTCAGAAGGACGGCGCCTGCTGCCGGCGCTTCCATTGATTCAAGCGCTGTTGCAGATTCAATGGGCTATGAATCTGCTGCTGTCGCGCACGGCTGAACAGAATCAGCATCAGTTCGGCGGTGGCCAGGGCGTCAGCGCTGGCGTGGTGACGCTCGAAGACTTCGAGCTTGAACCAGTCGATCCAGTCGTCCAGCCCGGCCTCGCGAATGTGCGCCTGGGGGCATAGCAGCGGCGCAATGTCCGCCACATCCAGAAACGGATGCTGCAATTTGAAACCCAGATGATCTTTCAGCGCACGGCCGAGCATGTGCTGGTCAAACGGCGCGTGGAAGGCCAGCACCGGACTGTCCCCGATATACTCCATCAGGTCGAGCAGTGCTTCTGCCGGGTCGCTGCCCGCTGCAATGGCGCTGGGGCCAATGCCATGGATCAGCACGCTGGGGCCGAGTTTCACTTGCGGATATTGCAGGGTGCGTTCGAACTGCTGGCGAAAGTCGATGGCCCCGTCCTCGATCACCACTGCGCCGATGGACAACATGTGGTCCTTGTTCAGGTTCAAGCCGGTGGTTTCCAGATCGAGCACCACCCAGCGTTGCTCGCGCAGGCTGCACTGCGCCAGGTCGGCAGCCGTCGGTAATTGCCCCAGCCGATGTTGCAGGTGGGCGGGCAGGGTAAGGCTTGGCGGGCGCAGCCACGAAAACAGGCTCATAACTGATACCGCAAGGTCAGGCTGCTTTGCAGGCGTTGTGCCTGGCGCAGGGACTCACGCAGGATGCGTCGGTCCAGATGATTGAGGCTGTCGGGATCGACCCGATTCGAGTAAGGAAAATTCTCCCGGGTCTGTAGTTGGTGTTGCTGCATGCGGGTTTGCTGGATGAAGTGATAGGCCTCTTCGTACGCGGCGCCGTCCAGGGGGGCGATGACTTCCTTGTCGACCAACTGGCGAAAACGCTCCAGCGTGTTGTTCGCTTCGATACCGTGGACCAGGGCCAGCAACCGGGCGCCGTCGACAAACGGTGCCAGGCCCTGGATCTTCAGGTCCAGGGTGGCCTTCTCGCCATTTTTACGCGCCAGCACGAACTCGCGGAAACGTCCTACAGGCGGGCGATTGCGCAGCGCATTCTCGGCCATCATGCGCTGGAACAAACGGTTGTCGCCGACCTGATCGAGAATGCCCCGGCGCAACTGCTCACAGCCTTGCTCGCTGCCCCAGACCACGCGCAAATCGAAATAGATGCTCGAACCCAGCAGGTTCTCCGGGGTTGCCTCGCGGATAAACGCCGCAAAGCGCCGCGCCCATTCGGCCCTGGACAGGCACAGCTCGGGGTTGCCGGCCATGATATTGCCCTTGCACAAGGTGAAACCGCACAGCGCCAGGCTCTGGTTGATCTGCTGGGCAATGGGCAGCAGCTTGCCGCGAATCTCGGCGGCATGGGCCGCATCCCTGGCTTCGAACAGAATGCCGTTGTCCTGATCGGTGTGCAGGGTCTGCTCGCGACGGCCTTCGCTGCCGAAACACAGCCAGCTGAACGGCACGCCGGGGTCGCCTTTTTCGGCGAGGGTCAGTTCGATCACCCGGCACACGGTGTGGTCGTTGAGCAAGGTGATGATGTGGGTGATCTGCGTCGAAGACGCGCCGTGGGCCAGCATGCGCTCGACCAGTTGACCGATTTCGCCCCGCAGCGCCACCAGGTTTTCCACTTTCTGGGCATTGCGGATAGTGCGCGCCAGGTGCACCAGGTCGACCCGTTGCAGGGAAAACAGATCGCGCTCGGAAACCACGCCGCACAAGCGTTGGTCCTTGACCAGGCAGACATGGGCAATGTGACGCTCGGTCATGGCAATCGCCGCGTCGAATGCACTGTGATCCGGCGACAGGAAGAACGGCGCCCGGGTCATGTGCCCTTCGATGGCTTCGTTGAAATCACTGCTGCCGTTGGCCACTGTCTGACGCAGGTCACGCAGGGTGAAAATCCCCAGTGGCGCCTTGAGTTCATCGACCACCACGATGCTGCCGACCTGTTGTTCGTGCATCAACGTCACGGCTTCGCGCAACGGTGTCTGCGGGGCGCATGTCACCGGGTGGCGCATGGCCAATTCGCCCAGTCGGGTATTGAGCGAGTATTGGGTGCCCAGGGTTTCCACGGCTTTTTGCTGCACTTGCTGGTTGACCTGATCCAGCAGGCTGCTGACGCAGCGCAGGGCGAAGTTGCGGAAGGTGTCCGATAGCGAAAACAGGCGGACGAACGCCGGTTTGTTCAATTGCAGGCAGAAGGTGTCTTCGCCGGCCAGGTGCTCGGTGCGGGTCGCCCGTTCACCCAGCAATGCCGCGAGGGGGAAACACTCGCCGGTGGTGATCTCGAAGACCGTTTCGGTGCCACCTTTTGCCGTATGCGGACGCTCGCCCACGACCCGGCCTTGCTTGACGATATAGAAGTGCTCGACCGGCCCGTCGGCGGGTTTGATGATGCTCTCGCCGGGGGCGTAAAAACGCAGCTGACATTGCTCGACCAGATACGCCAGGTGAGCGTGTTCCATCTGGTTGAAGGGCGGGAAGCGCTGAAGGAATTGCAACGTGCCCTGGATGTTCTGCAACACCGCGGTTTTCCCTGCCTGTGTGAAGGCGTCCGCTTTACTCATAACCATTACCGCAGTCTTTTTTGAATTGTTGTAGTCGGATGACCCAGACATGGTCGACCCCTGTGGCCGGGGTGCCCATTGGACGTAAGTCTAGGTAGGCAATCAGGGTGATGGAATGTCGGAAAAACCTTACGCAACGGTGAGAAAAACCTCTCTATTCTGCTATTGGAAAAATATCCGACGAAGTGCACATTGGTGGTCTGCTCAGTGATGATTCAGCACTGTGCCAGGGAAATGAATTGAACATGTAGGGAACGCCATGTCTGACCACGATATTTTGAGTGACGCCGAGCGCGAAGCGCTCAGTGCCGTCATGCTGGAACCCGACCTGCCGCTGCAACGGGTGCTGATCGTCGACGACGATAAAGACGCCCGGACGCTGCTGTCAGAGATCCTCGCATTAGAGGGCATTCGCTGCCTGACCGCGGCCAGTGGCGAAGCGGCACTCAAGATCCTGGAGACCGAGGCAGAGATCAAAAAGCCCTCGATCGGTTTACTGATCACCGACCTGCGGATGGGCCGCGTTGACGGTTTGGAACTGATCCGTCAGGTACGCGAATCGGTAAGAGCGGCATTGCCGATCATCATTGTCTCGGGTGACGCCGACGTGAAGGATGCGATCGCCGCAATGCATTTGAGCGTGGTGGACTTTCTACTCAAACCGATTGATGCCAGTCATCTGCTGACACTGGTAAAACGCGAATTGGGCATTAAATAACTGGGCGCCTGTAATTGTTAGTTACAGGCTGGAGTTGTTTTGGTGGGTTTAACTTGTAATTAAGTTTATCTAATTGGTCTGCGAAAAGGCTCCTCACAAATAGCTTGTTTATTCTTTCGATTATTCAGTTATCGTTCAGTTCTTGAAAGCCAATGCAGGCATCTATTTGATGTTGTACTTGGTTTAATAAAATCTGTCGTAGCACTCTCCGGGTTACCAGTTTGGCACTCCGCTTTTTAGTGGCTTGAGTATGCCGATGGTTGTCGTGTATTCAGTCTGCGGCTAGTTCCTGCGGATAAAATACCGACAATGGTCCTTGCTCTTCCTGGATTGTGTGGTTGTGTGTCGCTATGAGGACGGTATGATAAAGAAAATTGAATTTCGCGATCTTGTACTTATTGTCGGTGTGACAGTCATGTGGGGCAGTAATTTTACGGTCATTGATATCAGTCTAGACGGTATCGATCCGTTCATATTGACAGCGTTGCGCTTTACTTTCTGTGCATTGCCACTGGTGTTCTTCATCCCGAAACCGAAAGGTGTCAGTACTTTTGTAACTATCGTCTACGGTTTGTTGTTTGGTGTCGGAATGTGCTGGCTGATGAACTACGGCATGTTTCTTGGCGTCAGTGCCGGCGTGACATCTTTGCTCTTGCAATTCAGTGCTTTTTTCACGGTCATCTGGGGAGTGTTGCTGTTTGGCGAGAAAATGACGGCAATACAAGTGGCCGGCATTCTCATGGCGTTGGTGGGGCTGATGTTCATTATTCATGTAACACACGGTGATGCCGAAAGCTTTGGACTTTTTCTGGTGCTGCTTGGCGCACTGTTTTGGAGTCTTTGCAATGTGCTGGTCAAGAGAAGCAAAGTGGCTGATATATTTTCCTTTGTCGTTTGGTCGAGTCTGTATGCAACACCGCCTCTATACCTGATGACTTACTGGGTCAAGGGCGCAGCCCCTTTCCAGTCGTTGCTAACGGACATAACTGCTCCAGTGCTGGCATCTGTCCTGTTCCAGGCCTATGTGGCGACGGTATTCGGGTATTGGGTGTGGAACCGAATGATTGAGAAATATCCGGCGAGCCAGGTTGCACCGTTGTCAGTGATTGTTCCGATATCGGGTATCTTGACCTCGTGGTATGTGCTCGACGAACCCATTGGGGGCGAAAAACTGTTTGCGCTCATCATTACGGTTCTTGGAATTGCCTTGTTCATGAATGCAACGAGAATAGGCCGCCACATCGCTGCAAACGCGTTGCGTTTCAGGAGATAGTTCTGCATTTGCAGGGCGCAGAAACAAAAATCCCCCGGTTCTTCAACCGGGGGATTGCTGTGGAGGGAGCTGGTTTACAACCCGTTCTTCGCCTTGAACTCGCGACGACGACGGTGCAGGACCGGCTCGGTGTAGCCGTTCGGCTGCTTCGTGCCTTCAACCACCAGTTCGACCGCCGCCTGGAAGGCGATGTTGCTGTCGAAGTTCGGGGCCAGCGGACGGTACAGCGCGTCGCCGGCGTTCTGACGGTCAACCACCGGCGCCATGCGCTTGAGGCTTTCCATCACCTGCTCTTCTGTGACGATGCCATGGCGCAGCCAGTTGGCGATGTGCTGGCTGGAAATACGCAGCGTTGCACGGTCCTCCATCAGGCCGACGTCGTTGATGTCAGGCACTTTCGAACAACCAACGCCCTGGTCGATCCAGCGCACCACGTAACCAAGAATGCCCTGTGAGTTGTTGTCCAGTTCGTTCTTGATCTGTTCGGCGGTCCACTGCGGGTTCACAGCCAGCGGGATGGTCAGGATGTCGTCCACCGAAGCGTGGGCACGTTTGGCCAGTTCGGCCTGACGGGCGAACACGTCAACCTTGTGATAGTGCAGTGCATGCAAGGCAGCAGCGGTCGGCGATGGTACCCAAGCAGTGTTGGCACCGGCCATCGGGTGAGCGATTTTCTGTTCGAGCATCGCTGCCATCAGGTCAGGCATGGCCCACATGCCTTTACCGATCTGTGCGCGACCTTGCAGGCCGGTGCTCAGGCCGATATCGACGTTGGAGTTCTCGTAGGCGCCGATCCATTTTTCCGCCTTCATGTCCGCCTTGCGCACCATCGGGCCGGCTTCCATGGAGGTGTGGATTTCATCGCCCGTGCGGTCGAGGAAACCGGTGTTGATGAACACCACGCGCTCACTCGCAGCCTTGATGCAGGCCTTGAGGTTGATCGTGGTACGACGCTCCTCGTCCATGATCCCGACTTTGAGGGTATTGCGCGGCAGGCCCAGCATGTCTTCGATGCGACCGAACAGCTCGTTGGTGAACGCCGCTTCTTCAGGGCCGTGCATCTTCGGCTTGACGATGTAGATCGAGCCGGTGCGGGTGTTTTTGCGCGACGTGTTGCCGTTCAGGTTGTGCATCGATGCCAGGCAAGTCACCAGGCCATCGAGAATGCCTTCCGGCACTTCGTTACCGTCTTTGTCCAGAATCGCGTCGATGGTCATCAGGTGACCGACGTTACGCACGAACAGCAACGAACGGCCGTGCAGGCTCAGTTCACTGCCATCGACAGCGGTGTAGGTGCGGTCGGCGTTCATGGTGCGGGTAAAGGTCTGACCGCCCTTGGCGACGTTTTCCGACAGATCGCCCTTCATCAGGCCGAGCCAGTTGCGGTAGATCACCACTTTGTCATCGGCGTCGACGGCGGCAACCGAGTCTTCGCAGTCCATGATGGTGGTCAGCGCGGCTTCCATCAGGATGTCTTTGACGCCGGCCGCGTCGGTCTGGCCGACCGGGGTGCTGGCGTCGACCTGGATTTCGAAATGCAGGCCGTTGTTTTTCAGCAGGATCGCGGTCGGTGCAGCGGCATCGCCCTGGAAGCCGATCAGTTGCGCATCGTTGCGCAGGCCGGTGTTGCTGCCACCTTTAAGGGCGACCACCAGTTTGCCGTCGACGATCTTGTAGCCGGTGGAGTCGACGTGGGAGCCGGCCGCCAAAGGCGCCGCTTCGTCGAGGAAGGCACGGGCGAAGGCGATGACCTTGTCGCCGCGCACCTTGTTGTAGCCTTTGCCTTTTTCCGCGCCGTCAGCTTCGCTGATGGCGTCGGTGCCGTAGAGCGCGTCATACAGCGAACCCCAACGGGCGTTCGAGGCATTGAGGGCGAAACGGGCATTCATCACCGGCACCACGAGCTGCGGACCGGCCATGCGGGCGATTTCTTCGTCGACGTTTTGCGTCGTTGCCTGGAAATCGGCCGCTTCTGGCAGCAGATAACCGATCTCTTGCAGGAAGGCTTTATAGGCCACGGCGTCGTGCGCTTGACCGGCACGTTCCTGATGCCAGGAATCGATTTGAGCCTGGAAATCATCGCGTTTGGCGAGTAGGGCTTTGTTCTTCGGCGCCAGGTCATGGATGACCTTGTCGGCACCGGCCCAGAACTTATCGGCGGTGAGGCCGGTACCGGGAATGGCTTCGTTGTTCACGAAGTCGAACAGGACTTTGGCGACCTGCAGGCCACCGACTTGAACGTGTTCAGTCATTGCTTGCCTCACTCTGCTCAGCTATTTCGCTTTTCAGCTCTTCAATTTAACAATGAAGCCGTTGGCCATTTAAACCACAAACCCCTCTACCAGTACATGCCCATGACGGGCGGCTGGGTTGGGACCAATCAACGGCTTGGGGCCTTGCTGACAGGGCTTTCAGGGTTGCGAACGTGCCTGCGGCAGACATCGATCCAACGTTATGTAGTGCGCGCTGCGGCATACTACATGATGAATTGCGGTTGTGAAAATTAGACTAATTACGTCGTTCTGCGACCCCATGACGCATTGCGGTCACGTCGGGGAGCGTGATGTTCTCAAAAAACTATTGGATTGTTCCAGTTAAATATCAAAAGTTGTACACGATTTGTTGGGTCAGTCAGATCGGCGGTGCCTTCATTCGCGAGCAAGCCCGCTCCCACAAGGACAGCGCATGACCCTGTGGGAGCGGGCTTGCCCGCGAAGAGGCCTGACCTGTCGGCGCAGGTCCAACCCTTGCCTATACTTGGTTCTCTATAACAAAAGTCATGACTAGAGGGCTGCGCCATGGACCACCTCGTACTCACTGTTTTTGCTCCGGACAAGCCCGGGCAAGTCGAGCGCATTGCCCAATGCATTGCCGAGCACGGCGGCAATTGGCTGGAAAGCCGCATGTCGCGCATGGCGGGACAATTCGCCGGGATTCTTCGGGTGGGGGTGCCGGCCGAGGCCTACGACGAATTGGTCGATGCCCTGCAGGGTTTGTCCGCCCAGGATATTCGCGTGTTGATCGCTGAAAGCGGTATCGAACAATCCTGCACCTGGAAACCGATCGCCATGGAACTGGTGGGCAATGATCGTCCGGGGATCGTGCGTGACATCACGCGCTTGCTGAGCGAGCAGGGGGTGAATCTGGAACGGCTGGTCACCGAAGTGCGCCCGGCACCGATGAGCAGCGAGCCGCTGTTTCACGCCGAAGCGATTCTCGCGGTACCGCTGACCCTGTCGCTGGACGTGCTGCAATCGCGCCTGGAAACCCTGGCTGACGACCTGATGGTCGAATTGGTGCTGCGCAGTGAACCCTGATCAGGTTATCCAAGTTAAACGTGCACCGGCCTGTGGATAACCTGTAGAGACACCCCGCCAGGCCATGTCGACCGGGGCTCTTCAGGTTCTGATCAAAAAACCAGCAGTTTCAGATACTTGCGCACAAACGGCGGGGATCACGCTGTGGATAACCTTGGGAAGGAATGATGCAGGCCACGGGATACGTGGCCTGTAGGGTTTTGTGCGTTTTTTGATCAGTTGCGGCGGCGTAAACTTATCCACGCATCGATGCTGTAAACCGCCAGGCCGGCCCAGATAAACATGAACGCTACCAAGGTGCTGGACGACAGGTGCTCGCCAAACAGCAGGACCGCTTGCAGCAGTACCAGTGTCGGCGCCAGATACTGGAGAAAGCCCAGTGTCGTGTAGGGCAAATGCCGTGCAGCAGCGTTGAAGCAGACCAGTGGCACCAGCGTGATCGGGCCGGCGGCGACCAGCCACCAGGCTTGGGAGGTGGTCCAGAATTCGGCCTGGGCGCTGCTGGCCGTCGGATTGAGCAGCAACCAGCCGAGGGCAATCGGCACCAGCATCCAGGTTTCCACCACCAACCCCGGCAGCGCCTTGACTGGCGCCTGCTTGCGAATCAGGCCATAGAAACCGAAGGTCAGAGCCAGCACCAGCGACACCCACGGCAGGCTGCCGACTTGCCAGACTTGCTGCGCCACACCGACAGCCGCCAGACCGACGGCAATCCATTGCATGCGCCGCAGCCGTTCGCCGAGGATCAGCATGCCCAGCAACACGTTCACCAAGGGGTTGATGTAGTAGCCGAGGCTGGCCTCCAGCATGCGTCCGTTGTTCACCGACCAGACGTAGGTCAGCCAGTTGGCCGCGATCAGCGCACCGCTCAGTGCCAGGATCGCCAGCCGCCGCGGGTTATCCCGCAGTTCGCGCCACCAGCCGGGATGCTTCCAGACCATCAGCAACAAGGCGCCGAACAATGCCGACCACAGCACCCTGTGGATGATGATTTCCACGGCGGGCACGCTGGCGATGGCTTTGAAATAGAGGGGGAAAAGCCCCCAGATGATGTAGGCACTCAGGCCTAGAATGTACCCGCGACGCGGGTTGGCGGCTTGCATGCAGAATCCTTGCTTAGGCAGCTAACAAAGAGGGGATTGTAAGGAGATTTGTCTGCGAATGTCCTGACTGAATAGGTTGGGTATTTGTGAACACGGTACCTGTGGGAGCGGGCTTGCTCGCGAAGGCGGTGAGTCATTCAACATTGATGTCGACTGACACGCCGCTTTCGCGAGCAAGCCCGCTCCCACATTCGTTCTGTGTGGGTCAGAAGAGTTTTAGTGGCTCTTCATTGAGCGCCGCCAGTTGTTCGCGCAACGCCAATACCTGGTCCCCCCAATAACGCTCGGTGCCGAACCACGGGAAACTGCGGGGGAAGGCCGGATCTTCCCAGCGGCGGGCGAGCCAGGCGCTGTAGTGCATCAGGCGCAAGGCGCGCAACGGTTCGATCAGCGCCAGTTCACGCGGGTCGAAGTCGTGGAACTCGTTGTAGCCGTCCATCAGTTCCGACAACTGGCTCAGGCAATCCTGACGATCGCCAGCGAGCATCATCCAGATGTCCTGCACCGCCGGACCCATGCGGCAGTCGTCGAGGTCGACGATATGGAACATCTCGTCGCGGCACATCATGTTGCCGGGGTGGCAGTCACCGTGCATGCGGATGTTCTGGTGCGGCGTGTTGCTGTAGGCATCTTCCACACGCTTGAGCAGATCGCGGGCCACCGATTCGTAGGCCGGCAGCAGGCTGCGGGGGATGAAATTGCCGTCGAGCAACGTGGCCAGCGAGTCATGGCCGAAATTTTTCACCGCCAGCGCTTCACGGTGCTCGAACGGGCGGGTCGAGCCGACCGCATGCAGGCGCCCTAGCAACTGGCCCAGGCGATACAACTGGTCGAGGTTGCCCGGCTCCGGTGCGCGGCCGCCACGGCGGGGGAACAGGGTGAAACGGAAACCGTTGTGTTCGTGCAGGGTTTCACCGTTGTGGATCAACGGCGCCACGACCGGCACCTCGCAGTCGGCGAGTTCGGCGGTGAACTGGTGCTCTTCCAGAATCGCTTCGTTGCTCCAGCGTTGCGGCCGGTAGAACTTGGCGATCAGCGGCTCGGCGTCTTCGATACCGACTTGATAGACGCGGTTCTCGTAGCTGTTGAGGGCCAGGATGCGCGCGTCGCTGAGAAAGCCGATGCTTTCTACAGCATCGAGCACGAGGTCTGGTGTGAGGGTTTCAAACGGGTGGGCCATGCTGACTCCTGCGCGCAGCAGGCTGCTGCGTCCGGCCAGGCATGGTAGCGCAGACGGCGCGGTTTTAGGGGGTGGGCTTGAGATGTGTGGTGTCTGGGCTGACGCCTTCGCGGGCAAGCCCGCTCCCACAAGGACAACATGATTCCCTGTGGGAGCGAGCTTGCTCGCGATGAGGGCCTGTCAGGCGCCGACGATCCCGCCATCTTCCCGCGAAATCGCCATCACCGATGAGCGCGGTTTGCCATTGGGCAGGTGCTCGGGGAAGGTCGAACCGCCGTTTTCACCCGGGTGCTGGATCCCGACAAACAGGGTTTTCTGATCCGGCGAGAAGCTGATCCCCGTCACTTCACAACCTACCGGGCCAACCATGAAGCGGCGGATCTCGCCGGTTACCGGGTCGGCACAGAGCATCTGGTTGTTGCCCATGCCGGCAAAGTCTCCGGCGTTGCTCGAATCGCCATCGGTGAGAATCCACAAGCGCCCGGCCTTGTCGAAGCCCAGCCCGTCCGGGCTGTTGAACATGTTCTGCGGCGTGATGTTCGACGATCCGCCTTTGGGTGTGCCGGCGTGAACCCCCGGATTGCCGGCGACGACGAACAGGTCCCAGGCAAAAGTTTTCGAGCCGTGGTCGTCACGCTCGGTGCGCCAGCGCAGGATCTGCCCGTAGACGTTCTTCTCGCGCGGGTTTGGCCCGCCCACCGGTTGCCCGTCTTCGCCGCGTTTGGCGTTGTTGGTTAGCGTGCAGTAGACCTGGCCGTCCTTGGGGCTGACCACGATCCATTCCGGGCGGTCCATGCGCGTGGCCTTCACCACACTGGCGGCGAGACGGGCGTGGATCAGCACTTCGGCCTGATCGGCAAAACCGCTGCTGGCGTCGATGCCGTTTTTGCCGTGGGTCAGTTCGATCCATTCACCTTGGCCTTTCGGGTGATCGACGTTACCGTCGCCCGCATCGAAACGCGCCACGTACAGGGTGCCGTGGTCGAGAATGTCGCGGTTGGCCTTGGGGTTCTTGTGGTCGATCTTGTCGCGGCTGACGAATTTGTAGATGAACTCCCCGCGTTCGTCGTCGCCCATGTACACCACGGCATGACCGTCGCCAGTTTCCGCAAGGGCTGCGTTTTCGTGTTTGAAGCGCCCCAGGGCTGTGCGTTTGACCGGCGTCGATTTCGGATCGAACGGATCGATCTCCACCACCCAGCCGTGACGGTTGAGCTCGTTGGGGTTCTTCGCCATGTCGAAGCGCTCGTCGTGCTGGTGCCAGTTGATCTCTTTGCTGGTAGCCACCACGCCGTAGCGTTTTTGCGCCGGGTCGAATTTCTGCTCGGCGTTGCTGCTGCCGAAGCAGTCGGTGAAGTTCTCTTCACAGGTCAGATAGGTGCCCCATGGCGTCTTGCCATTGGCGCAGTTCTGGAAGGTGCCGAGGGCGTTCTTGCCATGCGGATCGGCACTGGTTTTCAGCAGGGCATGTCCGGCGGCCGGGCCGCTCAGGGTGATCGGTGCGTTGCCGTGAATGCGGCGGTTGTAGCGCGAGCCCTGGACGAATTGCCATTGGCCGTTCTTGCGCTGCACTTCAATCACCGACACACCTTCGCAGGCCAGCGCCTTGCGCACTTCTTGCGCCGATTGCGGCATGCCGCCGTGGGCGTAAAGGTAGCGGTAGTTGGTGTATTCGTTGTTGATCGCCATCAGCGCCCGGTCTTTTTCGCCCGGAAATTCGAACAGGCTCATGCCGTCGTTGTTGTCGCCGAACTGGGCTTCCTGATGTTCGGCGCTGCCGTTGCCGCTCGGGTCGAACGCCGGGCCGTCCTTGTGCAGAGGTTGGCCCCAGCTGATCAACACCGAGGACTTGTAGCCCGCTGGCAGGGTGATGGAATCGCTGGTGGCGGCGGCAATGCTGTCGAAGCCCAGCAACTGGCTGTTGCCGGCGCTGACGCTGGCGGCCATCACGCTGCGGCTCAGCAGGTTGCCGCCGAGGAACATCGCCGCGCCGCACAGGGCACCTGCGCTGATGAAGCCGCGACGGCTGAGGCCGACCATGTTTTCGAGGTCGGTGGACTGGTTTTCTTCTAATAGGCTCATTTCAGGCTCCCTGCGATTTGTGCAGACACCTTAATGAAGAGTAATGAACCTTTTGTTGCAGTTTTGTTTAAAGCGGCGTGCCCAGCAGAACCCTGGACGGCGAAAACTCCACGCGCACCGGTTTGCCGGACGTCAGCCCCAATGCCTGCAGATGCCTCGATTCGGCCAATGCGCACAGCGTCAGGCCGTTGGGCAGGGTGATGCGCACTTCGCTGGGGCCATCGTCGGCGTCGAGGATTTTTTCGATGATGCCGTTGAGGCAATTGTGTCCAGGGGTTTCGACGGAGTCGATTTCCAGCACGTCGAGCCAGCCGGCCTTGATCAATGCCACGACTTCGCTGCCGATTTGCAGCTCCAGGCGCTCGGTGCTGTCGTGGGTGATTTGCGCGGCGACGATCACGCCTTTGGCAACTTCCAGGCGAATCAGGTCGTTGCGCCCCTGAGGTTCAATCGCGATCACCTTGCCGTGCAACTGGTTGCGCGCGCTGGTGCGCAGCATCAGGCGCCCGAGCAGGTCGAGGTCGCTCGCGTCTTCAGCGGCTTCCAGCACCTGGGCCTGCAAGGCTTGCAGCTTCTGGTACAGGCGCAACACCCGCTCACCTTCGTTGGACAGGCGCGCACCGCCGCCGCCCTTGCCGCCGACGATCCGCTCCACCAGCGGCTTCTGCGCCAGGTTGTTCAGCTCATCGATCGCATCCCAGGCGGCCTTGTAGCTCAGGCCCGCGCTTTTGGCCGCGCGGGTGATCGAGCCTTGTTCGGCGATGTGCTGCAGCAGGGCGATGCGCTGCGGACGGCGGACAATGTGCTGGGACAACAAGGTTGGCAAAGACATGACAAGTCGCTTTGGGTGGTGACGATGGTGAGGACGTTGGCCGCTTGGACCGCGCGAGTCAAGTCAGGGTGTCTCGCCGGGTTTAGGCGTACGGGCCAGGCAATAGACGTCGACCCTTGCCGCACCGGCGTCCATCAGCAGGCGAGCCAGGGCCAGGGCCGTGGCGCCGGTGGTCAGTACGTCGTCGACCAGGGCCAGGTGCAGGCCTTTGACGACGGCGCCGGGTGCCAGGGCGAAAGCGTTGCGCAGGTTTTTTCGGCGGTCTTGGGCGTTCAAGGCCTGTTGGGCGTCGGTGTCTTGGGTGCGTAGCAGCAACCGTTCGTCGCAAGGGATATCGAGACTCGCACTCAACCAGCGAGCCAGCATCGCCGCCTGATTGAACCCGCGCTGGCGCAGGCGTCGGTTGGCCAGCGGTACCGGGATCAGCGCATCGGGGCGCTGCAGATCGTCTTCGAAGCGATGTTGCAGGTATTGAACGAGAAGTTCGGCGAGCAGGCGGCCAAACGGCCACTTTGCGTTGTGTTTGAAGCGGGTGATCAGGCTGTCTACCGGAAAGCTGTAGGTCCAGGGCGCAATCACTTGTTTGAAGGCCGGTGGCTGCTTCAGGCAATGGCCGCAGGTGAGGCCCGCGGCCGGGAGCGGTAGGGCGCAGGTCAGGCAGTGATCGCCGAGCCAGGGCAACTCGATTTCGCAGGCCGTGCAGACAGGAGGGATGCCGTCGGCCGGTTCATCGCACAAAAGACATGATTGTTTGTTTTTTAACCAGATGTAAACCGGTCCTTCGTATCGCGGTTGACAGCGCATCGCTCTTCCTTAAATATGCCGAAACATCTGTGAGGCGGCTGTGACATTCCATTGCCCAACCGCCTGCCAAAGCATAATTCAAAGGAAACGCCCATGAGTGCCAGCACCACTGCAACCCTGCGTCATGACTGGACTTTGGCCGAAGTCAAAGCACTCTTCGTCCAGCCATTCAATGACCTGCTGTTCCAGGCGCAGACGGTGCACCGTGCGCATTTCGACGCCAACCGCGTCCAGGTGTCGACCCTGCTGTCGATCAAAACCGGCGCCTGCCCGGAAGATTGCAAATATTGTCCGCAGTCCGGTCACTACAACACCGGCCTGGAAAAAGAAAAACTGATGGAGGTGCAGAAGGTCCTCGAAGAGGCCGCTCGTGCCAAGGCCATCGGCTCGACCCGCTTCTGCATGGGCGCAGCGTGGAAACACCCGTCGGCCAAGGACATGCCGTACGTGTTGAAAATGGTCGAAGGCGTGAAGGCCATGGGCCTGGAAACCTGCATGACCCTCGGTCGCCTGGATCAGGATCAGACCGAAGCGCTGGCCAAGGCCGGCCTCGACTACTACAACCACAACCTCGACACCTCGCCTGAGTTCTACGGCAGCATCATCACCACCCGCACCTACAGCGAGCGCCTGCAAACCCTGGCCTATGTGCGTGAGTCGGGGATGAAGATCTGTTCCGGTGGCATCCTCGGCATGGGCGAGTCGCTGGACGACCGCGCCAACCTGCTGATCCAGTTGGCCAACCTGCCGGAGCATCCGGAGTCGGTGCCGATCAACATGCTGGTGAAAGTCGCCGGTACGCCGCTGGAAAATGCCGACGACGTCGATCCGTTCGACTTCATCCGCATGCTCGCCGTCGCGCGCATCCTGATGCCGCAATCCCACGTGCGCCTGTCCGCCGGCCGCGAAGCCATGAACGAGCAGATGCAGGCCCTGGCGTTCTTCGCTGGTGCCAACTCGATTTTCTACGGCGACAAACTGCTGACCACCGCCAACCCGCAGGCCGACAAGGACATGCAACTGTTCTCGCGTCTGGGCATCCTGCCGGAAGCCCGCGAAGAGCACGCCGATGAAGTGCATCAGGCGGCGATCGAGCAGGCGCTGGTGGAGCAGAAGAGCAGCGAGCAGTTCTATAACGCGGCGGTTTGAGTCTTCCACCGACTTCTCTGGTTGGAATGCAAAACCCTTGTGGGAGCGGGCTTGCTCGCGAAAGCGTCGTGTCAGTCGACATCAATGTTGAATGTCAGACCGCATTCGCGAGCAAGCCCGCTCCCACAGGGGACATGTGTCATTTGATAGTCGAGGCCTGCATGTCTTTCGATCTCGCCGCACGCCTTGCCGCCCGTCGTGCCGAAAACCTCTACCGCCAGCGCCCGCTGCTTGAAAGCCCGCAGGGGCCGCAAGTGGTGGTCGATGGCCAGCCATTGCTGGCGTTCTGTAACAACGACTACCTGGGCCTGGCCAATCATCCGCAAGTGATCGAAGCCTGGCGTGCCGGCGCTTCGAAGTGGGGGGTGGGCGGAGGGGCATCACATCTGGTCATCGGCCATAGCTCCCCGCACCATGCCCTGGAAGAAGCGTTGGCCGACCTGACCGGTCGCCCGCGCGCGTTGCTGTTCACCACCGGCTACATGGCCAACCTCGGCGCGGTCACGGCGCTGGTGGGGCAGGGTGATACGGTGCTCGAAGACCGGCTCAATCATGCGTCGCTGCTCGACGCAGGGCTGTTGTCCGGTGCGCGGTTCAATCGTTATCTGCACAACGACGCGGTGAGCCTGGCCAAACGCCTGGAAAAAGCCACCGGCAATACGCTGGTGGTCACCGACGGCGTGTTCAGCATGGACGGTGATATCGCCGACTTGCCAGCGCTGGCCCGAGAAGCCAAGGCCAAAGGCGCCTGGTTGATGGTCGACGATGCCCATGGTTTTGGTCCGTTGGGTGCCAACGGTGGCGGCATCGTCGAACACTTCGGCTTGAGCCAGGATGACGTTCCGGTGCTGGTCGGCACCCTCGGCAAGGCGTTCGGTACGGCGGGTGCCTTTGTGGCTGGCAGCGAAGAGCTGATCGAAAGCCTGATCCAGTTCGCCCGTCCCTACATCTACACCACCAGCCAACCACCTGCGCTGGCCTGTGCCACGTTGAAAAGCCTGGAACTGCTGCGCAGCGAACACTGGCGCCGCGAGCATTTGCAGACGCTGATCCGCCAGTTCCGCCACGGTGCCGAACAGATTGGCCTGGAACTCATGGACAGCTTCACACCGATCCAGCCGATCATGGTCGGTGACGCGGGGCGCGCGGTGCGCCTTTCGCAGATGCTGCGCGAACGCGGGTTGATGGTGACCGCGATTCGCCCGCCGACCGTACCCGCCGGCAGCGCCCGGCTGCGGGTCACGCTGACGGCTGCCCACAGTGAAGCCCAGGTACAGCTATTGTTAAACGGACTGGCCGATTGTTTTCAACAACTGAAGCCGGAGCCAAGCCATGCGTGATCGTCTGATTCTGCTGCCCGGTTGGGGCCTTGGCGTTTCACCGCTGGAGCCTCTGGCGGCGGCTTTGCGAGGCCTGGATGAGCACCTGCACGTCGAGATCGAGCCGTTGCCGGAGCTGGAGTCAAGCGATCTTGAAGAGTGGCTCGATGAGCTTGATTCGACCTTGCCGCAAGACGCCTGGCTTGGCGGTTGGTCATTGGGCGGCATGCTCGCCTGCGAGTTGGCGGCCCGGCGTGGCGATCGCTGCTGTGGTGTGTTCACCCTGGCCAGCAACGCTTCTTTTGTCGCCCATGAGCAATGGTCAAGCGCCATGCCAGGGGAAACCTTCGACGCGTTTCTGGCGGGATGCGAAGCCGATCCGCGCGCGACGTTGAAACGCTTTTCACTGCTCTGCGCCCAAGGCGCCGAAGACCCGCGCGGATTGTCGCGGTTGTTGCTCGGTGGCGCCCCGAACACTGCCGCGCCGGTGCTGCTCAGTGGTTTGCAAGTGCTCGCGCAACTGGATACCCGACAGGCTTTGCATGCGTTCCGCGGTCCGCAACTGCATCTGTTCGCCGGCCTCGACGGGCTGGTGCCGGCGGAAGCGGCGGGCGAGTTGCTGGCATTGCTGCCGGATGTCGAAATCGGTCTGATTGAACAGGCCAGCCACGCGTTTCTCCTGGAGGATCCCCACGGTGTGGCGGGGGCGATCCAGGCCTTTTTGCATGAGTCCGGCGATGACTGATCTATCCTTTCCCAACCTGCCCGGCGCCTTGCCTGACAAGCGCCAGGTAGCAGCATCATTCTCCCGCGCGGCGGCCAGCTACGACAGCGTGGCCGAGTTGCAGCGTGATGTCGGCAGCCAATTGCTCAAGCGCTTGCCGCAGGACTTTGTACCGCAGCGCTGGCTGGATCTGGGCTGCGGCACCGGGCATTTCAGTCGTGCCTTGGGTGAGCGGTTTCCGGGCTGCCACGGTGTGGCGCTGGACATTGCCGAAGGCATGCTCAACCACGCCCGGCCATTGGGCGGTGCCGCGCACTTCGTGGCCGGCGATGCCGAGCGATTGCCACTGCAGGATTCGACCTGCGACCTGATCTTCTCCAGCCTGGCGGTGCAGTGGTGCGCAGACTTCGACTCGGTGCTCGGTGAAGCCTTTCGGGTGCTGAAACCGGGTGGCATCTTCGCGTTTGCTAGTCTGTGTGTAGGGACGTTGTTTGAATTGCGCGACAGCTGGCGGCAGGTCGACGGCATGGTGCACGTCAATCGCTTCCGGGCGTTTGGTGTTTATCAGCAGTTATGTGCGGCCAGCGGCTTGAGGGTGCTCAGCCTGCAAAACCTCGCGCACGTGCTGCATTACCCGGATGTGCGCAGCCTGACCCATGAACTCAAGGCGTTGGGTGCGCACAATCTCAATCCCGGGCGGCCCGGTGGCTTGACCGGCCGGGCGCGGATTCTGGGTCTGATTGAGGCTTATGAACAGTTTCGTCAGGCCCAGGGACTGCCGGCGACTTATCAAGTGGTGTACGCCGTTTTGGAGAAGCCCTTATGAGCGCAGCCTATTTCATCGCCGGCACGGATACCGATGTCGGTAAAACCACGGTCGCTGCGGGGCTGCTGCATGCGGCGCGTTCGGCGGGTTTGAGCACAGCGGCGGGCAAGCCGGTCGCGTCCGGTTGCGATGTGACGCCCAAAGGCTTGCGCAACGCCGATGCGCTGGCCTTGCTGGCGGAGTGTTCGATGCCGCTGACCTATGCACAGGTCAATCCGATGGCCTTCGAACCGGCGATTGCCCCGCATCTGGCGGCGCGAGAGGCGGGCGTGGCGCTGACGGTGCAGTCGTTGCTGGCGCCGATGCGGCAGATTCTGGGGATGCAGGCGGACTTCACCCTGATCGAAGGCGCCGGCGGCTGGCGCGTACCCTTGGCGGATCAGGACAATCTGTCGGACCTGGCCATCGCATTGAAGCTGCCGGTGATCCTGGTGGTCGGCGTGCGGTTGGGGTGTATCAGCCATGCCTTGTTGACCGCCGAAGCGATTGCCCGGGACGGTTTGCAACTGGCGGGATGGGTGGCCAATATCATCGACCCCAAGACCTCGCGGCTGGAAGAAAACCTGGCCACCCTTGCCGAGCGCATCCCGGCGCCGTGCCTGGGGCGTGTGCCTAAACTCAAGGCCGTTACGGCCGAGGCAGTGGCCGAGCACTTGCAACTGGACCTGCTGGACTGACGTTTTTGCAATGCGGGCTTTGCCTATGATAAGGCACTGTGCCATTAGAGTTTTTGACGGGTGTTTTGCCAGCCACTCTGCTTCAATGGCCGCTGTTGATCCTTTGAAAGGACGAGTTTTCCCATGGAAATCTCAGGAAGCACCGCTTTTTATGCCGGTCTGAGCACCCTTCAGGCAGGGCAGAACCGTGTCGATCAAGCCGCCGGGCAGATCGCCAACATGACGATCGAGCGTTCGGTCACCAGCCAGTCCTCCGCGGCGCAGGTCGATCGTCTGCGATCGGTTGATCGCAGCCAGCAATCGGACCTGAGCAGCAACGTGGTGGAAATGGCCCAAGGCAAGATTCAGGCGGAGCTGGGCGTGAAAGTCGCCAAGGCAGCCGACGAAGTGCTTGGTACGTTGATCGATACCTACGCTTGATTGCATCGCTGATGCAGCACCCTCAACGCCGCGCCTGTTCGCGGCGTTTTTCTGCGTAAGTCTTTCTTGCTCAACTAATCTTTTCAGTGTGGCGGGCTGCTTCGAAAGCGCGGCTGCGCTGTCGCGTACCTGTGTGTCCAAACCTGCGATGACGAACGGCAAAAGATCGACGCTTGACAAGATTTGGGCGTAAACGTATGTTTCAAACAACTGTTTGATCGCAACAACAAATCCATGCGGTCGTTCATTCCCGGTTACATCAGCAGAGGTTTATCGCTATGCCTGACTACAAGGCCCCCTTGCGTGATATTCGCTTCGTTCGTGACGAGCTGCTCGGCTACGAAGCGCACTATCAGAGCCTTCCGGCTTGTGCCGACGCAACTCCGGACATGGTTGACGCCATTCTCGAGGAAGGCGCCAAGTTTTGTGAGCAGGTACTGGCTCCGCTGAACCGCGTGGGCGACATCGAGGGTTGCACCTGGAGCGAGTCCGGCGTCAAGACCCCGACTGGCTTCAAGGAAGCCTACAAGCAATTCGTCGAAGGTGGCTGGCCAAGCCTTGCTCACGACGTAGAACACGGCGGCCAAGGCCTGCCGGAGTCCCTGGGTCTGGCCATCAGCGAAATGGTTGGCGAGTCCAACTGGTCGTGGGGCATGTACCCAGGCCTGTCGCACGGTGCGATGAACACCATCTCCGAGCACGGCACCCCTGAGCAGCAAGAGGCTTACCTGACCAAGCTGGTTTCCGGCGAGTGGACCGGCACCATGTGCCTGACCGAACCGCACTGCGGCACCGACCTTGGCATGCTGCGCACCAAGGCCGAGCCTCAGGCCGACGGTTCCTACAAAGTCTCCGGCACCAAGATCTTCATCTCGGCCGGTGAACACGACATGGCCGACAACATCGTCCACATCGTACTGGCCCGCCTGCCTGATGCACCGGCTGGCACCAAAGGCATCTCCCTGTTCATCGTGCCGAAGTTCATGCCGAACGCCGATGGTTCGGTTGGCGCGCGTAACGCCGTGTCCTGCGGTTCCCTGGAACACAAGATGGGCATCCACGGCAACGCCACCTGCGTGATGAACTTCGACGGCGCTACCGGTTTCCTGATCGGCCCGGCGAACAAAGGCCTGAACTGCATGTTCACCTTCATGAACACCGCACGTCTGGGTACCGCGCTGCAAGGCCTGGCCCACGCTGAAGTCGGTTTCCAGGGCGGCCTGAAATACGCTCGCGACCGTCTGCAAATGCGCTCGCTGACTGGCCCGAAAGCGCCGGACAAAGCCGCTGACCCGATCATCGTGCACCCTGACGTACGCCGCATGCTGTTGACCATGAAGGCATTCGCCGAAGGCAACCGTGCGATGGTTTACTTCACCGCCAAGCAAGTCGACATCGTCAAGTACGGTGTGGATGAAGAAGAGAAGAAGAAAGCCGATGCATTGCTGGCTTTCATGACGCCAATCGCCAAAGCCTTCATGACTGAAGTCGGTTTTGAATCGGCCAACCATGGCGTGCAGATCTACGGCGGTCACGGCTTCATCGCCGAGTGGGGCATGGAGCAGAACGTCCGCGACAGCCGCATCTCGATGCTGTACGAAGGCACCACCGGTATCCAGGCACTCGACCTGCTGGGCCGTAAAGTGCTGATGACCCAAGGCGAGGCTCTGAAAGGCTTCACCAAGATCGTCCACAAATTCTGCCAGACCAACGAAGGCAACGAAGCGGTTCAAGAGTTCGTCGCTCCGCTGGCTGCACTGAACAAGGAATGGGGCGAGCTGACCATGAAGGTCGGTATGGCCGCCATGAAAGATCGCGAAGAAGTTGGCGCGGCCTCCGTGGACTACCTGATGTACTCCGGTTACGCCTGCCTGGCCTACTTCTGGGCTGACATGGCGCGCCTGGCTGCCGAGAAACTGGCTGCCGGCACTTCCGAAGAGGCGTTCTACACCGCCAAGCTGCAGACTGCGCGTTTCTACTTCCAGCGCATCCTGCCGCGTACCCGCACTCACGTCGCAACCATGCTGTCGGGCGCCAACAACCTGATGGACATGAAAGAAGAGAACTTCGACCTGGGCTACTAAGCCATAACGAAGCACTTGAAAAAGCCGCTGCTCCTTCGGGAACAGCGGCTTTTTTTGCTTTAAGGTTGCCGGTGGAAAAATGTTTGTAACGCCCTTGGAAAAATACCTCAGTAATTCACTCAGCAACTCGGACTTTCTGCCGTTACAGTAGTTGGCACATTGCCATCTATTGAACTGACGGGTCGGAGCTTTACCCTTGCTGCGTTCTTCCGCTGTGCGTTTCAGCCATTTCCTGCCGTCATTAGTGCTGTTGCTGGCGGGGCTTGCGGCTGCATACATCAAGGATCTGAACGTCTTCTTCACGTCGCTGTTCAACGTGCTGCCCACCCTGGTGTTGTTGCTCGGTGGCGCCTATTGCGCGGTGTACCGACGCCAGCGTGAACTGTTTCTGATGGTCACGGTGTACATCGCCTACTTTCTGCTCGACACCCAGACCGACTATTACCGCGACAACGGCAAGGTGCGTGACGATGCCGCCGTGGTCTTTCATTTGTGTTGCCTGCTGCTGCCGCTGCTGTTTGGCGTGTTCGCGGCGTGGCGGGAGCGCACCCATCTGTTCCAGGACATGGTGGCGCGATTTGCGGTCTTGCTCGCGGTCGGCAGCGTGGCGCTGGGGCTTGAGCAAAGTTATCCACATGCGCTGCTGATCTGGCTGTCGGAGATTCGCTGGCCTGCCTTGCATGGCGCCTGGATGAGCCTGATCCAGTTGTCCTATCCGGTGTTCATTGCGGCGTTCCTGCTGCTGGCCTGGCAATACTGGCGCAACCCGCGACCGCTGCATGCCGCGCAATGGGTGGGGCTGCTCGGGTTGTTCTGGATGTTGCCGAAAACCTTCATCCTGCCATTCACGCTGAACATCATGTGCAGTCAGGTGATGCTGATGATCGCCGCCGCCGTTGCCCACGAAGCCTATCAAATGGCCTTCCGCGACGAACTGACCGGACTGCCGGGTCGTCGTGCGCTGAATGAACGCATGCAACGGTTGGGGCGCAACTACGTGTTGGCCATGAGCGACGTCGACCACTTCAAGAAATTCAACGATACCCATGGCCACGACGTCGGCGACCAGGTACTGCGGCTGGTGGCCAGCAAACTGTCGAAAATCGGCGGTGGCGGTAAGGCGTATCGCTATGGCGGCGAGGAATTTGCCCTGGTGTTTGCAGGCAAGACCCTCGAAGAGTGCATGCCGCATCTGGAAGTCATCCGCGAGTCCATCGCCACTTACAACATTCAATTGCGAAACCAGGAAAACCGCCCGCAGGACGATCATCAGGGGCGCCAGCGGCGTGCCGGCTCCGGTGCGTCGAGTGTGTCGGTGACAGTCAGTATCGGCGTTGCCGAACGGATCGATCAACGCACCCCTGAAGAGGTGCTCAAGTCCGCTGACCAGGCGCTCTATAGCGCCAAGGGTGCCGGGCGCAACTGCGTGATGGCGTTCGGGCAGAACCGCCGTGGCGCCGTGCGCATGGACGCTGCCATGGTTGAGTGATGATGGCGCATTCAGCGAGCGCAAAGTGATTGTGAGGCGTGGTCGACAGCAGTAGGTTGGAGAAATCTGCCGACGGAGAATGACCATGCCCGAGTACAAAGCTCCCTTGCGCGACATGCGCTTTCTGATCGACCACGTCTTCGACTTTCACCGCAACTACGCCGCGCTGGGGGCCACCGATGCCAGCGCGGACATGGTCAATGCGATCCTCGAAGAAGGGGCGAAGTTCTGCGAAAACGTGCTGTCGCCGCTCAACCGCAGTGGCGATGAAGAGGGCTGCCATTTCGACAATGGCGTGGTCACCACGCCCGCGGGCTTCAAGCAGGCATTCGCCCAATATGTCGAAGGCGGCTGGCATGGCCTGGCGGCGGATCCGCTTTACGGCGGTCAAGGGTTGCCGATCTCCCTGGGCCTGGTGATCAGCGAGATGGTGGGCTCCAGCAACACCTCATGGGGCATGTACCCCGGCCTGACCCACGGTGCGATGTCGGCGATCCACGCCCATGGCACCGAGGCGCAGAAGCAGACCTATTTGAACAAGCTCACCGCTGGCCAATGGACCGGCACCATGTGCCTGACCGAAGCCCATTGCGGCACGGACCTGGGCATCATCAAGACTCGAGCCGTGCCTGCGGCTGATGGCAGTTACGCGATCTCCGGCAGCAAGATCTTCATCTCCGCCGGCGAGCACGACATGAGCGCCAACATCATTCACCTGGTGCTGGCCAAATTGCCGGACGCACCGGCCGGGACCAAGGGCATTTCGCTGTTCATCGTGCCCAAGTTCCTGCCCGATGCGACGGGCGAAGCGGGCGAGCGCAACGGCGTGTCCTGCGGCTCGATCGAACACAAA
The DNA here is from genome assembly GCF_019956445.1 of Pseudomonas sp. BF-R-19. Taxonomy (NCBI): domain Bacteria; kingdom Pseudomonadati; phylum Pseudomonadota; class Gammaproteobacteria; order Pseudomonadales; family Pseudomonadaceae; genus Pseudomonas; species Pseudomonas sp. BF-R-19. Next base: position 260,333 of record NZ_JAHBDN010000048.1, read on the forward strand.
ATGGGCATCAAGGCCTCGGCCACCTGCGTGCTGAACTTCGACGAGGCCAAGGGCTTCCTGATCGGCGAGCCGAACAAGGGCCTCAACTGCATGTTCACCATGATGAACCACGCGCGGCTGGGCACTGGCATGCAAGGGCTGTGTCTGGGGGAGGCGAGCTTCCAGGGCGCGATCAAATACGCCAACGACCGTTTGCAGATGCGCTCGTTGACCGGCCCGAAAGCACCGGAAAAGGCCGCCGACCCGATCATCGTGCACCCTGATGTGCGGCGGATGTTATTGACCATGAAAGCCTTCAACGAAGGCAACCGCGCGCTGACCTACTTCACCGCGCAACTACTGGACGTGGCGCACCTGAGCCCGGATGAAACGGCGCGTCAGGATGCCGAAGACTTGCTGGCGTTCCTCACGCCGATCTGCAAAGGCTTCATGACCGATACCGGGCTGGAGGTGACCAACCATGGCATGCAGGTGTTTGGCGGCCACGGCTTCATTCGCGAATGGGGTATGGAGCAACTGGTACGCGACTGTCGGATCGCGCCGATCTATGAGGGCACCAACGGCATTCAGGCACTGGACTTACTCGGGCGCAAGGTACTCGGCAGCCAGGGCAAGCTGCTGCGCGGCTTCACCAAAATCGTCCACAGGTTCTGCGCGGCGAACGCCGGGCATCCACAGCTGGCCGGGTATGTGGCGCAGCTCAATCAACTGAACCAGCAGTGGGGTGAGTTGACTACCAAGGTCGGTATGGCGGCGATGAAAAACCCGGACGAAGTCGGTGCCGCATCGGTGGATTACCTGATGTACAGCGGTTACATCATCCTTGGCTACCTGTGGTTGCGCATGGCGCTGGTGGCTCAGGCGCAACTCGATGCTGGAAGCGATGATGGCGATTTCTGCCGGGGCAAACTGGCGACCAATGAGTTTTACTTCAAGCGTCTGCTGCCACGCACTGCCGCTCATCGGGCAGCCATAGAGGCGGGTAGCGATTGCCTGATGCAACTGCCAGCGGAGTTGTTTGCGCTTTAGTCATGTAAATCCGTTACAAAGAAGCTCGCCTTGCGCGGGCTTTTTGTTGATGACTAAAAATAACAAAACGGTCACGAGTTGACCCTATGTGTCGCAAAAGTTGTTGAGGTACACTCCGACCCAACGAAAACACTCTTCCTGTGAATCACCTGTATAGATCTTGCGAGGTTTGCCATGGCTGACTACAAAGCGCCCCTGCGCGATATGCGCTTCGTCCTCAATGAAGTTTTCGAGGTCGCCAAACTCTGGGCCGAACTGCCTGCACTGGCTGAAACCGTGGATGCAGAAACGGTCGAAGCCATCCTGGAAGAAGCCGGCAAAGTCACCAGCAAAAGCATCGCACCGCTGAGCCGTGCTGCTGATGAAGAAGGTTGCCATTGGGCGGACGGTGCCGTCACCACGCCGGCAGGTTTCCCACAGGCCTATCAGACCTACGCTGAAGGCGGCTGGGTCGGTGTCGGTGGCGATCCGTCCTACGGCGGCATGGGCATGCCCAAAGCCGTTTCGGCCCAGGTCGAAGAAATGGTCAACTCCGCCAGCCTGTCGTTCGGCCTGTACCCGATGCTGACCGCCGGCGCTTGTCTGTCGATCAACGCCCACGCCAGCGAAGAGCTGAAAGCCGCGTACCTGCCGAACATGTACGCCGGCATCTGGGCCGGTTCCATGTGCCTGACCGAGCCACACGCTGGTACTGACCTTGGGATCATCCGTACCAAGGCCGAGCCTCAGGCCGACGGTTCCTACAAGGTCAGCGGCACCAAGATCTTCATCACCGGTGGCGAACACGACCTGACCGAAAACATCATCCACCTGGTGCTGGCCAAGCTGCCGGATGCACCGGCGGGTCCGAAAGGCATTTCGCTGTTCCTGGTGCCGAAGTTCATGGTCAATGCCGATGGCAGCCTGGGCGCGCGCAACCCGGCCAACTGCGGCTCGATCGAACACAAGATGGGCATCCAGGCGTCGGCGACCTGCGTGATGAACTTCGATGAAGCCGTGGGTTACCTGGTCGGCGAGCCGAACAAAGGCCTGGCGGCCATGTTCACCATGATGAACTACGAGCGACTCGGTGTCGGTATCCAGGGCCTGGCCACTGGCGAACGCTCGTACCAGAACGCCGTGGAATACGCCCGTGACCGTCTGCAAAGCCGTTCGCCAACCGGCGCGCAGAACAAGGACAAAGTGGCTGACCCGATCATCGTCCACCCGGATGTGCGTCGCATGCTGCTGACCATGAAAGCCTCGAACGAAGGTGGCCGTGCATTCTCCACCTACGTGGCGATGCAATTGGACACCGCCAAGTTCAGCGAAGATGCAACCACCCGCAAGCGTGCGGAAGACCTGGTGGCGTTGCTGACCCCGGTGGCCAAGGCGTTCCTGACCGACCTCGGCCTGGAAACCACCGTACACGGCCAACAGATTTTCGGCGGCCACGGTTACATCCGTGAGTGGGGCCAGGAGCAACTGGTGCGTGATGTGCGCATCACGCAGATCTACGAAGGCACCAACGGCATTCAGGCGCTGGACCTGGTCGGGCGCAAGATCGTGGGTAGCGGCGGGGCGTTCTACAATCTGTTCGCCGACGAGATTCGTCACTTCACGGCGACCGCCAGCGCGGACCTTGCCGAATTCACCAAGCCGTTGAACGACGCGGTGACCACCCTCGATGAACTGACCGCATGGCTGCTTGACCGTGCGAAGACCAATCCGAACGAAATCGGCGCGGCGTCGGTCGAGTATCTACAGGTGTTCGGCTACGTGGCGTACGCCTACATGTGGGCCCTGATGGCCAAGGCGGCTTTCGGCAAGGAAGCGCAAGACGATTTCTACGCCAGCAAACTGGGCACGGCGCGGTTCTATTTCGCCCGCCTGCTGCCGCGCATCCACTCGTTGAGCGCGTCGGTGAAGGCCGGTAGCGAATCGTTGTTCCTGCTGGATGCAGGACAATTCTGATGAAGTAACGTTATGTAAGCATTCTCTTACATAACGTGCTGCTGTTCTCCCATAGATGCAAATTGGATCCACAGCTAATCTACTTCTCATGGACGTAGCGCAGGAAGCGCAAAGCAACAACAGGGACACGTAGGATTCTGCCAGGACGGTGGAGTGAAATGGATGTCAGGGAAACAGTCTGCAAAGCCCCGCTTCGGCGGGGTTTTCTTTTGCCTGAAGAAAAGTTTTCAGCTTGCCCCATCCAGCGCCTGCGCGCTGTTCAAGTGCCCATCCGGGCCGTTTATCACCTCTTCCAGCAATGTCCGCAGCAATGCCAGCGAGGCCTGCTGCCGTTGCACATCCCGGCACACCAAACCGACTTTCAGCGGCACTCGGGGTTCGCTCAGGGGCTTCCACAGCAATTCGTGGTTGCCATGGGTCTTTTGCGAGCGTCCGGGCAGCACCGTCGCCAGGCGCGTGTGCGGCAGGCTGTCGAGGATGCCGGCCATGTTGTTCAATTCGGCTTGCACCTGTGGGCGACGTCCGAGGCTTGTCAGCTGTGCCTGCCAGATCTGCCTTATCTGAAATTCCTCGCCCAGCAGCAACATCGGCAGTTCGGCGGCCTGACTCATGGACACTTTCTTGAATTCACGCAGCGGATGTTCTGCCGGGATGACCAGGGTCAGTTCATCTTCGTACAGCATCACGCCATGCAAGCCAGGCTGGCGGGGCGGCAGATAGCCGATGCCGATATCCAGAGAACCGTTGAGCAGTCGCCGCTCGATTTCCAGCCCGGTCAGTTCATAGATTTGCACCACCAGATGCGGCTGCGCCTTACGTACCCGTTCGAGCATCTGCGGAACGAGGCTGGTATGCACCGTCTGCAAAACACCGATGGCCAGGGTGCGCAGCGCCTGACCCTTGAAGTTGCCGAGCGCTTCCCGTGCCCGTTGCAGGCCATCGAGCAAAGGCAGGGCGTGGTTGTACAGCGTATGGGCCGCGAGGGTCGGCAACAGGCGTTTGCTGCTGCGCTCGAACAGGCTCACATCGAGGTTTTGTTCGAGGTGACGGATTTGCTGGGACAGCGCCGGCTGGGAGATGGACAGGCGCTCGGCGGCCCGGCCGACGTGACCTTCTTCATAAACCGCGACGAAATAACGCAGTTGCTTGAAATCCATAAGTGTTACTTATCGAAAATACTGGGAAATCGAAATGGCTGAACGCCTCGCCTGAGCCTAGTCTAACCGCATTCACAGGGCTTACAGGGTCACAGAGCGCGATGAATACCCTTTGCTTCGATGGTATTTACATAGGCAAGGCAAAAAACCTCAAAAGGGTTTTTTTCAAATGAATCTGTTCAGTCTACGCCGCAGTCCTCCCAGTCTTGACGATCTGGTCATGGACGCTTCCCGGCCATCCCAAGGCGTTAACCTTTCCAGCGAGTACTTGATGCCCAGTGTCGAGCGGCCGAAACAGGTGTTTGTGCGTGGCCAGGGTTCATGGTTGTGGGACAGCGATGACCGTGCGTACCTGGATTTTTCCCAGGGTGGCGGGGCCAACAGCCTTGGTCATAGTCCTTCGGTACTGGTCAACGCAATCACTGCCCAGGCTCAGTCGCTGATCAATCCGGGCTTCGGCCTGCATAACCGCGGCATGCTCAGCCTCGCCGAACATCTGTGTGCCAGCACCGGCAGTGATCAGGCCTACCTGCTCAATACCGGCAGCGAAGCCTGTGAGGCAGCGATCAAACTGGCGCGCAAATGGGGTCAACAGCATCGCGGCGGTGCATCGCGAATCATTGTGGCCAACAACGGATGCCATGGCCGCAGCCTGGCGACGATTTCGGCGTCGGACAGTTCGACATTGGCCAACCGATTCGAGCCGCAATTGCCAGGCTTCAGTCGTGTTCCTTTCAATGATCTGCCAGCGTTGCATGCGGCCGTGGATGAACGGACCTTAGCGATCATGCTCGAGCCGATCCAGAGCGAAGCCGGAGTGATCCCGGCCACCGCGCACTACCTCAAGGGCGTCGAACGCTTGTGCCGTGAACTCGGCATTTTGCTGATCCTTGACGAAGTGCAAACCGGCATCGGCCGTTGTGGCACCTTGCTCGCGGAACAGTCCTGCGGCGTCACGGCGGATATCGTCGTGCTCGGCAAAGGGCTGGGCGGCGGTGTGCCATTGGCCGCGCTGCTGGCGCGGGGCAAGGCTTGCTGTTTCGACATTGGCGAGGTGACAGGCACTCATCACGGTAATGCGTTGATGACCGCGGCGGGACTCTCGGTGCTCGATACGGTGCAGGACAAGGCTTTCCTCAAGCACGTCGCAGAAGCAGGTCAACACCTGCGTGAAGGGTTGGAGCGTCTGGCCCATCGTTACGATCACGGTGAGTTGCGCGGTCAAGGGCTACTTTGGGGGCTGACGCTATCGGACGATTCCGCCGACTCGGTGGTCAAGGCCGCTCTGTACGAAGGTTTGCTGCTCAATGCCCCGCAACCCGACTGCCTGCGCTTTACCCCTGCGCTGAATGTCAGCAACGCCAACATCGATGAAATGCTCCTGCGCCTGGCGCGCGCTTTCTCCCGAGTACGCACCGCGCAATTGCAGTGCCGCAAAGGGATTGCCGTCTGATCAGACGCGCCCTGCACGCATTCCAGAACCGTCTCGCGGTAATACGCACGCCCCACGCCCGACACTTTTGGCGTGGGGCGTTTTTTTGTGGCCGGTTTTTTCCAAAGGCAATTTCGGCTTGAGCGGTTAGCACATCAATGGCTTTCTAGCGTGCATCGGCAGGGAGTGCCGGTGCCAGCGAAACGGTATTGCTGTCGCGTTGGTTTTGATTTCTGTACCACTGGGTGGTATGTTTTGTGGAAGGGATGCCGATGTCACCAAGGCTGTTCAAGACAAAGCGCTTCGCAATGCAGGCCGCCAAGGCCTGGATCGGTGATGACGAGCTCCGGGAGGCATTCACCGAAATGCTCAATGGTCAGGCTGACAATTTGGGCGGCGGGGTCTGGAAGAAGCGTTTGAATGCCAACCGCCATCGCTCGATTATCCTGGCCAAGGGCGGTGCTCACTGGGTCTATCAGTTCCTGTACGCAAAGAAAGATCAGAGCAATATCAGTCCCAGGCATTTGCTCGACTTGCGAGAGTTGGCCAAGACATATGGTGGACTGACCGAAATGGAAATTCAGCGTTTGCTGGATGCAAAGGAGTTTGTGGAGATACCAAATGAGTAAAAAATTCAAAAGCGAGCTATCGGAGTCGATCCACGAATCTGCCAGTGCCTTGTACGCCATTGGTGCAATCAGCAAGGCGACCATGCGTGAGTTCGATGAGTCTTGTCTTGCAAGGGTGCCGGATGCGATTCCCGCGCAGGAGATCAAGGCATTGCGCGAGCGCAACAATGTCAGTCAACCGGTGTTTGCGCGCTACCTGAACACCAGTGCTTCCACGGTCAAGCAATGGGAAGCAGGGGATAAGCACCCCAGTGGCATGGCGCTGAAGTTGCTGAGTATCGTGCGCAAACACGGTCTGGAGATACTGGCCTGAGGAATCGGGCTGAACCCTGACAAACGGCACAGGTCGATTAACTGTAGGGCTCGAACGAGTCCACCCCAATCAGGAGCTGTCCCATGGACTTTATTCGCATCATCATCGCCATCCTGTTGCCGCCACTGGGTGTGTTTCTGCAAGTAGGATTCGGCGGGGCGTTCTGGCTGAATATTCTGCTGACGTTGTGCGGTTACATTCCGGGGATCGTGCATGCGGTGTACATCATCGCCAAGCGCTGAGTTGAGCGTCGGCGGGTCGGCCGCTTTCGCGAGCAGGCTCGCTCCCACAGGATTTGTGCACGCCACAGAACCTGTGGGAGCGGCGGTGCGGCGATCCGACTTGCCCGCGAAGGCGGCGCCACCGTTTCGGCAATGAACGCAGGCTTCAGTCCACTGAATCCATCACCCGCCGATAAAACAACCACTCCTGCTCCAGCGCATGGGCCTGATTGCCGGCCTTGCGAAAACCATGACGTTCATCGGCGTAGTAATGCGCTTCGACCAGGATGCCGTTGTCTTGCAGCGCCGTGACCATGTCGCGGGTCTGCTGCGGGACGACCACGGCATCCAGTTCTCCTTGAAAGAAGATCATCGGCACGCGGATGTTGCCGGCATGCAGCAGCGGTGTGCGTGCGGCGTAGCGTTCGGCATCCAGTTGCGGATCACCGATCAGCCAATCCAGATAGTCGCTTTCGAATTTGTGGGTCGCGCGCCCCAGCGCCACCGGGTCGCTGACCCCATACAGGCTGGCGCCGGCACGGAACACGTTGTGAAAGGCCAAGGCGCAAAGGGTGGTGTAGCCGCCGGCGCTGCCGCCGCGAATGAACGCCTGGTCGCCGTCGATCAAGCCGCGGTCGCTGAGGTAACTGACCACGGCGCAGGCGTCTTGCACATCCACGTCGCCCCAACTCAGGTGCAGTGCCTGGCGATAGGCCCGGCCATAACCGCTGCTGCCGCGATAGTTGAGGTCGGCCACGGCGAAGCCCCGCTGTGCCCAGTACTGGATACGCGGATCGAGCATCGGGTAGCACGCCGAGGTCGGGCCACCATGGATGAACACCACCAATGGCGGTTTCGCCGCGCCGGTCATCGCCGGGTAGAAGAAGCCGTGTGCTTCGCCTGAGCCACTTGGGTAGCGCAAGGTTTGCGGGCGGCTGATCTGTTCGGGGGGAAGCGGCGTGATTCCGCCAGCCAGCACTTGCACTTGCACTTGCCGGCTCAGGCGGTCGATGGCGATGACGGCGGTTGAACTGACGGGCGACGCGGCGATGCAATAGATGTACTGCTCATCCACTGCGAGATGTCGGAAGCGGCTGTAGTCGCCGGTGAAGTCGGCGCTGGAATTGCCGCCTATGCCCAATCGGCCAAATCCGCCTTCGGTCCAACTGGCCAGATAACTGTCGTCGCTCAGCGGCAACCAGGTGCTGCCGCCGAGTTGCCAGGGCGCGGGACCATGGTCGGCGCTGGCACTTGGCAAAGGGCTCAAGCCTTGTTCAGATTCTTTCCATGGCTGCCAGTAACCCGCGCGATCCGTCAGGCAATACAAGCGCCCGTCGGCATCAAACCGCGGTTGCTGCACAGATTCTTGAACGCCGTCGCCCGCCACACAACGAGCCTTGGCAAAGCCGCCGTTGGCGAGGCGTTCGGCAACCATCAAACGGGTCGCTGTCCATGGCTGATCCGGGCGACTCCACTCGATCCAGGCCAGACGCCGGGCATCAGGGCTCAGCGTCGGTGCCGCGTAGAAATCGGCACCCTCGGCCAGCAGGTGACGTGCGCCATTGAGCAGATCGATTGCCACCAGTCGGTGTTGATTGCGATGCTCCTCGACCGCCAGCACTTGCCCGTTGGCGAACTGTAAATCGCCATAACGGCACGCACCGGACGTCAGCCTTTCGGGCGCTTCGCCTTGCAGTGATTGTCGATACAACTGCTGGTCGGCCTCGTTGACGAAAACGATGCCGTCATCCGTCAGACAAAACGCGCCGCCACCATATTCGTACACCCGACTGCGCACGCTGAACCCCGGTGGCGTCAGGCATTTCGCTGCACCGTCGCGCCAATGCCAGATCCGGCATGCGGCGTCTTCGGGGCGGTACTCGTTCCAGAACAGGCCCTGCCGACCGACCTGCAGTTCGGCAAAGTCGATACCGGCGGCCACGGCTTTGGCAGCGCTGAAAGGTTCAGCTTTTGGCGATGAGGCGTGAGTTTCGTTCATTGCGAAAGGCCAGTTGGTCGATGGTCTGGGTGGCGTGTTCGGCTTCTTCGCGGGCCTTGAGGATCACGCCGTGTTGTGGCGACTTGCTGCACACCGGGTCGGCGTTGCTGGCATCGCCGGTGAGCATGAACGCCTGGCAGCGGCAGCCGCCGAAGTCCTTTTCTTTCTCGTCACAGGAACGGCATGGCTCGGGCATCCAGTCATAACCGCGAAAGCGGTTGAAGCCAAACGAGTCATACCAGATGTGCTGCATGCTGTGGTCGCGCACGTTGGGAAACTGCACCGGCATCTGTCGGGCACCGTGACAGGGCAGGGCGGTTCCGTCTGGCGTGACCGTCAGAAAAATACTGCCCCAGCCGTTCATGCAGGCTTTCGGGCGTTCTTCGTAATAATCCGGGGTGACGAAAATCAGCTTGCACGGATGCCCTTCGGCTTCCAGTTTGGCGCGGTATTCGTTGGTGATGCGTTCGGCGCGCACCAGTTGCTCTTTGGTTGGCAAAAGCCCAACGCGATTGAGTTGCGCCCAGCCGTAGAACTGGCACGTGGCGAGCTCGACGAAGTCCGCTTCCAGGGCGATGCACAGCTCGATGATGCGGTCGATCTGGTCGATATTGTGCCGATGGGTGACGAAGTTCAGCACCATCGGATAACCGTGGGCCTTCACCGCCCGGGCCATTTCCAGTTTCTGCGCGAAGGCCTTTTTCGAACCGGCCAGCAGATTGTTCACCTGCTCGTCGCTGGCCTGGAAACTGATCTGGATGTGATCGAGCCCGGCCTTCTTGAAGTCGCTGATTTTCTGCTCGGTGAGGCCGATGCCGGAGGTGATCAGGTTGGTGTAGAAACCCAGTTTTCGGGCTTCGGCAATCAGCTCGGCGAGGTCCTGACGCACCAGCGGTTCGCCACCGGAAAAGCCCAGTTGCGCGGCACCCATTTCCCGCGCTTCGCGAAACACCTTGAGCCACTGCTCGGTGCTCAGCTCTTTGCCTTGCTCGGCGAAATCCAGCGGATTGGAGCAGTACGGGCATTGCAGCGGGCAGCGATAGGTCAGCTCGGCCAGCAGCCACAGCGGCAGGCCGATTTCGGGTTTGGGCGGTACTTGCACCGATGAATCAGGCAAGTTCGATCCAGTGCTGCGCACGGGCAACCTCCATGAACTGCTCGATGTCATCACCGAGCTCGGGCACGCCGGGGAACTGTTGATCAAGCTCGGCGATGATGGCTGCTACGTCTCGCTCACCGTCAATCAAGCCGCCAATCAACGCGGCGCTTTCGTTGAGCTTGATCATGCCTTCCGGGTACAGCAGCACATGGCCTTTTTGCGCCGGTTCGTACTGGAAACGGTAGCCAGGACGCCAGGTCGGGGTCTTGCTGCGATCGAAACTCATAAGGTGATTCCTTTGTGCCAGACCCGTTCCCCGGTCACGCTGTGATACGGCGGGCGTTTCAGTTCGTAGGCCATGCTCATGGCATCGAGCATGCTCCAAAGAATGTCCAGTTTGAACTGGAGAATTTCCAGCATGCGCTCCTGGCCTTCACGGGTGGTGTAGTGCTGCAGCGTGATCGCCAGGCCATGCTCGACATCACGCCGTGCCTGGCCCAGGCGCGTGCGGAAATATTCGTAGCCGGCCGGGTCGATCCACGGGTAATGCTGGGGCCAACTGTCCAGGCGCGATTGGTGGATCTGCGGGGCGAACAGTTCGGTCAGCGAGCTGCTCGCGGCTTCCTGCCAATTGGCGCGGCGGGCAAAGTTGACATAGGCGTCCACGGCGAAACGCACGCCCGGCAGCACCAGCTCCTGGGAACGCAGCTGGTCCGGGTCGAGGCCCACGGCCTGGCCAAGGCGCAGCCAGGCTTCGATGCCGCCGTCTTCACCGGGCGCACCGTCGTGGTCGAGCAGGCGCTGAATCCATTCGCGGCGGATCTCGCGGTCAGGGCAGTTGGCGAGGATCGCCGCGTCCTTCAGGGGGATGTTCACCTGATAGTAGAAACGGTTGGCGACCCAGCCCTGGATCTGCTCGCGGGTGGCCCGGCCTTCGTACATCGCCACGTGGTAGGGGTGATGGATGTGGTAATAGGCGCCCTTTGCGCGCAGGGCGGCTTCGAATTCGGCGGGGGACATTGGGGTGTCGGTCATTGCGGTTCTCCGGGTAGGACCGGTGGATTCTTTGGTGCCTGAGCTGGCCTCTTCGCGAGCAGGCTCGCTCCCACAGGGAAAAGCGGTCAACTGTGGGAGCGAGCCTGCTCGCGATAGACCGCGCAGCGGTCTCGGCTACTTACAACACAATACTCATGCCGTCATACGCCACTTCAACCTCGCGCCGATCCAGCTCCGCGCGCTCGGGCGAATCCTCATCAAGAATCGGGTTGGTGTTGTTGATGTGGATAAGCACTTTGCGTTGCTTGGGCAGTTGTTCAAGTACTTCGAGCATGCCGCCGGGGCCGTTTTGTGCCAGGTGGCCCATCTCCCGACCGGTGCGGGTACCCACGCCACGACGCTGCATTTCATTGTCATCCCACAGCGTGCCGTCGACCAACAGGCAATCGCTGCCGGCCATGATTTCCAGAAGCGCTGCATCGACCTTGCCCAGACCCGGTGCGTAGAACAGTTTGCCGCCAGTGTTGAGGTCTTCGACGATCAGGCCGATGTTGTCGCCCGGATGCGGGTCGAAGCGATGCGGTGAGTAGGGCGGTGCAGCACTGCGCAAAGGCAGCGGGGTGAAGCGCAGGTTCGGGCAGGCCGGTACGCTGAAGCTCTGGTCGAGCTCGATGCGATTCCAGGTCAGCCCGCCATTCCAGTGGTTGAGCATGGTGAACAGCGGAAAACCGCTGCTCAGGTCTTCGTGGACCATGTCGGTGCACCAGACCTGATGCGGGCACCCTTCGCGCAGCATAAGCAGGCCGGTGGTGTGGTCGATCTGGCTGTCCATCAGGATGATCGCGCCGATCCCGGTATCGCGCAGGGCGCGGCCCGGTTGCATCGGGGCGAAGCTCTGGAGTTGGGCGCGAATGTCCGGGGAGGTGTTGCACAGCACCCAGTTCACGCCGTCATCGGAAATCGCGATGGACGATTGCGTCCGCGCCTTGGCCCGCAGGCTGCCGTTGCGAAAGCCCGCGCAGTTCACACAGTTGCAGTTCCACTGGGGGAAGCCACCGCCGGCAGCGGAACCTAGAATCTGGACAAACATGGACGCTCCATCATTTCAACGCTGAAAATAAAACGCCTCGGATAACCGAGGCGTTGTGCTGCATCTCTGTCAAAGCTGAGATTAGCGGCTTGCGAAGTACATGGTGACTTCAAAGCCAATACGCAGGTCGGTGTAGGCAGGTTTGGTCCAGGCCATAAATTGAACTCCTTCAGGTAAGGTGGGACAGCGCTATCTATAGGTATAGTCCACCTCAAGTCAGAGATGTTCCAGATAGTTAGGTTGCTATGTTACTCAAAATTTCAAAGAAATTGCCCGTGAAACTTTGAGAAAGCTCCTTGCAGCCCCGGTAATGATCATTTTGCCGCTTGCCATGGCGCGCTTGGTGCAGCGCTGGTGGCCAGGCACAGCCAGCCGCCTTCGGCCTGATTCAGGCGTTGGGCCGCATCCAGCAGAGCGGTCCGGTCAATGAGCACAATGGCCTCGGGTAATTGCGTCAGATATTCCGACGAACGGCCGGCCAACTTGCCCTGCCAGAGCAATTCGGCCGCTTGAGCCGTGGTGAGCGCAGTGTTGCAAAACTGATCCGCCAGGGCCTGGCGTTGAGCGTTGAAGGTGGTGTCGTCGAGCGCGTGGATCAGCTCCGGCAATCGATTCAGGAATTGCTCGATGTGTTGCAGCAACTCCACCGGCGCAATGCTTGGCGATTGCACACCGAACAGCAGCCCGGTTTGCCCGTGAATCTGCCGCAGGGCGCTGAACACCGCATAGCCGAGTTGCAGCTCCACCCGCAGGCGTTGGTAGAACGGTGTCTGGCAGACATGCGCGAGCAAACGCCACGCGGCTTCGTCGGCCATTTCCTGGGTGGCTGTCGGACAGAACAGCAGCAAGGCGTGCTCGCTGGAGGCGGTATCGACAGTGCGCCACAGATGCTGTGCAAGGATCGAAGAGGCCGGCGTCAGTTGATTGTCCGGCGTGCCGGGTATGCGGCTCAAGGCCAGGCCCATGGCCGCTTGAGTCTGAGCCGATAACCCGATGGCCAGTCCATCCCAGCGCGCACTCGACCATAGTTGCTGCACGTCGTCCGAGTTCGCTGTATGCCCGAGGCAGTGATCGGGCAATGCCTTGAGCAGTTGTCGAATCGGTATCAACGCAACGTTTGTCGATTCGGCTTGTAAGACAGTGGCATCAGGTTTTGTCAGTTTTTTCAGTACATGCTCCAGGACGCTGGGCATTGGCTCCTGTAGCCCGTTCAGTTTGAGCAGCCATTCGTTGCCCGACGCACTGAAGGAAAAATCCACACCGGCCTGACGCGCGTCTTCGCGTAACGATTGAAGGTGGTTTTCCAGCCGTGATTGAAGGTGGCTGTCGGGAGTCGAGTCCAGATGCCAGCGCAGATAAATCGAACCTTCAGCACCGTTGTCCGGCCATGCCTGGCTGAATTGCATCGGCGAACGTTCACGACGGTTGCGCGAGCGGTCCTGGGCAAAAGTGCGCAGGCCGCGGTGGGCGCTGGTCTGGCCACGAATCAATCCGGCGTTGGCTGCCGCTGCTTCGCAGCGCAGGAACGGGTTGGGTGCCGGCAATTGCCATGGGCCGCTGAAGTTATCCACAGCGCCGATTTGTTGGAGGACTTGCTTGAGGGCTGTTACACCCGGCTCGGATAACCCGACTTCGCGTTGTTCGCTGTCCAGTCGAGCCAGTTGCAAGGCACTGCTGATTTGCTGCTGGCGCTGGAGCAGGGTGGCGTACTCTTCGCGCAATCGGTCCCAGTCTTGCTCGGCAAAGAAACCGAGCCAGTCCAGCAGGCGTTCGCGGATGCCTGTTGCCGAGTCTGCGGCGGGCTGGGTGAATTCGATATGCAGCAAGGCTTGCCCGGCGAACTGGTACAGCGGCTGGGCTTTCAGGTGATCGGCCAGCCCGCGCTCACGCAGGTCCGCCAACAAGCCGCCGGGTTTTGCCAGGTTCAGCCAGTGGCACAGGAATGCCAACGCTTCGGCAGAGTTGTCAGGCAGTGTTTCGAGGGCAAACAGCAGGTCCAGACGTCGTTCGTCAGCCTGTTGATAACTTTTATCCGGCGCATCCATCAGCGGTATCGGCGCTTGTTGCGTGACTGTTTCGCCTTTGGCAATGACACTGCCAAAGGCTTCGGCTATCGCCTTCAATACATCGAGGCTCTGCGGCCCGGCCAGGCTCAAGGTCATTTGCCCAGTCTGGTAAAACCGCTGATAAAAATCCCGCAACGCCTGTTGAAACTCGGGTTGTTGCAGCGGCAGACTGTCGCGATTGCCGGCATGAAAACCCCGCAATGGATGAGCCTCGCCAAGCCCGCTGAACAACGCAAACTGCTGCTGCGCTGCGGCATCCTGCGACCAGGCGACAAACTCCGCCTGCAGTACTTCCCGTTCCCGCTGCTGGTCGTCCGGATTCATACGTGGATGAGCGAGCATGTCCGAAAAACGCTCCAGCCCACCGGCAAACGCCTGGGGCGGCAGTTCGAAAAAGTAGTCCGTGGTGCGTTCGCTGGTTCGCGCGTTTACCTGCCCGCCATGACTCTGGACGTAGGCCATCAACCCTTGCCCAGCGGGAAAACGCTCGGTGCCGAGAAACAGCAGATGCTCAAGAAAGTGCGCAAGGCCAGGCCACGCCAGCGGCACGTCATGGCTGCCCGCGGCGACCCGTAACGCTGCTGCGCAACGCTTCAAATTCGGTACATGACGCAGCGTCACCCGCAAGCCGTTGGCCAGGGTTTCAGTGTGGGGGCGAAGGGGATTCAGCGCGGGCATGGGCACTTCCAGAACAGTGAAGTGCCAATGCTAGCGGATTACAGTGGACTAGCGCTTGTTCAGGTCGCCGTAAAGCTCGGGACGACGATCGATCAGGTAGCGATTGGCGGCGCGGGAGTCGACCATCAACTGACGATCCAGCTCACCGACAATCAATGCTTCATCAAGGCCTGCCTGAGCGATGCGGCTGCCATCTGGTGCGGCGATGCTGCTTTGACCGCAATAGTGGATGTCGCCTTCATGGCCGCAGTAGTTGGCGTAAGCCACATAGCATTGGTTTTCGAAGGCGCGGGAGCGCACGGTGACATCGGCGACGAAATCGAACGGAATCATGTTCGCGGTCGGCACCAGGATCAGCTCGGCACCGGCCAGGGCCAGGCGTCGGGCGTTTTCCGGAAATTCCAGGTCGTAGCAAATCAGGAAACCGAGCTTCCAGCCGTTGAGATCAACGATGGGAAACTCGTCGGAACCTGCGCTGAACATCGAGTGATCCAGATCGCCGAACAGATGAGTCTTGCGGTAGTTGCAGATGCGCTCGCCGTTAGCGTCGATCAACTGCACGGCGTTGTAGATCTGTCCGTCCTCGGTGCGCTCGGGATAGCCATACAAAATGGCGATCCCGGCAGTCTTGGCAATGCGCGCAATCTGCTGCGCCGATTCACCGTTATGCACCTCCGCCAGCACGCTGACGGCATCGACGCCGATGTTGTAGCCGGTCAGGAACATCTCCGGCAGCACCAGCAGATCGGCGCCTTTTGCCTCCAGCGCAAGCTGCTGCAAGCGATGCAGGTTGCCAGCGACATCCAGAGGCAGCGGTGGGCATTGGTAAAGGGCTACGCGCATTTCGGATTCCTCTTACTCGGGCAGGGCGATCGGTCCGATCTCGTTGAATACATCTCCTGGACCCGGATTCTCGGCGTGAGTTGCACCGCCGAAGTGTTTCATGATGCCCCATACCGCGTTGAGCGAGGTCTGTACCGCACCCTCAACCCAGGCCGGCGTCCACGAAACGTCGTCGCCGGCGATGAAGATCCCGCGCTGTTCGGCTGGCATGTCGTCCTGCATGAAGTGCGCGTACATGCGCTGGTTGTAGCGGTAGTGGCCGGGCAGGGCGCCTTTGAACGCGCCGAGGAAATGCGGGTCGGCTTCCCACGAAACGGTGATCGGGTCGCCGATGATTCGCGCGGCGATGTCGACTTTCGGGTAGATTTTCTTCAACGCATCCAGCGCCAGTTTCACGCGCTTTTCCACCGGCTGCGGCAGCATTTTCAGCGCGTCGCTCATCCACGAGTACGACAGGCAGATCACCCCCGGCTTGTCGTCGCCGTTGTCGAACAGGTAGGTGCCACGGGTCAGGCGGTCGGTGAGGGTCATGCTCATCAGGTCGCGGCCGGTTTCCGGATCCTTGTCCTTCCAGAACGGGCGGTCGACCATCACGAAAGTCTTCGACGACTGCATGTAGCGGGTGCGGTCCAAAGCCATCCACATCTTTTGCGAGAACAGGGTTTCGTCGCATTCGATCTGGGTGGTCAGCAGCCAGCTCTGGCAGGTGGTCAGCACGGCCGCGTATTCGCGGGTGTCGCCCCAGTTGTCGGTGACGGCGAAACGGCCGCCCGGCGCGTGGGCAATTTTCTTCACGCCGGTACGCGGTGCGCCGTTGTGCAGCGAACTGAGGCTGGTGCCGGCCGGCCAATGTGCGCAACGCTCCGGCACATGGCGCCAGATGCCCTGCGGCACCTGTTCCACGCCGCCGACCACCAGGTGCTGGTGATCGTCGCAGTTGGTCATCACCACGCGGAAGATTTCCAGCATCGAGTTCGGGAAGTCCGAGTCCCAGCCGCCGGTACCGAAACCGACCTGGCCGAACACTTCACGGTGATGGAACGAGAGCTTGGCGAAGGCCTTGGAGGTGGCGACGAAATCGTAGAAGGTGCGGTCGTCCCACAACGGAACCAGGGTGTTCCACAGCTCTTTCAGACGTGGCACATCACGATCACGGATGGCTTGCTGGATATCGGAGAACTGCGAACCGGCTTCCAGGGCATCGGCCCAGGCGTCAGCCACTTCCTGGAACAGCGCAGGAAGGTCCGACAGCTTCTGTGCGTAATGGGTCTGGCCTTCGAGGTCGATCACCGTGCTGCCCGACGCAGGCGTCAGCGGGTTGGGGAAGGGTTTGGTTTCCAGACCGAGCTTGTCGACGTAGTGATAGAACGCGGTGGACGACACCGGGAAGCGCATCCCGCCCAGTTCGGCAACGATGCCTTCGGCGCCATTGAACGCCTGGGAGCGCAGGCGGCCACCCATTTTCGAAGCTTCGTAGACGACCGGTTTCAGGCCCAGCTTCATCAGCTCATACGCCGCCACCAGGCCGGCGATCCCGCCGCCGACAATCGCCACTTCGGCACCGTGATTATGCTCGGGAATGCTGCCCAGCCCGGCCGGATGCTCGATCCAGTCGTCGAAGGCGAAAGGAAAGTCCGGGCCGAAAATGGTGACTGGTTTCTTACCGTCTGCAGGATGGCGATTGTTCTTGTTCATGGCTGACCTTGCTGGCGACCCGACGCGGAATGCGCATCTGAGTATAGGAAAAGATGCCAGCCATTCTAGAGAGCACAGAACACGTTAATAAGACGCAAAGTGTCGTCATTATGCTATTTGTTTGATCAGTATGACGATCTATCAATACACACTGACCACTGTGGGAGCGGGCTTGCTCGCGAAGAGGCCAGCCCTGGCACCCAAAAAACTACAGGCAGGAACTCAAACCGGCTGCCCCCGATCAATCTTGCTACTCAAGATGATCGAGGTCGTGGTCTTCTCCACCCCATCCACGCTGCCAATCTGATCCAGCAACTGATCCAGCTGCTCCGGCGAATCGGTGCGCAACCACGCCACATAATCAAATTCGCCACTCACCGCACACAACTGCTGCACCTGCGCCATCGCACTCAGTCGGCGCAAAACCTCTTTACCGGAACGCGGTTGCACGGTTATCCCCACATACGCCTGCAACCCGCCATCCACCACCCGCTGGCCGAGGCGCACGCCGTAACCGGTGATCACCTTGGCCTTTTCCAGCCGCGCCAGGCGCGAAGTGACGGTGGTACGGGCGATGCCCAGTTGTCGGGCAAGCATGGCCACGCTCTCGCGGGCGTTGATCTGCAGGGCGGCAATCAATTGGCGGTCGATTTCATCGAGAACAGGCGTGCGAGTGTCAGGCAAAGGGTTATCTCCAGCGGCATGGATCAGTGCGCAAGCATGTTACAGGCAGTTCCTGCAGGACGCTCGCGACGGAGATTTGATCCAGCCTCAATACCGTTCATGACATTTTTGCCTGCGACAAATTGCCATAAGTAACTAGGTAGTACATTATTCCGCCCTTGTCACAAATGGGGAAAATTTCCGACATGAACAATTCTGGGGCTGCCGCCGGCAGCAAATGGTTGCTGGCGGGGCTGGGTGTGCTGATTGCACTGATCGGGCTCGGCCTGGCCGGTGGCGGTGGTTATCTGATCGCGCTGGGTGGCAGCTGGTACTTCCTGCTGATGGGCCTGGCGATGCTGGCGTCCGGGTTGATGATTGCCCGGCGCAAGCGACTTGGCGCCTGGTTGTATGGTGTGGCGTTGCTCCTCACTGCGATCTGGGCCGTTTGGGATGCGGGCCTCGAATACTGGCCGCTGGTCTCGCGGGTACTGACCTTCGCCGTGATCGGTCTGGTGGTGGCATTGATCTATCCGACCCTGGTCCGCGCTTCGGGCGCGACCGGCGGGCGTGGCGCCTACGTTCTGGCTGGCATTCTGGGTGTGGGCGTCGTTGCGACGATGGCCTACATGTTCGTGCCGACCCACGTGGTCAAAAACACCACTGTACCTGCGGTAACGCCGGTCACTCCGGGCACCGAGCAGAAAGACTGGGCGCACTGGGGCAACACCACCGCCGGCAACCGCTTTGCCGCGCTGGACCAGATCACCAAGGGCAACATCGACAAGTTGCAGGTCGCCTGGACCTTCCGCACCGGCGACATCCCGCAAAGTACCGGCGCCGGTGCCGAAGACCAGAACACCCCGCTGCAAATCGGTGACACGGTCTACACCTGCACCGCCTACGGCAAAGTCTTCGCCCTGGACGCCGACACCGGCGCCCAGCGGTGGAAGTTCGACCCGCAAGGCACCGCGCCCAACTGGCAGCGCTGCCGTGGCCTGGGTTACTCCGAAACCCCGGTGTCTTCGGACACTCAGCCAACCGCCTGTACGAAACGTCTGTTTCTGCCGACCGGCGATGCGCGCCTGATCGCCATCAATGCCGACACCGGCAAGCCCTGCGAAGAATTCGGCAACAAGGGCACCGTTGACCTGACCACCGACATGGGCGAAGTGAAGCCCGGTTACTACCAGCAAACCTCGACCCCATTGGTCGCAGGTGACGTGGTGATCGTCGGCGGCCGCGTGGCCGATAACTACTCCACCGGCGAACCGCCGGGCGTGGTGCGTGCCTACGACGTGCGCAGCGGTGAACTGGTATGGGCATGGGATCCGGGCAACCCGAACACCACCAAACGTCCGCCGGCCGGCGAGACCTATACCCGTGGTACGCCGAACGTGTGGTCGGCCATGTCCTACGACGCCAGGCTCGGTCTGGTTTACTTGCCAACCGGCAACGCCACCCCGGACTTCTTCGGCGGTCAACGCACCGAGTTCGACGACAAGTGGAGCTCGTCCATCGTCGCTATCGATGTGAAGACCGGCCAGGTGCGCTGGCACTTCCAGACCACCCACCACGACCTGTGGGACTTCGACCTGCCGGCACAGCCGCTGCTGTACGACGTGCCGGACGACAAGGGCGGCACCCAGCCAGCCTTGGCGCAAGTCACCAAGCAGGGCGAGATCTTCCTGCTCAACCGCGAAACCGGCGTGCCGATTGCCCGCGTCGAAGAGCGTCCGGTGCCGCAAGGCAAGGTTCCTGGCGAACGCTACTCGCCAACCCAGCCGTTCTCGGTGGACATGCCGTCAATCGGCAACAAGACCCTGACCGAGTCCGACATGTGGGGCGCCACGCCGTTTGATCAGTTGATGTGCCGAATCCAGTTCAAAGGCATGCGCCACGAAGGCGTCTACACCCCGCCGGGCATGGATCGCGCCCTGCAATTCCCGGGCTCGTTGGGCGGCATGAACTGGGGCAGCGTCTCGGTTGATCCGAACACCCACTACATGTTCGTCAACGACATGCGCCTGGGCCTGGCTAACTACATGATCCCGCGCGACAAGATCAAAGTCGGGGCCAGCGGTATCGAAATGGGCGTGGTACCCCAGGAAGGCACACCGTTCGGCGCCATGCGCGAGCGCTTCCTCTCGGCGGTCGGCATTCCGTGCCAGAAACCACCGTTCGGCACCATGTCGGCCATCGACCTGAAGACCCACAAACTGATGTGGCAAGTTCCGGTCGGCACCGTGCAAGACACCGGCCCGCTGGGCATCCGCATGCACCTGCCGATCCCGATCGGCATGCCGACCCTCGGCGCTTCGCTGGCAACCCAGTCGGGCCTGCTGTTCTTCGCCGGCACCCAGGACTTCTACCTGCGCGCCTTCGATACCGGCAACGGCAACGAAATCTGGAAGTCGCGCTTGCCGGTGGGCAGCCAGTCAGGGCCGATGACTTACGTTTCACCGAAAACCGGCAGGCAGTACATTCTGCTGACGGTGGGCGGTGCGCGTCAGTCGACGGATCGTGGGGATTATGTGATTGCCTACGCTTTGCCCGAGTAAGGGTTGAAGCTTGAGTCAGAAAGCCGCGCCATTGCGCGGCTTTTTGTTGGGCGAAAGAGCCTGTGTGGAAATCGGCTAGGATTGAGGCAGTCGAGGGTGCGAGGCGAAGGACATGACAACGAAGCTACCTGCTGCTGTACGGGACCGTGCATTGCAGATCGCCCATCACGAAATGGGGCACTACGTGGTGGCCCGTGCCCTGGGGTTTGAAACGGGCGGCGTTACCCTGACAGTGACCAAGGATCTGCGGCACCAGGGAGGGGCCTCCATTACCTTGGTGCGCCCAATTTTGTCGATGGAAGCCATGAAGGAACATCTGGAAGCCCGGATGATGGTGCTCCTGGCTGGCGCAATGGCGCAGACCCTGCCTTCAAAACCTTCAGCCGCAAAACGCGTCGACAAGCCCAAAGCCACGGCCATCCTCAAAGGCGAGCAGGGGGCGGAACAGGATTACGCAAAAATCAGGGAGCTTCAGCATCTGCTGCGCAATATTGCCTGCCCGGATACCGATCCAGCGTCGGGTAAGCGCATTTCGGCTGAGCTTAAATCGATGACTGATCGGGTCTGGATTCGGACTCAAGAAATTATCGAAGATCAGGCTGGGACGATTGCCGAATTGGCTGTGGCGCTGGTGGACGGTATGGCTCTTGTGGAGCAATGGGGGCGGGCGACGGATACGTATGAGGTGGTGTTGACGGGGCAGATGCTGGAACGGTTGCGGGTGGTGCAGGCCATCCCTTCGTTACGTGTTTGGACTGACAGTTGCAGTGATGTTGTTCAGCACTGGAAATAACGAAGGGCCGAAGAGGCTGGCTCTATCAGTCCCAAAAAGGGAACGCTCGGTCCCTTTTTGGGAATTTTCAGACTCTGTGAATATTGTTCTATTGATCTGCATCCGATCTCGATCGAACAGGCCTTCGCGTCAGCACCTTCACCACATCATCAATCACCGCTTTGCTCATCGTCGTCAGGTAGTGCGCGGCCCAGGCGTGGCGGTCGGAGTCTTGGGTGTAGGCGGCGTCCACGGTCAGGGACTTGGCGAGGAACAGCAGGTCGGAGGCCTGGGCCAAGGCGTCGGCGATGGGGACGTTGCGGCAGACGTGGAACAGGGGTTGACTCGAGAGATACAGGAAGGGGGTGAAGCCGACGGTTTTTAGTTCTGATGACGCAGAGGAATCTGTTTTTATCATGGTCTTACTCCAAGATTAGAGTAGTCGCCACGTTCGTTTCCAAGCGAATAGGTGGCGGCTGTGCGCAGGTTGGAAAACCGGAGACCACAGAACCGGCACGCCTGAAGGCGTCCCACGCACAGCTGCCATAACACAAAATTCGCAATCGTAAAAAACGTCTGGAATCGCGGTAGGGGTACTGTTGCACTGTGATCTGACGGGTTTCCAAGCCCGATCGCTGAATGGTCAGCGACGTCCGGAGACTATCCCGTCGAAGAAAAGCGCAACAAGGCAGCAAAGTGCCCAAAAGCAAGATTCGGAGTTTGCCTACAAGGTTTACGGACGTCATCCGATATTGCGACACCCTCTGTAAACGAAGACTGGCGCGACGAGCGATTTTCCAGGCCGGTGCATCCTCTGAGTAGTTGAGCCAAACGCCTGGTTCCCGCGTTGTCATGAGGGCACTGAAGCAATTGGCGAAACGGCAAACCCTCTACCAGTAACCATCGTTAACAATTGACAGAGGAATCAGGGTGGTTGGGCACCTCTGAAGCTCATACATTTATTCCTTTGAGGTTATATTCCTTTGGTGGCATATTTGTATGAAATGGGACGTCGAATACACGGATGAATTTGAGGCCTGGTGGGATCACCTGAACGAGGCCGAACAGGACTCGGTTCAGGCCACGGTGATGTTGCTGGGCGAGGATGGCCCACACTTGGGTTTTCCACATACCAGCGATATCAAGAGTTCACGGCATGGCAACCTTCGTGAGCTAAGGGTGCAGCACGCTGGCAGGCCGTACCGTGTGCTGTACGCGTTTGATCCACGGCGCAGCGCGATTCTGCTGATTGGCGGTGATAAAACCGGCCAGGAGCGTTGGTATACGGAACACGTGCCACTGGCCGAACGTCTCTACGACGAGCACTTGGAAACATTGAAGAAAGAGGGCTATGACAATGGCTAAAAAATTTGCTGATTTGGTGGCACGTCGCTCTCCAGAGTCTAAAGCGCGTGTTGAGGTCTTGCATCAGAAGCTACGAGAACAAATGCCGCTGCACGAGTTGCGCCAGGCGCAAGCGTTGAGTCAGGACACACTGGCCAGGACGCTGCATGTCAACCAGGCGGCGATCTCCAAGATGGAGCGGCGAACGGATATGTACATCAGTACTTTGCGCAACTACATCCGCGCTATGGGTGGCGAGCTGGAAATCATCGCCACCTTCCCCGAGGGCCAGGTAAAGATCGAAAACTTTGCCAACTGAACGATTTAAAAAATGGCTCTACTGTTTCGGGCTATTCAGATACGCAAAAGCCGCGCAATGCGCGGCTTTCTTGTTTGGTGGGCCCACACGGACTTGAACCGTGGACCAAAGGATTATGAGTCCTCTGCTCTAACCAACTGAGCTATAGGCCCTCAGTAGGTCGCGGATTATAGCGATGGTTTCGCAGCTGTGCTATCCGAAAAATCCAATACGGTTGTACGAAGAAACGTCGCGGCAAATTCGTCGGGGGGCAGGGGTAGGCTGACGATGTAGCCCTGGATTTGTTCACAGCCCTCGGCAGCGAGGAATTGCTGTTGCGCCAGGGTCTCGACCCCTTCGGCAATCACGGTGAATGGCATGCTGCGTCCGAGCGCGATGATGGCGCGTACGATCGCCGCATCGTGGGGATCGTCCGGCAGGCCGCGGACGAAGGACTGGTCGATCTTGAGGATGTCCAGTGGCAGACGCTTGAGGTAGCTCAGGGACGAGTAACCGGTACCGAAGTCATCGATGGCCAGTTGCACACCCAGTTTTTTGAGTTGATGCAGCACCGCCAACGCTTCCTCAGCCTGGCTCATGATGAAGTTTTCGGTGATTTCCAGTTGCAGGAAACCGGGGTTGAGGCCGTTGTCCTTGAGCAACTGTTCGATACGGCCCAGCAGATTGGGTTGGCGCAATTGGGCGCCGGCAAGGTTGACCGACAGCGGGCCGGGACTGTCGTACAGCCGGTGCCATTCGGCCATCTGCCGGCAGGCGGTTTCCAGGACCCAGTCGCCGATTTGCAGGATCATGCCGTTTTCTTCGGCCAGCGGGATGAAGTGTTCCCGCGGCACGTCGCCAAAGGTCGGATGGCGCCAGCGGATCAGGGCTTCGGCGCCGACCAGGCTGTAGTCCACGAGGCTGATTTTCGGTTGGTAGCACAGGTGCAGCTCGTTGCGTTCGATGGCGCGGCGCAGTTCGTGTTCCAGCGCCACGCGTTCGCTGGCCTGGGCGGTGAGGTCGCGGGTGTAGCTTTCGACGCGGTTGCGGCCCTTGGCCTTGGAGCGGTACATCGCGGCGTCGGCGTTCTTGATCAGTGTGGCAACGTCGCAGCCATCCTTCGGATAGAGGCTGGTGCCGATACTGGCGCTGATGAAAAACTCGTGTTCGCCAGCCTGGAACGGCGCGGCGAAACAATTGAGCAATTTGGTGGCGATGTGGTCGGCATCGCTGGATTGTTGCAGGCCCGGCAACAGAATGATGAATTCGTCACCACCCAGTCGCGCCACGGTGTCGATGTCACGCAACTGCTCCTTGAGACGTACGGCAATGCCCTTGAGCAGCAGGTCGCCGACCGGGTGGCCGAGGCTGTCGTTGATGTGCTTGAAGCGGTCAAGGTCGAGGAACAGCACGGCGCCCTGGCCGCCGTTTTCCTGCTGGTTGTTGAGCGCCGTCAGCAAGCGGCTTTCGAACAGCGTGCGGTTAGGCAGGCCGGTCAGCGGGTCGTGGTGCGCCTGGTAGTCGAGTTTGGCCTGGGCATGTTTGAGGCTGGAAATGTCGGCGAACACCGCGACAAAGTGGGTGATGAACTTGTCGCGGTTGCGCACGGCACTGATGGTCAGCCAGCTCGGATACAGCTCGCCATTCTTGCGCCGATTGGAAATCTCGCCCTGCCAATGACCTTCGGCGGTCAATTGATGCCACATGGCCGCGTAGAACGCACTGTCATGCAGGCCTGAGGCGAGCAGGCGTGGCGTGTGGCCCAGGGCTTCGTTTTCGCTGTAACCGGTGATTTCGGTGAACGCGCGGTTGACCGCGCTGATGTGCTGTTGGGTATCGGTGATCAACACGCCTTCGGCGGTGCTTTCGAACACGGTGGCGGCCTGTTGCAGTTTTTCCTGCATCAGGTGCCGCTCGGTGATGTCCCGGGCGATGGTCAGCATGCAGTCTTCATCACCAATCGGCAGCGGACGGCTGGACACTTCACAGAGGCGGATCTGCCCGTCGCTGCGGCGGATATGGCAGCTGAAGTCGCGGACAAAACCGTCTCGGTGCAGCAGGTCGAGCATTTGCTTGCGTTCATTGAGGTTGACCCAGATTCCCAGGTCCAGCGCCGAACGATCCACCGACATGGCGCTGTTGAACCCGGTGATGCGGCTAAAACCATCGTTGACCTCCAACAGCAAGCCATCACTTTGCCGAGACAGCAGCAAACCGTCGGGAGAGGCGTGGAAGGCCTTGGCGAATTTTTCTTCGGAAGTTTGCAACTGTTGCTGGGTTTCCTTGAGCTGGGTGATGTCCCGCACCACGACCACCAGCGCCGGTGTCATGTCGAGGTTGAACGGTTCGGCGGAGATCAGGCCGGTAAACACCTGGCCGTTGCTTCGACGAAAGGGCATTTCCAGGTTGCGGATGCTGCCGGCCTGCAAACGTTGCAACAGGCCCGGCCCAACACCGGGAATCCCCCAGATGTTCAGGTTGGTGGCGGTCTGGCCAATGACGTCCTCGGCCTTGAGGCCGATCTGTTCTTCGAACGCTTCGTTGACTTCCAGCAGGCAGCCGTCGCTCAGGCGCGCGATCACCAGCATGTCCGGGCATTGCTGGAACACGGATGCGAATTTCTGCTCCGACAGGCGCAATGCTTCTTCGGTGCGCTTGGCGTCGGTGATATCGATCATCAACCCGCGCAGCACCGGCTCATGCCCGTGTTCGATCAGGCTGACGATATCGCGCACCCACAGGCAGCGCCCGTCGGCGGTGATCACCCGGTAATCGAGTCGGTGATCGCGCCCGGCCAGCACTTCGTGATCGCAGAAGGTCTGGGCACGGGTCAGGTCGGCGGGGTGAATGATGTTGCGCCAGAAGCCCGGTATCAGCCAATGGGATAGGGGATAACCGAGAAGGTCTTCGGCGTGGGGCGATACATAGCTGTAGGTGAAGTCGGTGACTTTTGCTTCCCAGGCGATGGCCGACAGGCTCTCCACCAGGCCACGGTAGTGGTATTCGCTGCTGCGCAGTTCCTGTTCAAGGTCGACCCGGCGGGCGATTTCCGAGCTCAAGCGGCGGTTGATGCGGATAACCACCGCCAGCACGATAGTCAGCAGCAGCAATCCGGGCAGGCCATACACCAACAGGTCATTCCAGAAAGTTCGATGATCGAGGACGTTGCCGACCCAATGCTCCTGAATGGCGCTGATTTCAGCGGGACTCATGTCCGCCAGGACTTTGTCGAGAATGCCGACCAGCATCTTGTTGCCGCGGGGTACACCCATGGCCAGTTGATAGCGATAGGGGGTTTCACCGCTGACATACAACCCATCGAGCTTGAGTTGGCGCAGGCTCCAGACGCTGGAAGCCAGATCGCCTACCACGGCGTCTACTTCGTCGGTGGCCAGCGCCTGCAGCGCCGAACTGACGTTGGGCATCGCCACCAGGTTCAAGTCGGGATGGTGGGTGCGCAGCAGTTCGTGGGGGGCGTAGTTTTCCACCACGGCGATTTTCAGGCCGTACAGGTCTTTCAGGTTATGTGGCTGGGGGCCCCCGACATGGGCCAGGATGACAATCGGAAAATCCAGATAGGGGCGGGTGAACGACAGGTATTTCTGGCGTTCAGGGGTCGACATGATGCCCGGCAGCAGGTCCAGCTTGCCCTTTTTGGCTTGTTCCAGGACGGCGGTCCAGCTCACCGGCTCGATGGGCGTGAGCCGGGTTGCCAGCCTTTTGCGGATGACCTCGATGTAATCCGCGGCAAGGCCCTGGTAGCGGCCCTCATCGTCACGAAACTCGAAGGGCGGCCACGACGCATCGACACCCAGGCGCAATTCCGGGTGAGCCGCCAGCCAGCTACGTTCATCGTCAGTGAGAGTCAGAGCGCCAGCCGTTGCGGTCCAGGTCATCAGCGACAGCAAAAAAAGCACGGTCGGCAGTCTGGGCATAACGGTCTCGTTATGGCTCGGGGGAATGTTTCGAGTGTAGACGGCTACTGGGCGGAGGGGGGAAGCGGGGGGATTTAATCTGTACAAAGCAAAACCCCCGGCCTGGGCCGGGGGTTCTGTGATCACTCGTCGAGGAAGGAGCGCAGATGCTCGCTTCTCGTCGGGTGGCGCAGCTTGCGCAGCGCCTTGGCTTCAATCTGACGAATCCGCTCACGGGTCACGTCGAACTGCTTACCAACCTCTTCGAGGGTGTGGTCGGTATTCATGTCGATACCGAAGCGCATGCGCAGTACCTTGGCTTCACGGGCAGTGAGGCCGGACAGTACTTCGCGAGTCGCTTCTTTAAGGCTCTCAACGGTTGCAACATCGATTGGCGACTGCATGGTCGAGTCTTCGATGAAGTCACCCAGGTGGGAGTCTTCGTCATCACCGATCGGGGTTTCCATGGAGATCGGCTCTTTAGCGATCTTCAATACCTTACGGATCTTGTCCTCAGGCATTTCCATGCGTTCGCCCAGCTCTTCCGGGGTCGGTTCGCGACCCATTTCCTGCAGCATCTGGCGGGAAATGCGGTTGAGCTTGTTGATCGTCTCGATCATGTGCACCGGAATACGGATGGTGCGGGCCTGGTCGGCGATCGAGCGAGTGATCGCCTGACGGATCCACCAGGTGGCATAAGTCGAGAACTTGTAGCCGCGACGGTATTCGAACTTGTCTACCGCTTTCATCAAGCCGATGTTGCCTTCCTGGATCAGATCGAGGAATTGCAGGCCACGGTTGGTGTACTTCTTGGCGATCGAGATCACCAGGCGCAAGTTGGCTTCAACCATCTCTTTCTTCGCGCGGCGGGCCTTGGCCTCACCGATCGACATGCGACGGTTGATGTCCTTGATCTCGGCGATGGTCAAACCGGTTTCGGTTTCCAGCGCGGTCAGCTTCTGCTGGCAACGGATGATGTCCGGCTGCAGACGACCAATGGCTTCAGCGTATTTGCCTTTGCCTTTGGCCAGGGCATCACTCCAGCTTTCGTCGACTTCGTTACCCGGGAACTGGCGCAGGAAGTCGGCACGCGGCATGCGTGCATCACGAACGCAGAGCTGCATGATTGCGCGCTCTTGCTGACGCAGGCGATCCAGGGCACTGCGAACACGCTCGACCAGGCCTTCGAATTGCTTCGGCACCAGTTTGATCGGCATGAACAGCTCGGCCAGGGCCAACAGCTCGGCAATCGTTGCCTTGTTGTTGCGACCGTGCTTTTTCAGCGACTTGCGGGTGATTTCCATCTGATCGGCGACAGCGCCGAAACGCTGGGCGGCGATGACCGGATCCGGACCGCTTTCGGCTTCTTCCTCGTCATCGGAGGCTTCGGCGTCATCGTCCTCGGAGTCGTCATCCGCTTTAGCGGCTTTCGCGTCGATCGGCGGCGGCACTTCTGCCGCAGGCGGCGCGATGCCGTCGTCCGGGTCGATATAACCGCTCAGGACGTCGGACAGGCGGCCACCTTCGGTGGTGACGCGGGTGTACTCGGAGAGAATATGATCAACCGTGCCAGGGAAGTGCGCGATTGCGCTCATCACCTCACGGATGCCCTCTTCAATACGCTTGGCGATTTCGATTTCGCCTTCACGCGTGAGGAGCTCTACCGTACCCATTTCACGCATGTACATGCGCACCGGGTCGGTAGTGCGACCAATGTCGGTCTCGACCGCAGCCAACGCTGCAGCGGCCTCTTCGGCTGCGGCTTCGTCGGTATCGGCGTCGGCCAGCATAAGGGAATCCTTATCTGGCGCAACCTCGAATACGTTGATCCCCATGTCATTGATCATGCGGATGATGTCTTCCACCTGTTCCGGATCTGAAATATCCTCCGGCAGGTGGTCGTTGACCTCCGCGTAAGTCAGGTAGCCCTGCTCACGACCAAGTGTGATCAACTCTTTGATACGAGACTGCTGTTGCGCTTTTCCGGACATAACACCCTATCCACTGAAGGTCTTGGCGGGCAAAAAACAAGCCGAGGATTATACCTGAGCTATGACCTCACGCGCCAGTTGAGGTCGGGTTTGTTGCGGAAACATTGCGACTCAAGAGGTCGCGCAGTTGATTTTTCTCTTCGCTGGTCAATTCGCTTTGACGCGCTTTTCGCAGAAGTTGTTCCAGGTTTCGCTCGCGTTGGCGGGCTGACAAGCTAGTAATGGTGTCGAAAAACTGTTGTTCAAGGTTATCTCCATCAATCAGCCATTCCTTTTCGGCCAGCGCCTTGAGCAGGCGGCCTTGTTCTGTGCCGTGCCAGCGCGCAATCAGTTGAATTGAGTTTAGCTTGGGATTCTTCTGCACGGCTTCGAGCAGCGCCACCAGCAATTGTGTGTTGGTGTGATCTTCGGCGGCGAAGTGCCCGGCATCCTCGACTTTTTTCGCCAGTTGCGGGTGATGCAGCAACGTGCGCAAGGCGGCGAGGGTCGGCGGTTCTACGGCGGCGGGCACCCGTGGCGCGCGGGGTTGATCGCGATCACCGCCCCGCTTGCCATTCTTGTCCCACGGTTTTTTGTCCCATTTCTTGCCTCCTGCACCGGGTTTCTTCGGCGTCCATTCCTGCTGCGGCACATACATTTCCTGTGCCTGCGGCTGATGATAGTCGCTGTAATCAGGCATCGCGTCGTAATCGATGCCCGGGTCGTAGGCCGGCGGTGCTTCTTGCGGGGCGCTTTGTGCCAGTTGACTCACCGCTTCGCCGCTCAGACCGGTGATTTCGCTCAGGCGTTGACGCATCAGGGTGCGCAGGTTGGCGCCCGGGACTTTGTCGATCAGCGGTGCGGCGAGGGTGGCCATATGGGCTTTGCCCTCAAGCGAGCGCGGGTCGGCTTCTTCCGTCAGTTGCTGGAAGAAGTAGTCGGCCAGAGGCTGCGCGTGCTGGTTGATCCGTGCGCGGAAGGCATCGGTGCCTTCGGAGCGGACCAGGGTGTCCGGGTCCTCGCCTTCGGGAAGGAACAGAAAGCGTGCACGACGACCGTCCTGCAAGCTCGACAGTGTCGCCTCCAGCGCCCGCCATGCCGCATTGCGGCCGGCCTGGTCGCCGTCGAAGCAGAACAGCACGCTGGGTACGACGCGAAACAGCCGCTTGAGGTGTTCCTCGCTGGTAGCGGTGCCCAGGGTCGCGACAGCATTGCGCAGGCCTTGCTGGGCCAGGGCAATGACGTCCATGTAACCCTCGACGACGATGATCTCGTCGAGGTTGCGGTTAGTCTTGCGCGCTTCGTACAGGCCGTAGAGTTCCTGGCCTTTATGAAAAACCGGGGTTTCCGGGGAGTTCAGGTACTTCGGCTTGTCGTCGCCCAATACCCGGCCGCCAAAGGCGATGACGCGCCCGCGACTGTCGCGGATCGGAAACATCACGCGGTCGCGGAAGCGGTCGTAGCGTTTACCGCTTTCGGCGTTTTCGATCAGCAGGCCGGCATCGATCATGGCTTTTTGTTGCAGGGTATCGCTGCTCAAGTGCTTGAACAGGTTGTCCCAGCCAGGCGGAGCAAAACCCAGGCCGAAGTCCCGGGCGATTTCGCCGGTCAGCCCGCGGCCTTTAAGGTATTCCACGGCGGCCTTGCGCGATGGATGGCTTTTCAGGGCCTGGCGATAAAAGTCGGCAGCGGCGCTGAGTAGCGGATACAGCGGCGAATCGGTTGGCTGTCGCGGTTTGTGCGGGCGGCCGCTTTCTTCGCGGGGGATTTCCATGCCGGCGGCTTTGGCCAGTTCTTCGACAGCCTGGACGAAATCCAGGTTGTCGTGGTCCATGATGAAGCCGAGGGCGTTGCCGCCAGCGCCGCAGCCGAAGCAGTAATAGAACTGCTTGTCGGGGCTGACGCTGAACGACGGAGTCTTTTCCTTGTGGAACGGGCAGCAGGCGGTGTGGTTCTTGCCGGCCTTTTTCAATTGCAGGCGCGAGCTGACCACATCGACGATGTCGGTGCGGTTCAGAAGGTCGTCAATGAAGCTCTGGGGAATTAGCCCGGCCATGGCGTTCTCGTCATCTGCGCTGAAAGGAGCCCGAAACGTGCGGCGATCGAGCGCGGTCATTGTTTGAGGCGCGCAAAGTGTGCGGCTCGACCAGTGTCGTCTGCGTAATCGCTGTCGGGAAGTGTATCTGCCGAAAATCCACTGACGTTAATGCCAATCAGTATTCGACTGTTTGAATGTGTTGCGCTGAATCCGCTATGGCCAATCATAGGCCCCGGATAGCTCATCATCTGGCACGCAAGCAGGTGCCTTGGGCTGATCGTCGTGAGAGGAATCAGTGGGTGTGCTCGTCAGTAGCCTTGAAAGGCTCGTCAGAAAAGACGTGCACCGCTGGCAAAAGAGCCAGGTCTGACGCGGTGAAGCAGATTTGTCTCGGTCGCGTCTGCGGCTTTGACGGTGAAGCATCAAGCGTTTTACGCAAATGCCATAAGCCCGGCTGAGGGCCGGGCTTGGCAGAAGCTTGCTACGATCGTCTGTGTATTAGTACAGACGAACGGCGCGGCGCTGTTCGCGCTGAACTTTCTTGGCGTGACGCTTAACAGCGGCTGCTGCTTTGCGCTTACGCTCAGAAGTTGGCTTCTCGTAAAATTCGCGGCTACGAACTTCAGCCAGTACACCGGCTTTTTCGCAGGAGCGCTTGAAACGACGCAGAGCTACGTCGAAGGGTTCGTTCTCTTTTACTTTGACGGCTGGCATCCAGAGCTACCTTCATTCATTACCGGGGTCAACATCCTCGCGGCAAAAGAGCACTTGAAGACGTCGGTTTTTAAGGGTTGCGGATGTTAACCCCTCAACGCTCGGAATGCAAAGCCTCTGATCGAAAACCGCTGGTCGGGGCATCACGCGACGACTATTATGCGCGCCTTCGAATTCAGCCTAAACAAGGCGCAAACCCATGCTAGTACTGGGATTAGAAACCTCCTGCGACGAAACCGGTGTCGCATTATATGACAGTGAGCGCGGCCTGCTGGCCGACGCGCTGTTCAGTCAGATCGACCTGCACCGCGCCTATGGTGGCGTGGTGCCGGAGCTGGCTTCGCGCGATCACGTCAAACGCATGCTGCCCTTGATTCGGCAGGTGTTGGCCGAGGCCGACTGCGTGCCGACCGAGATCGATGCGATCGCCTACACCGCGGGTCCTGGCCTGGTCGGTGCCTTGCTGGTAGGGGCTTCCTGCGCTCAGGCGCTGGCCTTTGCCTGGGGCATTCCGGCCCTCGGCGTGCATCACATGGAGGGCCACTTGCTGGCGCCGATGCTGGAGCCGCAACCACCGGAATTTCCGTTCGTCGCTTTGTTGGTGTCGGGTGGTCATACGCAACTGGTTCAGGTCGACGGAATTGGCCAGTACACGCTCCTGGGCGAGACCCTGGATGACGCCGCTGGCGAGGCCTTCGACAAGACGGCCAAGATGATGGGCCTCAATTATCCGGGCGGGCCGGAGATCGCTCGCCTTGCAGAACAGGGCGTTGCAGGGCGTTTCCTCTTCCCGCGTCCGATGTGCGACCGTCCGGGTCTGGATTTCAGCTTCAGTGGCCTGAAAACCTTTGCGTTGAACACCTGGCAGCAGTGCGTTAGCGCCGGGGACGACAGCGAACAAGCCCGTTGCGACATCTCGCTGGCGTTCCAGCAGGCCGTGGTGGAGACTTTGACCATCAAGTGCAAGCGTGCCCTCAAGCAGGCAGGAATGAAGCGCCTGGTGATCGCTGGAGGCGTCAGCGCCAACAAGGCGTTGCGCTCTTCTTTGGAGAAGATGCTCGGCGACATGAAGGGCGACGTGTTTTATGCGCGCCCTGAGTTCTGCACCGATAATGGCGCAATGATCGCGTTCGCCGGCTGCCAGCGCTTGCAGGCCGGTCAGCAGGAAAGCCTGGCGATCAGCGTGCAGGCGCGCTGGCCGATGGAGCAGTTGTCGGCATTGTGATGAGTGGTGCTCATGTCCGGCCGCTAGAAATGCCGTTCGCGTCCGGCAAACAGGTCGCGTAGATTGCCGCGATGACGCCAGACGATCAGCCCGGTGAGCGTACTCATGGGCAGTAGGGCGGCCGGTTCTTGCCAGGCCAGCAACGGCAGGGTCAGCGGTGTGGCGATGAGGGCGGCCAGGGAACTGGTGCGGGTCAGGTAGAACGTCAAGAGCCAGGCACAGACCGCCAGAAGGGCTGCGGGCGGGTACAGTCCCAGCAACATGCCGGCAGCGGTGGCGACACCCTTGCCGCCGCGAAAGCGGAAATACAACGGAAACAGATGGCCGATGACGGCATAGACGCCGATCCAGGCCTGTTCCTGCTGCGAAAGGCCCGCAAGGCGCGCAATCAGTACCGGCAGCAGGCCTTTGCAAAGGTCGCCGAGCAGGGTCAGGATGGCGAGTTTCTTGCCGGCCAGGCGCAACATGTTGGTGGCACCGGCATTGCCCGAGCCACTCATTCGCGGATCGGGGTTACCGGTCAGGCGGCTGAGCAAAATGGCAAAGGACAGAGAGCCGAGCAGGTAGGCGAGGATCGCCAATAACCAAAACATGCTAACTATTCCGGGCGAGGAAGCCCTGATTCTAACGGCGCATTGCGCCCTTGTCGTGTAGCGGAGAGAAGTGCTTGGACAGAGTGTTTATCGAGGGCCTGGAAGTCGACACGGTGATTGGTGCCTACGACTGGGAACGAGGCATCCGACAGTGCTTGCGTCTTGATCTGAGCTTCGCCTGGGATAATCGCCCGGCCGCAGCCGGTGATGACCTGACCCTGGCGCTCGACTACGCCAGTGTTTCCTTGCGCATCCAGGCGTTTGCCGAGCAGGCGCAATTCCAGTTGGTGGAAACCTTTGCCGAGCGCCTGGTTGAAGTGCTGATGAGCGAATTCAAGATCACCTGGATGCGCCTGAAGCTGACCAAGCCCGGTGCTGTCCCGGCTGCCACCGGCGGTGTGGGCGTGGAGATCGAGCGCGGATGTCGCTGACTCAGGTGTACCTCGGGCTCGGTAGCAATATCGAGCGTGAAGCCCATTTGCGGGCGGGGCTCGATGCATTGTCGGCGTTCCTTGTCGATATCCGCTGTTCGGCGGTGTTCGAAAGCCAGCCGGTGGGCATCAAGAGTGGGCCGTTCTTCAATTTCGTGGTGTCGGCGTATACCGACCTGCCGCTGATGGAGCTTGATCGTCGACTGAAGTTCATCGAGGCGGATAACGGTCGTTACGCACCGGATCGCCGAGGTTTGCCGCTGGATATCGACGTGTTGTTGTTCGGTGACCTGGTGGGCAACTTCGATGGCTTGATCTTGCCGCGGGCAGAAATTCTGAAAAATGCGTTCGTTTTGTGGCCCTTGTCGCTGATTGCGCCTGATCGGGTGCATCCGGGTGTAGGCAAGAGCTTTGCGACCCTGTGGGGTGAAGCGCAGATTGATCAGGTGTTGGCACCGGTGGCTTTCGAATGGCGCGGTGAGCAGCTGACACCTTCAGATTTGTTGTGATCTGACTGACGCCTTCGCGAGCAAGCCCGCTCCCACAGGGTTACGCTAACCCTGTGGGAGCGGGCTTGCTCGCGAAGGCGCTCCGACGAAGCTTTTTCAGACAGATGCCGTCTCTTTGTAGACTTTCAAGGCTTTTAGCCGCTCGCGCTTGATCTCCTCCCCCAACTCCGGCCCCTTGAAGCCTTTTTCCAGCAACGGCTGAACCGCCACGCTGCGAGCAGCGGTTGCCGCGCCGCGCAAGTAATCCGCCTGTGGATAACTTCTTTCTTCCAGCCCTTTGCGCCCCCGCGCATCCATCTCGCATGCCGCGATGAACTCCTCGAACCGCTGTGGCCGACGGTAAATGTCGAAGCTTTGCAGCAATTCGAGCAATGTCGATGGCTTCAGCTCAAGGGCGCGATGCCCGTGGGTGTGATACTCGCCCACCAGTAGCGCCAGTTCCTGGCAGTCCCTCGGTACCTTAAAGCGTTCATTGACCGTTTTGATCATCTTCAGACCCTTGAACTCGTGGGCAATGTGTCGCGGCCATTCTTCCTCTGGCGTCAGGCCCTTGCCCAGGTCGTGCAGCAGGCAGGCCCAACGCACGGTCAGCGGCTGTTTGTGCCGCGCCGCTTGCTGCAACACGCTCAGGGTATGTGTGCCTGTATCGATTTCCGGGTGGTGGGCGGGTGGTTGCGGTACGCCAAACAGCGCGTCGACCTCGGGCATCAGTACCTTGAGTGCGCCGCATGCACGCAAAACCTCCACAAACACCTGTGGCTGATCTTCCATCAGAGCGCGGGAAATTTCTTTCCAGCTGCGCTCCGGGGTCAGTGCTTCAAGCTCGCCTGACTCGCTGAGTTGGCGCATCAGTTCCAGGGTTTCCGGGGCGACGGTAAAACCCAGCGTCGCGTAGCGCGCCGCGAAGCGGGCAACACGCAGGACCCGGAGCGGATCTTCGGCAAATGCCGGGGAAACGTGACGAAGCAGGCGTGCTTCGAGGTCGCGCTGGCCGTGGTACGGGTCGGTCAGGTTCTGCTGATCGTCTTCAGCCATGGCATTGATGGTCAGGTCGCGACGGATCAGGTCTTCTTCGAGGGTGACTTCAGGGCTGGCGTGAAAAGTGAACCCGCCGTAACCGCGCCCGCTTTTGCGCTCGGTGCGGGCGAGGGCGTACTCCTCACCGCTTTTTGGATGAAGGAACACCGGGAAATCCGCGCCCACCGGGCGAAAGCCCTTGGCGAGCATCTCTTCGGTCGTCGCGCCGACCACGACCCAGTCGATATCGGTAACCGGTTTGCCCAGCAAGCGATCGCGTACCGCACCGCCGACTTTATAAATACGCATAAAAAACCTCCGTTAGCTCGACAGGATAACCGTTGCATCGAGCTTTCGGAGGCACAAACCGGATCAAAGATGGATGACGGCCAGGTCCAGGCGGCCGTAATCGCCTTCGCTGTGCTCGCTTCTGGGCGGCACATGATGGGTTTTCATGACCTGATCGCCCTGCAGGGTTTCCAGGTGAATGTCGAAACCCCAGAGGCGGTGCAAGTGCTTGAGCACTTCCTCGGTGGACTCTCCCAGCGGTTTGCGGTCGTGTTGCTGGTGACGCAGGGTCAGAGAGCGGTCACCACGCCGGTCGATGCTGTAGATCTGCACGTTGGGCTCACGATTTCCCAGGTTGTACTGTGCCGCGAGGGTTTCACGGATGATGCGGTAGCCTCCTTCGTCGTGGATGGCGGGCACCAGCAGGTCGTCCTTCTGGTCGTCATCGAGAATGCTGAACAGCTTCAGGTCGCGGATCACCTTCGGCGACAGGTACTGCAGGATGAAGCTCTCATCCTTGAAGCTGCTCATGGCGAACTTGATGGCTGCCAGCCAGTCGGTGCCAGCAATTTCCGGGAACCAGCGGCGATCTTCCTCGGTGGGTTCTTCGCACATGCGCCGGATGTCCCGGTACATGGCAAACCCGAGAGTGTAGGGGTTGATTCCGCTGTAGTAAGGGCTGTCGAAGCCCGGCTGAAAGACCACGCTGGTGTGGGATGTCAGGAACTCCATCATGAAGCCGTCGGTGACCAGGCCCTCGTCGTACAGGTCGTTCATCAGGGTGTAGTGCCAGAACGTGGCCCAGCCTTCGTTCATCACTTGGGTCTGGCGCTGTGGATAAAAATACTGGGCGATCTTGCGCACGATGCGCACGATTTCCCGCTGCCATGGCTCCAGCAGCGGCGCGTGTTTTTCGATGAAGTACAGGATGTTTTCCTGAGGTTCGGCGGGGAAGCGTGCGTTGTCCTTGTCGCTGTACTTGTCCGCGCCCTTGGGAATGGTGCGCCACAGATCGTTGATCTGTTTCTGTAGATGTTCTTCCCGGTCCTTTTGCCGGCGACGTTCTTCTTCCGCGGAGATCGGATAGGGGCGTTTGTAGCGGTCGACACCATAGTTCATCAGCGCATGGCAGGAGTCGAGCAGGTCCTCTACCGCGTCGATACCGTGGCGTTCTTCGCACTGCATGATGTACTGCTTGGCAAACACCAGGTAGTCGATGATCGAGCTGGCGTCAGTCCAGGTGCGGAACAGGTAGTTGCCTTTGAAAAAGCTGTTGTGCCCGTAGCAGGCATGGGCCACCACCAGCGCCTGCATGCAGATGGTGTTTTCTTCCATCAGGTAGGCGATGCATGGGTCGGAGTTGATCACGATCTCGTACGCCAGCCCCATCTGGCCGCGGGTGTAGGACTTTTCGGTGCTGAGGAAGTGCTTGCCGTAGGACCAGTGGTGATAACCCAGTGGCATACCGACCGAGGCGTAGGCGTCCATCATCTGTTCGGCGGTGATCACTTCGATCTGGTTGGGGTACGTATCGAGTGCGTAGCCGGCCGCAATACGACTGATTTCGCGGTCATAGGCCTGGATCAGCTCGAACGTCCATTCGGAGCCGGTGGAAATGGGTTGGCGTTTCTGCTCTTTGGCGGTCATGTCACTAACCTGCGCTGGAAGAGTTCACGGAAGACCGGATAGATATCCCCGGCCGAGACCAGTTGTTGCTGGGCAAAAGTGTCGGAAAAGGCTTCGGCGATGCGCTCGTACTCGAACCACAGGGCCTGGTGTTCGCGCGGGGTGATCTCAACATAAGTGTAGTACTGCACGAATGGCATGATCTGGTTGATCAGGATGTCGCGGCAGATCGGAGAGTCGTCGTTCCAGTTGTCACCGTCTGAGGCCTGGGCGGCGTAGATGTTCCACTCGTTGCTCGGATAACGCTCAGCCATGATCTCCTGCATCAGTTTCAGGGCGCTGGAGACGATGGTGCCGCCGGTTTCCCGGGAGTAGAAAAACTCCTCTTCATCCACTTCGCGGGCGCTGGTGTGATGGCGGATGAACACGACGTCGATCTTTTCGTAGTTACGCTTGAGAAACAGGTACAGCAGGATAAAGAAGCGCTTGGCGATGTCCTTGGTCGCCTGGGTCATCGAGCCGGACACGTCCATCAGGCAGAACATCACGGCCTTGGAACTGGGGTTGGGTTGCTTGATGAGCAGGTTGTATTTGAGGTCGAATGTGTCGAGAAACGGTATGCGGTGAATGCGCGCGCTGAGTTTTTCGATTTCTGCTTCGATTTCCTGAATATCGCCGAAGTTGTCCGGTTCTTCCTGCTTGAGTCGCAGAAGTTCCTCTTTGGCTTCGCGCAGTTTTGCCCGGCTGCTGCCGGACAGGGCGATTCGCCGGGCGTGGGCTGAACGCAGGGTGCGGATGATGTTGATCCGCGACGGGTTGCCCTCGTTGCTGATCCCGGCGCGCACGGTCTTGAAGGTGTCGGTGCCGGTCAGGTTGCGCTTGACCAGGTTGGGCAGTTCGAGGTCCTCGAACATGAATTCGAGAAATTCTTCCTGGGTGATCTGGAAGACGAATTCGTCCATCCCTTCGCCGGAGTTGCCAGCCTTGCCGGGGCCTCGACCGCCACCGCCTCCCGGTGGACGGGCGATATGTTCGCCGCTGGTGAATTCCTTGTTGCCCGGGTGCACGACCGTCTGCTTGCCACCGCGACCGTGGTGAAGCACCGGCTCGTCGATGTCGCGACCGGGAATGCTGATTTGTTCGCCGTGTTCCATATCGGTAATGGAGCGCCGGCTGACCGCCTCTTCGACAGCCTTTTTGATGTGATCACGGTAGCGCCGCAGAAACCGCTGGCGGTTCACCGTGCTCTTGTTCTTGCCATTGAGACGTCGGTCGATCACATAGCTCATGACTGCTCCTTAGAAGCTGTCCTGAAAGGGGCGAGCGGTGATACAGCATCGAACCGAGAGCCGAGGGATGTTGAACGCTCCCCCAAGCGCTTTGGATGCTGCCTGAACTCGCTACCGACTTTCGAACACCTTCCAGAGGCTTGTGTAACAGAAAATGCATACACAGGCCTCTGGCTGACGACAACCGGTCTGACCGGCAGCGGGTTATTGTGATTTTCTGACCCGCAGGTACCACTCGGACAGCAGTCGTACCTGTTTGTCGGTGTAGCCCCGCTCGACCATCCGTGTGACGAAGTCGTTGTGTTTCTGCTGGTCCTCTTTGCTGGCCTTGGCATTGAAGCTGATGACTGGCAGCAGGTCCTCGGTGTTGGAGAACATTTTCTTCTCGATGA
The DNA here is from genome assembly GCF_019956445.1 of Pseudomonas sp. BF-R-19. NCBI lineage: Bacteria > Pseudomonadati > Pseudomonadota > Gammaproteobacteria > Pseudomonadales > Pseudomonadaceae > Pseudomonas > Pseudomonas sp. BF-R-19. The sequence continues at coordinate 299,177 of NZ_JAHBDN010000048.1, forward strand.
CCACCCGCAGTTTTTCGTAGCTGAGCCAGGTCGGGTTCTTGCCGTTGTTGTTGGCCCTGGCGCGCAGGACGAAGTTGACGATTTCGTTGCGGAAGTCCTTCGGATTGCTGATGCCGGCCGGTTTTTCGATTTTCTCCAGTTCTTCGTTCAACGCTACGCGGTTGAGGATCTCGCCGGTCTCCGGGTCGCGGTATTCCTGGTCCTGGATCCAGAAGTCGGCGTACAGCACATAACGATCGAAGATGTTCTGGCCGTACTCGCTGTAGGACTCGAGGTAGGCGGTCTGGATCTCCTTGCCGATGAATTCGATGTAGCGCGGTGCCAGGTACTCCTTGAGGAAGCGCAGATAGCGTTCGCGGGTCTCGGCCTGGAACTGTTCCTGTTCGATCTGTTGTTCCAGCACGTAGAGCAAGTGCACCGGGTTGGCGGCGATTTCGTGCGGATCGAAGTTGAACACCTTCGACAGGATCTTGAACGCGAAGCGGGTCGAGAGTCCGTTCATGCCTTCGTCGACGCCTGCATTGTCGCGGTATTCCTGGATCGACTTGGCTTTCGGATCAGTGTCCTTGAGGTTTTCGCCGTCGTACACGCGCATCTTCGAGTAGATGTTGGAGTTTTCCGGCTCCTTGAGGCGCGAGAGCACGGTGAACTGGGCCAGCATCTTCAGGGTGTCCGGCGCGCAATGCGCCTTGGCCAGCGAACTGTTGAACAGCAGCTTGTCGTAGATCTTCACTTCGTCACTGACCCGCAGGCAGTACGGCACTTTGACGATGTAGATCCGGTCGATGAAGGCTTCATTGTTCTTGTTGTTGCGGAAGGTGTGCCACTCCGATTCGTTGGAGTGCGCCAGCAGGATCCCGGTGAACGGAATCGCGCCGAGGCCTTCGGTACTGTTGTAGTTGCCTTCCTGGGTGGCGGTCAGCAGTGGGTGCAGCACCTTGATCGGTGCCTTGAACATTTCGACGAATTCCATCAGGCCCTGGTTGGACCGGCACAGGGCGCCCGAGTAGCTGTATGCATCAGCGTCGTTCTGTGGGAATTCTTCCAGTTTGCGGATATCGACCTTACCCACCAGCGCCGAGATGTCCTGGTTGTTTTCATCGCCTGGTTCGGTCTTGGCCACGGCGATCTGGTTGAGGATCGACGGATAGAGTTTCACCACGCGGAACTGACTGATGTCGCCACCGAATTCGGCTAGGCGCTTGGTTGCCCATGGCGACATGATGGTGTTGAGGTAGCGCCGTGGAATGCCGAAGTCTTCCTCGAGGATCGCTCCATCTTCAGTGGAGTTGAACAGACCCAGGGGCGACTCGAAAACCGGCGAACCCTTGATGGCATAGAAGGGCACTTTTTCCATCAGTTGCTTGAGCTTCTCGGCCAGGGACGATTTACCACCACCGACAGGGCCGAGCAGGTAAAGGATCTGTTTCTTCTCTTCCAGGCCCTGAGCGGCATGGCGGAAATACGACACGATCTGGTCGATGCATTCTTCCATCCCGTGGAAGTCTTCAAAGGCCGGATAGCGGCGGATGACCTTGTTGGAGAAGATGCGCGACAGTCTCGAGTTGGTCGAGGTGTCGAGCAGTTCCGGTTCACCGATGGCCAGCAGCAGACGCTCGGCGGCGGAAGCGTAGGCGCTACGGTCTTTTTTGCACAGTTCCAGATACTCTTGCAGAGAGAGTTCTTCCTGGCGTGTGGACTCGAAGCGTTGTTGGAAGTGGCTAAAGATACTCATGACGTCACCTCGCTCGATACGTGGAGCCGACGCCGGATCACTCAGTCGATGCTGGCAGCAACCGAACAGGCGATTGCTGTTTACCCCCCAGAACTCTCCCGGAGCTGACTACTCCGAAAGCTACTCCCGATGACCCGTGCGCCGGTGTACCGGCTCTCCCCTGTTTTGGATGGCCTGCGCTTAAGGATAGTTGGGAATTCGGCAGGTAAAGGCGAGATACGCAATTAGTTGTGGCAGACCGTTCGTCTGCCACCGCGCCAGCCCGCGGGAGCCGGGGCCTTCAACGTTACAAAAAAATTATTCAGTGGTGCCTTGCGCCGTTTCCGCAGGATATGTCGTACGCCACAGCTCGAATCCGCCATCCATGCTGTAGACGTCGGAGAAGCCCTGGCTGATCAGGTAGGCGGCCGCACCCTGGCTGGAATTGCCGTGATAGCAGACCACCACGGTCGGTGCATCGAGGTCGGCGCCCTGGATGAACGCGTGCAGGGAATGATTGTCCAGATGCTTCGAGCCTGCGATGTGCAGGGCGGCAAAAGTGGCCGGGTCGCGGACGTCGACCACCACTGCGCCTTGTTCGCGCAGGGCCTGGGCCTGTTCCGGGGGGATACGTTTGAATTCGCTCATGGCGGGCTCCTGTGGCTCGGCTGAATGGGCAGTCTAGCGCGGGGCGCTGGCTGGCGATGTTTGGGGAATGGATGAGGCGACTGGCGGCACGGCATGACCGTGTTCGTCGCATTTGCAGGACAGGCGCTCAAAGCTGTCGACGTTCATCAGGGTCAGGGCGCCGCCCCAGACGCAACCGGTGTCGAGGGCCGAGATACCTGGCTCTTCGACGTTGCCTTCCAGCGCTGCCCAGTGACCGAAGATGATTTTCAGGTCCTTGGTCTTGCGTTCCTTGTGCTGGAACCAGGGCTTGTAGCCAGGTGGTGCGGTATCGAGGCCTTCCTTGCTCTTGAGGTCGAGTTTGCCTTCGGCGGTGCAAAAGCGCATGCGCGTGAAATAGTTGGTGATCACTCGCAGGCGCGTCACGCCTTTGAGGTCGTTGTCCCATTTCGCCGGATCGTTGCCGTACATGCCATCGAGGTAGGGTGGCAACAGGTTGTCGTCACGCAAGGCGGCCTCGACTTCGGCAGCACATTTCAAGGCTTTGCGCAGCGACCACTGGGGTGGAATGCCGGCATGGACCAGTGCAAGGTTGCGCTGTTCGTCGTAGTGCATGAGCTTTTGCTGGCGCAGCCATTCCAGCAGTTCGGCGCTATCGGGCGCTTCAATGATCTCGCGCAGGGTGTCGGCCTTCTTCAGGCGTTCGATGTTGCGTCCGGCAGCCAGCAGGTGCAGGTCGTGGTTGCCGAGCACGCACACCAGCGATTCGCGAATGCTGTAGAGGAAGCGCAAGGTTTCCAGCGACTGCGGGCCGCGGTTGACCAGGTCGCCCACCAGCCACAGACGATCCCGTTGTGGGTCGAACGTCACTTGTTTGAGCAGGCATTGCAGGGCTTGAAGACAGCCTTGCAGGTCACCGACAGCGTACGTTGCCATCAGTGCAGGGCTCCGGGCACCGCCAGGCGGAAGGGCGCGATGATGGCATCGAAATGTTTGCCGTCGTCGGACAACATTTGATAAGTGCCTTGCATGGTGCCGACCTTGGTGGTCATGACCGTGCCGCTGCTGTAGGTGTGGCTTTTGCCGGGGTCGATCAAGGGCTGCTGGCCTACCACGCCTGCGCCGCGCACTTCTTCGACATGCCCGTCACCATCGGTGATGACCCAGTGCCGTGAAAGCAGTTTGGCGGGCATTTCACCGTTGTTTTGCACGGTGATGGTGTAGGCGAAGGCAAAGCGGTCGTGCTCGGGTTGCGATTGTTCCGCCAGATAGCGGGTGACGACGCTGACGTCGATCTGATAACGAGGATCGGACATGCAAGGGGCCTTAAAAACGAAGCGGGACGCGGGGCGTAGCTGATGGAGTTCAGTCTAGGCCAAGTATCGGGTAGTAGACCAGAGTGGCGTCCTACCCGATAGCGCTCATCGCCTGTCAGTCAGCGGCAGGCTTTTGTTCGCTGAGCTTGTCGGCCAGGCGCACGAACGCGGCCAGGTCGAGTTGCTCGGGACGCAGGCTGCCATCGACGCCGGCGGCTTCGATTTCGGCGTTGCTCAGCAGCAGCTTGAGGGTATTGCGCAGGGTTTTGCGGCGCTGGTTGAAGGCTTCGCGCACGACGCGCTCCAGCAAGCGGTGATCCTTGGCCGGGTGCGGCAGTACCGCGTGGGGTACCAGGCGCACGATGGCTGAATCGACTTTCGGCGGCGGGTTGAACGCGCCCGGGCCGACGTTGAACAGGTGCTCGACCCGGCAGTGGTACTGAACCATGATCGACAAGCGACCCCAGTCACCACCACCCGGGCCGGCAGCCAGGCGTTCGACCACTTCCTTTTGCAGCATGAAGTGCATGTCGCGGATCAGGTGCGAGTTGTGCAGCAGGTGAAAAATCAGCGGCGTGGAGATGTTGTACGGTAGGTTGCCGACCACTCGCAGGCTGCCTGGTGCGGCATTCAGGCTGTTGAAGTCGAACTTCAGTGCATCGCCCTGATGCAGGTTGAAGTTGCTCTTGCCGGCAAACTGCTGGTTGAGGATCGGGATCAGATCCTTGTCCAGCTCCACCACGTCGAGTTGCGCACCGCTGCTGAGCAGGCCTTGGGTCAGTGCACCCTGGCCCGGGCCGATTTCCAGCAGGCGATCTTCTGCCTTGGCATGAATGGAACGCAGGATGCGGTCGATAACGCCGGCGTCGTGCAGGAAGTTCTGGCCAAAGCGTTTGCGCGCCTTGTGTTGGTAGTGCTCGGTCATAAACGGGTCTCGGCCATCTGGTAGGCGGTTTCCAGGGCGACTTGCAGGCTGCCGGTGTCGATCTTGCCGCTGCCGGCCAGGTCCAGGGCGGTGCCGTGGTCGACCGAAGTGCGGATGATCGGCAAGCCAAGGGTCACGTTGACTGCCGCGCCGAAGCCTTTGTACTTCAGCACCGGCAGGCCCTGGTCGTGGTACATCGCCAGCACCGCATCGCAGTGCTCCAGATATTTGGGGGTAAACAGAGTGTCGGCGGGCAGGGGGCCACGAAGGTCCATGCCCTCGCCGCGCAGGCGCTCTAATGTGGGTTCGATGATATCGATTTCTTCATGGCCCAGATGTCCGCCCTCGCCGGCGTGGGGGTTAAGCCCGCAGACCAGGATGCGTGGCTGGGCGATGCCGAACTTGTTTTGCAGGTCGGCGTGCAGGATTCGCGTGACGCGTTCCAGACGCTCCGGCGTGATTGCATCGGCAATCTCGCGAAGGGGCAGGTGAGTGGTCACCAGGGCCACGCGCAAGCCGCGTGTGGCCAGCATCATCACCACTTGCGCGGTGTGGGTCAGGTCGGCGAGAAATTCCGTGTGCCCGGAAAAGGCGATCCCGGATTCGTTGATCACACCTTTGTGCACCGGCGCGGTAATCATGCCGGCAAAATCTCCGCTCAGGCAGCCTTGGCCGGCGCGGGTCAGGGTTTCCAGAACGAAGGCAGCGTTGGCCTTGTCCAGTTGCCCGGCGACGACCTTGGCATTAAGCGGTGTATCCCAGACATACAGGCTGTTGGCTGGCGCGGGTGCATCCGGCCAGTTGTCCGGTGTGACCGGCAGCAAGTCGACAGCCACGCCCAATTGCGCGGCCCGCTCAATGAGCAGGTCGCGGCTGGTAATGGCAATCAGGGGGTGAGGCTGGGCTTGCGAGGCGAGCAGCAGGCACAGGTCGGGACCTATGCCGGCCGGTTCGCCGGGTGTCAGCGCGAAACGTTGGGGTTTCACTGCGCTGCCTGGTCGGCGCCAGGGAGTTTGATTTCCACGTACGCTTCGTCACGGATCTGACGTAGCCAGGTTTGCAGCTCTTCGTCGTATTTGCGGTTACGCAAAACGGTCATTGCTTGTTGTTCGCGAGCCTGTGAGGTGCTGTCGGTGGCGCGACGGCCAAGGACTTCCAGGACGTGCCAGCCGTATTGAGTCTGGAACGGCTTGGACAGCTGACCTTGCGGGGTCTTGGCCATCACTTCGCGGAACTCGGGCACCAGGGCGTTCGGGTCGATCCAGTTCAGGTCGCCGCCGTTGAGGGCGGACCCCGGGTCTTCCGAGTAGCTTTTCGCCAGCTCGCCGAAGTCTTCGCCAGCCTCGATACGGCTGTAGAGCGAGTCAGCCAGGGCCTTGGTTTTTGCTTCGTCGCGGATCGGACTCGGTTTGACCAGGATGTGGCGCACATGCACTTCGTCGCGCATCTGGGTCTGGCCGCCACGCTTTTCGAGGACCTTCAGGATGATGAAGCCGCCCGGGGTGCGCATTGGCTGGGTGACATCACCCACCGGCATGGTGCTCAGCAGGCGATCGAACGGTGGAGGCAGCTGAGCGGCCTTACGCCAGCCCATGTCACCACCTTCCAGTGCGGTTTCGCTGGCGGACTTGGCGATTGCCAACTGACCGAAGTCAGCGCCTTGCTTGAGCTGCTGGTAAATCGCATCGGCCTGTTTGGCTGCATTCTGAATCGCGTCGGAGTTGGCGCTTTCCGGCGTAGGAATCAGGATGTTGGCCAGGTGGAACTCTTCAGACAGCTGCATTTTGCCCAGGTCGGACGCCAGGAAGTTCTTCACTTCCTGCTCGGAGACCTGAATGCGTTCGGCGACCCGGCGCTGGCGCACACGGCTGATGACCATTTCGCGACGAATCTGCTCGCGTGCGTCGTCGTAGGACAAACCGTCGCGAGTCAGGGCGGCGCGGAACTGCTCGACCGACATGTTGTTGCGCTGGGCAATGGTGCCGACAGCCTGGTTCAACTCTTCATCGGTAATGCGGATGCCGGAGCGTTCGCCGATCTGCAATTGCAGGTTTTCGACGATCAGGCGCTCAAGTACCTGCTGCTCCAGCACGCTGGCCGGCGGCACGGCAGAGCCACGCTTGGCAATGGTTTGCTGAACTTCATGAACGCGTTGGTCCAGTTGGCTCTGCATGACCACGTCGTTGTCGACGATGGCCACCACTTTATCGATGGACTGTACAGCGGCACTGGCCGCCGTACTCAGGAACAGCGCGCCCAGCATCAGCGGGCGCAAACAATCAGAAAGCTTGGTCTTCACGTTCACGATAACCTTGAATGCCTTTGTCGAGGAAGCTCTCTGCCTTGGAGCCGGTGAGGCCGCCGAGTCCCTTCAGAACAATTTGTAGGAAGACGCCATGGTCGCCTTTTTCGTTTTGCGGTGCTTCCTGACTGAACTCGTCATAGGAGACCCAGTAACGGTTGATCAGGCGCAGTTTCCAGCAGCAGCTGTCGTACTCGAAACCACCGAAGGCTTCCAGGGTACGGTTGCGGTTGTAGTCATACTGCCAACGGCTGATAGCGCTCCATTGCGGCACGATCGGCCAGATCACCGAGAAGTCGTGCTGTTCGATCTTGTAGTAATCCTTCACATAGCCAGGAGTGCCAGGGGTGCCGTAGTCGCCACCACCCACAGTCCATTTACCGGTGTTCTGGTCGTAACGTACCTGGTCATTGCGATATCGATAGCCGGCGTTGATGACCTTGTTCGGGTTGTCTTCAGGCTGGTAATGGAACATCGCGCTGCCCGAGCGAGGGCTGCGGCTGTCCGGGTCCCAGTTGTAATCGGCCGTGGTACGCCAGTCGCGGTTCCAGCGATACTCGTACTCCAGCGCATATGGGGAAACGCTGGCTTTGGCGTCGTCGCGATCGTTGAAGTCCACACCTGGCAACTGGACTTTACGGTCCTTGAAGTACAGCGCCTGGCCGACGCTGAGACGTTGACGTTCGAAGCCGTTGTCTTCAATCCAGCGGCTGGTCACGCCCAGGGACAGTTTGTTCTCGTCGCCGACACGGTCGGAGCCGGAGAAGCGGTTGTCACGGAACAGCGACGCATAGTTGAAGGTGTATTCGCTGGTATCGAATACCGGGATGTCTTCTTGGTCGACCTCAGGCACGTACAGGTAGAACAGACGCGGTTCGAGGGTCTGGCGGTAGTTCTTGCCGAAATACTGGGTATTGCGATCGAAGTACAGGCCGCTGTCGATGCTCGCGATCGGCACGCCGCGGTTCTGGTTGCTGTCGAAGGTGCCGCTGAGTTTGTCCTGCTGTGGGGTTTGTGCAGCAATCTGTGCTTTGCCGATGCTGTCCAGATCCAGTTGGTACTGGGTGTACTGGTACTTGAGCTTTGGTGTCAGGAAGCCGTATGTCGTGTTCATTGGCAAGCTGATGGCGGGCGCGAGATTCAGACGGTCACCAGTGGCGCGTGCCAGGCCTACAACGTTGGTGTCCAGGCGTGGAGTTACATTACCGTCTTCATCGGAGTAATTGCCGTTCTGCAGATCACGGTCAAACCGCACGATTTCGGTGTTGTACGAAAAATTCAGACCGTTCGGATGATATGGCAGCGCACCATCAAAGGTGATCTCCGGCAAGCGATCATACGGCGTAATGTTCGATACGCTCGCCAGTTGGTATGCCTGGGCATTCACGCGAGCGGTATAGCTGTCGCCGCGATAGGTGACAGAGCCCTGCTGGTTCACGTAGTCCTGGCTTTTCACGCCAATCTGGTCGGTCTGCAGATCCTGGAAGTAATACGGATCGCTGATCTTGGTGTAGTCGACTTGCGTGAGCGTTCGCGAGTCGAGACCGCCCTTGTGCTGCCAGTTGTACATGTAGCGGGTTGTTTCGGCGTCGGTCTGCTTGTCGCGTTCGTCGCTTTCGTCGTTGAGGTACGCCGCGCCGAACTGGCCTTCGCTGGACTTGGTCAGGTAGCGGAATTCGCCTTCCATCAACAAGCCGTGCTTTTCCATGTAGCGCGGGTACAACGTGGCATCGTAGTTCGGCGCCAGGTTGAAGTAGTACGGGGTGACCAGCATGAAGCCGGTATCGCTGCCGGTGCCGATGGTCGGCGGCAGGAAGCCGGACTGGCGACGGTCGTCGATCGGGAAATAGATGTACGGCGTGTACAGGACCGGAATGTCCTTGACCCGCAGCGTCACGTTGGTCGCCGTGCCGAAACCGGTGGCCGGGTTCAGGGTGATGTTGTTGCCCTTGAGCTGCCAGGCGTTGCTGTTCGGTTCGCACGTGGTGTACGTACCATCCTTGAGGCGGATGATCGCGTTCTCGGCACGTTTGGCGTACAGCGCATTACCGCGGATGCGCGATTTGTGCATCACGTATTCGGCGTTGTCGACCTTGGCTTCACCGGTGTCGAGCTGCACGTCGGCGTGGTCGCCGACGATCAGTGCGCCGTTGTCGCGAATGCGCACGTTACCGTTCAGGTCGCCACGGCTCTCGGCCTGGTACAGGTTGGCTTCGTCGGCTTCGACCTGCATGCTGCCCTGACGCATGACAACGTCGCCGGCCAGGGTCGCAACTTGCTCATCCTGCTTATAGCGGGAGGCTTTTGCGCCGATAAAGGTTGGAGCGTCACTTTGATTCGTCTTGTCATCCATGCCAGGACGAATCGGTTCGATATAGGAACCAGAGCAATAAGGACCGGTTTCGGCCAATTGTGCGGCGGTGAGCTGCTCGCGGGGAACCCAGTCGAGGTGACTGTAGTCTGCGCTACGCGACTTCAGGCCACGGCCTTTGGATTCGGTGACCAGCACCGGCTTGGCGCCAGTGTCTTCGCTGGAGCCGTTCTCGGCCGGGGCTTCGCCGGTGGCGGAAACTGCGCTGCCATCATGAACGGGACGCGGTGGCAATGCAGCCGCTGGCGACTTTGGTGCACAGTCCCAGGAACCCGAAGCAGAGACTGAGCAGTCAAACTGTTCCGCGGCGACCACGTAGGAAGTGGCAAGGGGTTGCAGCGCCAGCAAACTGCCGGTAACCAACAACGGAAATTTTTTACCAAACGCGGGGGATTTCAATGCCATCTTATTAGTCCGGGCTTCCTGCGTGCCATCTGCCCGCGGTGTGGGCCGCACGCCTCTCGATGGTCTGAAAAAGATGCTGGATAATAAAGCATGACCCGCTTGACGGCTAGCGCCGTCGGAGACCCTTGCAATGCCTGATCAAGATGTACGCTTGCAACACCTGAAAGTTTGGCTCGATGAACAATTGGCGACCCTTTTTGCCGAGCAGGGCTGGGGCGTCGTACCCCCGGCCACGTTGACTGCGGCTAGCAGCGACGCGAGTTTCCGGCGGTATTTCCGCTGGGAAGGCGGTGACAAAAGTTTCATCGTGATGGACGCTCCGCCGCCCCAGGAAAACTGCAAACCCTTCGTGGATATCGCCTTTTTGCTGGCGAAATCCGGAATAAATGTGCCGAAAATTTATGCCGAAGACCTCGAACGCGGTTTTCTTTTGCTCAATGACCTGGGCAACAAGACCTATCTGGACGTCATCGACAGCGAAAACGCTGACGATTTGTTCAAGGACGCCCTGCAAGCGTTGCTGGCTTTCCAGCAGTTGCCGATGGTTGCGCCTTTGCCGAGCTATGACGTGGCCTTGCTGCGTCGCGAGCTGGAACTTTTCCCCGAGTGGTACGTGAAGCGCGAATTGGGCATCGAATTCGACGCGGCGCAGCAAGTGCTCTGGCAGCAGGTCAGCGAACTGTTGATCGACAGCGCCCTGGCACAGCCAAAAGTCCTGGTGCATCGCGACTACATGCCGCGCAACCTGATGCTCAGCGAGCCCAATCCCGGTGTACTGGATTTCCAGGATGCGGTGTATGGCCCGGTGACCTACGACGTGACCTGCCTGTTCAAGGATGCATTTCTCAGCTGGCCGCAAGAACGTGTGCACGGCTGGCTCGAAAGCTACTGGCAGCAAGCGGGAGCCCTCGGCATTCCGGTTCAGCCCGAGTTCGAGGACTTCCTGCGTGCCAGCGATTTGATGGGCGTGCAACGTCACCTGAAAGTCATCGGCATTTTCGCGCGTATCTGCCACCGCGACGGCAAACCGCGTTATCTGGGCGACGTGCCGCGCTTCTTTGCGTACATAGAAGCGGTGATCGCTCGCCGCCCTGAACTGGCCGGGCTGGATGTGTTGCTGGCCAGTCTGCGTGCCGGAGTGAAAGCATGAAGGCAATGATTCTGGCCGCGGGCAAAGGCGAGCGCATGCGCCCGCTGACCCTGACCACGCCAAAACCGCTGGTTCGTGCCGGCGGAGTGCCGCTGATCGAGTATCACCTGCGAGCGCTCGCCGCCGCCGGGTTCACCGATATCGTGATCAATCACGCCTGGCTCGGTCAGCAGATCGAAGACTATCTGGGCGATGGTTCGCGTTATGGCGTGAGCATTCAATACTCGGCGGAAGGTGAGCCCCTGGAAACCGGCGGCGGGATTTTCCGCGCGTTGCCGTTGCTGGGGGATGAAGCGTTTGTCGTGGTCAATGGCGACATCTGGACCGATTACGACTTCAGCGTGTTGCATCAGCCCATCAACGGCCTGGCGCACCTGGTGCTGGCCGGCAACCCGCCCCATCATCCGGCCGGGGACTTCAGCCTGGTCGGCAACCAGGTGCACGACGGTCAGCCGGAGGCCGCCACTCTGACCTACAGCGGCATCGCCGTGTTGCATCCGCAGCTGTTCGACGGTTGCACTGCGGGGGCCTTCAAGCTCGCGCCGCTGTTGCGCAAAGCCATGGCTGACGGGCAGGTGACCGGCGAGCAATTGAGGGGGCACTGGGTCGATGTCGGTACTCACGAGCGTCTGGCCGAAGTTGAAACATTGATAGAAGCGAGCCGCTGACATGCTGTGGCCAGGGACTCTGATCGGAGCCGGAGCAGGCTTTGCCATAGCCAGCATTCCGGGGGCCATGCTCGGCGCGTTGTTGGGGCAGGCGCTGGACCGGCGCTTGCACCTGCAGAGCTGGGGGCACTTGCGGGAAAAACTGGGCGGTCGCCCGGTGCTGCGTAACGATGAATTGCTATTTGTTCTGTTGGGGCGGCTGGCCAAGTGCGACGGCCAGGTGATGGCCGGGCACATCGAACAGGCCCGAGCGGAAATGCGCTCGCTGGACATGTCCGAATCGGCCCGGTGTCGTGCGATTGCCGCGTTCAATCGCGGCAAGTCGGGCCGCGACCGGCTACACGGATATCTGCGTCGCCTGAGTGCCCAGCCCCATGCGGCAGAAGGCGTGTTGCGCGCCTGCTGGCGAATGGTGTGGGCCGATGGTCGTGCCGGCAGCAGTGAGCGTCAATTGATCGGCCAATGGGGCAAGTGGCTGGGCTGGACGCCCCATCAGGTGCAGATGCTGGCCCACGACTATGAGCCGCAGAAGCGGCCATTGGGCAGCAGTGTGCCAAGTTATCAGGACGCGTTAAGGCTTTTGGGGGTGTCGGCCACCACTGAACCGGCGCAGATCAAGCGTGCTTATCGGCGCCTGCTCAGTCGTCATCACCCGGACAAGATTGCCGGCAGTGGCGCGACGGCGACGCAGGTTCGTGAGGCCACCGAGCGAACGCGTGAACTGCATAATGCCTATACGCTGATTCGGGAGCGACGGGATTTTCGCTAGCCGAACAGCTTTATGTCGTCTGTGATGACCCCTTCGCGAGCAAGCCCGCTCCCACATTAGATCCAGAGTGAACACAAAATTTGTGATCGCCCAAGGACAAGTGTGGGAGCGGGCTTGCTCGCGAAGAGGGCGACGCGATCTGTCAGTCCGCCACATTCAGCGGATTCAACCAGCCCCGCACCCGACGGAAAAGTTGCTCCTGCTCGACCTTGTTGTCTGGCAACGCCTTGAGCGACACCTGGCTGAATGACGACGCCTTCAAGCGTTTGTTGGCCTGCAAGCGGGCCAGCGCTGCGTTGCGATCCAGCAGTCTGTCGTTATAGAAAATGTCGACAGTCGGCAGCTTCAAGGTTGGGGTCAGTTCAGCCAGTTCCGGTTTCGCCGCCACAGGTGCCTGGGCAGCAACCATCACCAGCTTTTCGACCTGCGATGGCTGCTTCTCGCTCAGGTAACGCGCGGCCCAATAGGCGCCGGAACCATGCCCCAACACCACGATACTGCGGGCGCTTTGCTGTTCGGCGAAGGCGATCGCGGCGTCGATCCGGGCAAAGATGCGCTCGGCATCTGCCTTGGACTGTTTCTCAGTGGTTTCGGCAATGGCCTTGTCGGCCACATCGGCCTCGCCACCGGCCACCTGTTCGACGGGGGTGGCGGTAGTTGAGTCTTTACTACCGGTTTCGGGGGGCTTGGGAGCTGGCGCTGCTTCGACGATTCGTGGCGCAATGGCATCGCTTTGCAGGTCCGGCAAGGTGATACTCAGGCTGCTCCATTCGGCATCCGGCAATTTGCGTCGCAAAGGACCGACCGCTTGCGGCCAGTCAACGGTTTCACCGGCGCCCGGGATGATAATTACCGCGCCTTTGGGTTCGGCGGTATTGGCCGGTTTCCACAAGGCCAGAAACGTGTCGGTGCCTGCTTGCAGTTGTTGCTGTTCCTGAGCCGGGATCTTTCGCTCAAGTGCAGTCGCTTCTTCCTGACTACGCTCAGGCAGCGGCTGACGTTCAAGTGGTTTTTCTTCGGCGGTTTTTTCCTCCGCGGCGGGCGCCGGGTCGGCCGCCTTGACGGAAAAAGCGCAAGGCAGGATCAGCGACAGGCACAATGCTGGCAGTGCCAGGCGGTAGACAGGGGGCATCGGATATTCCAGGCCAGAAGATGTTCCGGCAGCCTAATGAGTTGGTCAGTATTTGTCAGTGTGTGAGAGTTCAATGATGCGTTTTCGCTGCCTGTGGGTTATCGGCTGCTTGTGGTTTCCCTTGATGGGCTGGGCGGCCGCCGCGCCTCCGGCGCCCGTTGCCCAACTGTCCCCGAAACAGCAGCACTGGCTGGCGCAGCAGGGCGAGTTGCGGGTCGGCGTGGTGTTGCAGGCGCCCTATGCGCAATACGATCGCCGTTTGCAGCGCCTGTCCGGAGTGAACGTCGAGTTGATGAAGTGGCTGGCAAAAAACCTCAATGTCGAACTGAGCTGGCGCAATTTTCCCGACCTTGAGCAATTGGAAACCGCGGCCCGCGAGGGCGAAATCGACATCGCCCCGGGGCTGACCCAGACCCCTGGCGGGCTGCGCCTCTGGCAGTTTTCCGACCCCTACATGCGGGTGCCGCAACTGGTGGTCAGCGATCAGAAAAGCGCCGGCGCGGTCGAGCTGGAAAAACTCGACAGCCAGACCCGCGTCGCCGTGCGCATGCCCAGTGCCATCGCCGATTACCTGCGTGGCAACTACCCGCACCTGAATCTGCAAGGCGTACCGATGGAGCGCCAGGCATTGCAATTATTGGCTGGCCAGCAGGCAACTTATGCGGTGATCGATGAGGCGCAACTGGGACGCTTGTCGGTCGAGACGGAGTTTGCCGGGTTGGTGGTGGTGGGGGATGTCGGTCTGCCGCAGCTGCTGCGGGTGGCCACGCTCCGCGACAAGCCGGAACTGGCGGGCATCGTCGAAAGTGCATTGCGGGCGATCCCGGCCAAGGACCTGGAGCAACTGCACAATCAATGGCTGCAGCCCAAGTATCCGAGGCTCACCGAGTCTCCGGGGTTTTGGCAGAACCTCTGCCTGTTGCTGGCCGTGCTGGCGTTGAGTTGCATGGCCATCGTGGTCTGGCAGCGTCGCCAGCAGCACAACCTGGAACAGCGCCTGCTGGCCGCGCAAGAAGACATCGCCTTGCGCGCCGCCAGCGAAGAGGCCTTGCGGCTCACCCAGTTTTCCATCGACCAGAGCACCGTCGGCATACTCTGGGTCAACTGGGACAGCCATGTGCGCTACGCCAACCGCGCGGCGGAAAGCATGCTGGGCTATCCGGCCGGCGGGATCATCGATCGACCCCTGATCGACTTCGAGCCTGGCCTGCACATGGACCGTTGGCTGAACCTGTGGAAACGCGCCCGGGCCAGTGAAGAAGGCCCGCAAAGCTTCGAATCCAATTGCGTGCGGGCCGATGGCAGCATCTTGCCGGCCGATGTCTCGTTGAGTTTTCTGCGCTTTCGCGATGGCGAATACCTGGTGGTTTACCTCAACGATGTCACCGAGCGGCGTCGCGCCCTGGCGGCCTTACAGGAAAGCGAGGCGCGACTGCAAGGCATCGCCGCCAACGTTCCGGGGCTGGTGTTCCGGCTGGAGCGGGCGCCGGTGACCGGTCAGATCGACTTTGCCTACATCAGCGAAGGCAGCGAAAGCCTGGTGGGTTACTCGCCGGCCACGCTGGCGCATCGCGATAAAGGCCTGCGCAGCCTCGTGCATCCGGATGACAAGGCCAGCTATCACCAGACCCAGGATCATGCGCTGGATACCGACAGCGACTGGTCGTGGCAGGGGCGAATCCTCACGCGTCAGGGCGAGCAGCGCTGGGCGGAAATCAAGGCCATCACCCGCCGGCTGGAAGACGGCGCCTATGTCTGGGACGGGATCGTCTGGGACATCAGCGAAAGCAAGCGCATCGAACTTGAACTGGCCAGCTCCCGGGAACAACTGCGTGAGTTGTCCGCGCACCTGGAAAGCGTGCGCGAAGAAGAAAAGGCGCGCATCGCCCGGGAAGTTCACGACGAGTTGGGTCAGATGCTCACCGTGTTGAAGCTGGAAACGTCCATGTGCGAACTGGCCTACGCCCAGCTCGACCCTGGTTTGAACGAGCGCTTGAACAGCATGAAGCGCTTGATCGCTCAGTTGTTTCAGTTGGTCCGTGATGTGGCCACGGCATTGCGCCCGCCGATTCTCGACGCAGGCATCGCCTCGGCCATTGAATGGCAGGCCCGCCGATTCGAGGCGCGCACGCAGATCCCGTGTCTGGTGCAGGTGCCGGACAATTTGCCCGTGCTCAGCGATGCGAAGGCAATCGGCCTGTTTCGAATCCTTCAGGAGGCGCTGACCAATGTCATGCGGCACGCCCAGGCGCATACTGTTGAACTGACACTGGCGCTGGAAGGCGACGAGTTGTGTCTGACGGTTAGCGATGATGGCGTAGGATTTGTCGCCGCAGCTGGCAGGCCGACGTCTTTCGGGATCGTCGGAATGCGTGAGCGAGTGTTGATTATGGGCGGCGAGCTATCCATTGAGAGTGAGCCGGGTGAAGGCACAACCCTGAGGGTACGAGTGCCGCTGGATGCTGCCTGAACAAGTTGTGTTGACTGTACCGACGCTTTCGCGAGCAAGCCCGCTCCCACAGGGGGGGCGCATTCCAAATGTGGGAGCGGGCTTGCTCGCGAATGATCTTGAATCTGGAGAAGAACGTGATCCGTGTACTGGTAGCCGAAGACCACACCATTGTTCGCGAAGGCATCAAGCAGTTGATCGGCCTGGCCAAGGACTTGCAGGTGGTGGGGGAGGCGAGCAATGGCGAGCAGTTGCTCGACACCTTGCGTCATGTGCCCTGCGAAGTGGTGTTGCTGGATATCTCCATGCCGGGCGTCAACGGCCTGGAAGCGATTCCGCGGATTCGCGCCCTGAACAATCCACCGGCGATCCTGGTGTTGTCGATGCACGATGAAGCGCAGATGGCCGCCCGGGCGTTGAAGGTCGGGGCTGCCGGTTATGCAACCAAGGACAGCGACCCGGCACTGTTGCTGACAGCCATTCGCAAGGTGGCGTCAGGCGGGCGTTACATCGATCCGGAACTGGCTGACCGCATGGTTTTCGAGGTCGGTCTTACCGACTCGCGGCCATTGCACTCGTTGCTCTCCGAACGCGAATTCTCCGTGTTCGAACGCCTGGCCCAAGGCGCCAACGTCAATGACATCGCCCAGCAACTGGCGCTGAGCAGCAAGACCATCAGCACCCACAAGGCGCGGCTGATGCAGAAGCTCAACATCACCTCGCTGGCGGAACTGGTGAAGTACGCGATGGAGCACAAGCTCCTCTAAAGCACACTGCTGTACCTGTGGGAGCGAGCTTGCTCGCGATAGCGGCGGGCCAGCCAACATCGATGTTGAATGTGATGCTGCCATCGCGAGCAAGCTCGCTCCCACAGGGGGCTCCATCGACTATTCGATTTCCGGCATATCCAAAAGCGACATGTTTTTGCAGCGGCTTTGCCAATTCTTGCGGCTTGCAGCTTGAAGCGTGCTGCTGCCCTATCCATCCCCGCCATCCTTGTAGGGCAATCCCTACCCCCAGCCTTCCATCCGGCTGAGGCCAATCTCTCTTGCGCCCCGATTTGCGCGGTCCCCAGCGTCCACTAGGCTTAACCCCACAGCAGTCATCAATAACAAAGGTGTGGGTATGAGCCAGGTCGATTCAAGCGCAGGGGCCAATGATGTTCTGGTCAGCTTTCGTGGAGTGCAGAAGAGCTACGACGGCGAGAACCTGATCGTCAAGGACCTCAACCTGGACATTCGCAAAGGCGAATTCCTCACGTTGCTCGGGCCGTCCGGCTCCGGCAAGACCACCAGCCTGATGATGCTCGCCGGCTTCGAAACGCCGACCGCGGGCGAAATTCTGTTGGCCGGGCGCGCCATCAACAACGTGCCGCCGCACAAGCGCGACATTGGTATGGTGTTCCAGAACTACGCATTGTTCCCGCACATGACGGTGGCCGAGAACCTGGCGTTCCCGCTGACCGTGCGCGGCATGAACAAGAGCGACGTCAGTGCCCGGGTCAAGCGCGTGCTGAGCATGGTTCAGCTCGATGCTTTCGCCCAGCGTTACCCGGCGCAGCTCTCCGGCGGTCAGCAACAGCGTGTGGCATTGGCCCGCGCGCTGGTGTTCGAGCCACAACTGGTGCTGATGGACGAACCCCTCGGCGCACTCGACAAACAACTGCGTGAACACATGCAGATGGAGATCAAGCACCTGCACCAGCGCCTGGGCGTCACCGTGGTCTACGTGACCCACGATCAAGGCGAAGCCTTGACCATGTCCGACCGTGTGGCAGTGTTCCACCAGGGCGAAATCCAGCAGATCGCGCCACCGCGCACCCTCTACGAAGAGCCGAAAAATACCTTCGTCGCCAACTTCATCGGCGAGAACAACCGCCTCAATGGCCGACTGCACAGCCAGACCGGCGACCGTTGCATTGTGGAACTCGGGCGCGGTGAGAAGGTGGAAGCCTTGGCGGTCAACGTTGGCCAGACCGGCGAGCCGGTGACCCTGTCCATTCGTCCGGAGCGAGTGAGCCTCAATGGCTCCAGCGACCAATGCGTCAACCGCTTCTCCGGGCGAGTCGAGGAATTCATCTATCTGGGCGACCACGTCCGGGTGCGCATGGAAGTCTGCGGCAAGACCGACTTCTTCGTGAAACAGCCGATTGCCGAGCTTGATCCCTCGCTCGCCGTCGGCGACGTGGTACCGCTTGGCTGGCAGGTCGAGCACGTTCGCGCACTCGATCCTCTTTTAGAGGCGCATTGATCGCCCCGGCAACACCAACACCAACCCTGCACGTGGAGAGAACAATAAATGTTGAGATCCCTGAAATTCACCGCTTTGGCACTGGGCATGATGGGCGCGGCACACGCAATGGCGGCCGGCCCGGACCTGACCGTGGTGTCCTTTGGCGGCGCGAACAAGGCGGCTCAGGTCAAAGCCTTCTACGCACCGTGGGAAGCGGCAGGCAACGGCAAGATCGTGGCCGGTGAGTACAACGGCGAAATGGCCAAGGTCAAGGCCATGGTCGACACCAAGAGCGTGTCCTGGGATCTGGTAGAGGTTGAATCGCCGGAACTGTCCCGTGGTTGCGACGAAGACATGTTCGAACAGCTTGATCCGAAGTTGTTCGGCAAGACCGAAGACTACGTCAAGGGCGCCATCCAGCCTTGCGGCGTGGGTTTCTTCGTGTGGTCGACCGTGCTGGCCTACAACGCCGACAAGCTGAAAACCGCACCGACCAGCTGGGTGGATTTCTGGGACACCAAGCAGTTCCCGGGCAAGCGTGGCCTGCGTAAAGGCGCCAAGTACACCCTGGAATTCGCACTGATGGCCGACGGCGTTGCGCCGAAAGACGTCTACAAAGTGCTGGCCGGTAAAGACGGTCAGGACCGCGCGTTCAAGAAGCTCGATGAGCTCAAGCCGAACATCCAGTGGTGGGAAGCCGGCGCGCAACCGCCGCAATACCTCGCTTCCGGTGACGTGGTCATGAGCTCGGCCTACAACGGTCGTATCGCTGCCGTGCAGAAAGAAAGCAACCTGAAAGTTGTGTGGAACGGCGGTATCTACGATTTCGACGCATGGGCCATCCCAAAAGGCCTGGATGCCAAGCGCGCCGAAGCGGCGAAGAAGTTCATCGCCTACTCGGTAATGCCACAGCAGCAGAAGACCTACTCGGAAAATATCGCCTACGGCCCGGCCAACACCCAGGCCGTACCCTTGCTGGCCAAGGAAGTCCTGAAAGACATGCCGACCACCCCGGAAAACATCGCCAACCAGGTGCAGATCGACGTCAGCTTCTGGGCTGACAACGGCGAGCAACTGGAACAGCGCTTCAATTCCTGGGCTGCCAAGTAAGACCGCACCGCGGGCTTACGCTGTAGGAGCGAGCTTGCTCGCGAAAGCGGTGGGTCAATCAACATAGATGTTGAATGTGATGGCCTCATCGCGAGCAAGCTCGCTCCCACAGATTGCGGTGTTTCAACACAACAGAGGTGGTTCGCCGCCTCTGTAACGATCAAAGATTCCCGGAGTACGTCATGGCTATCGCCGTTCCCCTGAACGAGGGCACCAGCCCCACCTTGAAGCAGCGGCTCAAGCACGCCGAGCGGGTCAACCGCTGGAAGGCCCAGGCGTTGATCGCGCCACTGGTGCTGTTTCTGTTGCTGGTGTTCCTGGTGCCGATCGTGGCGCTGCTCTACAAAAGCGTTGGCAACCCGGAAGTGGTCGGCGGCATGCCGCGCACCGTGACCGCCATTGCCAGTTGGGACGGCCGCGGCCTGCCCGCTGAACCGGTTTATAAAGCAGCGGCCGAAGACCTCGCCGAGGCTCGCAAGAATCAGACCCTGGGCGATCTGTCCAAGCGCCTGAACATGGAACTGGCCGGCTACCGCAGCCTGCTGACCAAAACCGCCCGCGCTTTGCCGCTCGCCACTGAACCAGCTTCTTATAAGGAAGCGCTGGAAGGCCTCGATGAGCGTTGGGGCGACCCGGCCTACTGGCAAGCGGTGCGCCGTAACACCAGCAGCATCACCCCGTATTACCTGCTGGCGGCTGTCGATCACCGCATCGACGACCTCGGCGAAATCGCCCCAGCCACCCCGGATCAGGCGATCTACCTCGACATCTTCGCCCGCACCTTCTGGATGGGCCTGGTCATCACCGTGATCTGCCTGGTGCTGGCGTATCCCCTGGCTTACCTGCTGGCGAATCTGCCGTCACGGCAGAGCAACCTGATGATGATTCTGGTGCTGTTGCCGTTCTGGACCTCGATCCTGGTACGAGTCGCGGCGTGGATCGTGTTGCTGCAATCGGGTGGCCTGATCAACAGCGGCCTGATGGCCATGGGCATCATTGATAAGCCGATCGAGCTGGTGTTCAACCGCGTCGGTGTCTACATCTCGATGGTGCACATCCTGCTGCCGTTCATGATCCTGCCGATCTACAGCGTGATGAAAGGTATCTCGCCGACCTACATGCGCGCCGCGATTTCCCTCGGCTGCCATCCGTTCGCCAGTTTCTGGCGGGTGTACTTCCCGCAGACCTATGCCGGTGTCGGCGCCGGTTGCCTGTTGGTGTTCATCCTCGCCATCGGCTACTACATCACCCCGGCATTGCTGGGCAGCCCGAACGATCAGATGGTCAGCTACTTTGTCGCCTTCTACACCAACACCAGCATCAACTGGGGCATGGCGACCGCACTCGGTGGGCTGCTGTTGCTCGCGACGGTCGTGCTTTATCTGATTTACAGCTGGCTGGTAGGCGCAAGCCGCCTGCGCCTGAGCTAAGGGGAGAACGAAATGCTGAGTCCTTATATGTCGCCCATCGAACGGGTGTGGTTCTACAGCTTGCGGATTCTCTGCGGCTTGATTCTGTTATTCCTGATCCTGCCGGTGCTGGTGATCATTCCGCTGTCGTTCAACTCCGGCAGTTTCCTGGTGTACCCGCTGCAAGGCTTCTCGTTGCAGTGGTATCACGATTTCTTCGCCTCGGCGGAATGGATGCGCGCCCTGAAGAACAGCATCATCGTCGCCCCGGCGGCCACGGTACTGGCCATGGTCTTCGGTACGCTGGCGGCCATCGGCCTGACCCGTGGCGACTTCCCCGGCAAGGCGCTGGTGATGGCGCTGGTGATTTCACCGATGGTGGTGCCGGTGGTGATCATCGGTGTGGCCAGTTATCTGTTCTTTGCTCCGCTGGGATTGGGTAACAGCTTCTTCTCGCTGATCGTGGTGCATGCGGTATTGGGTGTGCCGTTCGTGATCATTACCGTGTCGGCGACCTTGCAGGGGTTCAATCACAACCTGGTGCGGGCCGCTGCGAGCCTGGGCGCTTCGCCGCTGACTACGTTCCGCCGGGTGACCTTGCCACTGATTGCGCCGGGCGTGATCTCCGGGGCGCTGTTTGCCTTTGCGACTTCGTTCGATGAGGTGGTGGTGACGTTGTTCCTCGCCGGCCCTGAACAAGCGACGTTGCCACGGCAGATGTTCAGCGGCATCCGCGAAAACCTCAGCCCGACCATCGCCGCCGCCGCGACGCTGCTGATTGCCTTCTCGGTGATCCTGCTGCTGACCCTGGAATGGCTGCGTGGGCGTAGCGAGAAACTGCGTACTGCGCAGGTCTGAAGCCGAACCCGGTAAAAATGTGGGAGCGGGCTTGCTCGCGAAGCGGAGTGTCAGCTGGTGTATTAGTTGAATGACACACCGCCTTCGCGAGCAAGCCCGCTCCCACAATGGTTTTTAGTGTTCCCGGAAACCTTGGTCATTCAGCGCCTGAATGGCAGACAAACCCCAATCCCCAGCTACTATTGTGCCCAGCTCCCCTACCTATAAGAGGCTGCGCACATGAGTCTTTCCTCTTTCAAAATCGCTCACAAACTGATCACCGGCGCAGGTGCCATCGAGCAGCTGTCTGCCGAGCTTACACGCCTGGACATCGACAACCCGCTGATCGTCACCGATGCCGCCCTGGTCAAGTCCGGCACGGTAGAACTGGCACTGGCGCAGCTGGGCGATCGTAGCTACGAGATTTTCGACCGGGTGCTGCCAGACCCGGAAATCGCCATCGTCGAAGATTGCATGCAGGTCTATCGCGACGGCGGGCATGACGGCTTGATCGGCCTCGGCGGCGGCAGTGCCATCGACATTGCCAAGAGCGTGGCGGCCTACGCCGGGTACCACGGTGCGCTGGAGGATTTGTTCGGTATCGATCAGGTCCCGCGCAAAGGCCCACCGCTGATCGCCATCCCGACCACCGCCGGCACCGGCTCGGAAGTGACCAACGTCGCCATCCTTTCCGACAAGCTTGCGCAACTGAAGAAGGGCATTGTCAGCGACTACCTGTTGCCGGATGTGGCGCTGGTCAGCCCGCAAATGACCCTGACCTGTCCGCGCAGCGTCACGGCGGCCAGCGGTGTCGATGCGCTGGTGCACGCCATCGAGTCCTATCTGTCGGTCAACGCCTCGCCGATTACCGATGCCCTGGCCATCGGTGCCATCAAGTTGATCGCCAAGGCTTTGCCCAAGGCCTACGCCAACCCGTCGAATCTGCAAGCGAGGGAAGACATGGCCACTGCCAGCCTGATGGCCGGCATGGCGTTCGGCAATGCCGGGGTTGGCGCGGTGCATGCGCTGGCGTATCCGCTGGGCGGGCGTTTCAACATTGCCCATGGGGTCAGTAATGCCTTGCTACTGCCCCATGTCATGACCTGGAACAAGATGGCCTGCATCGAACGCATGCAGGATATCGCCGAGGCCATGGGCGTGAAGACCGCTCACTTGAGTATCAACGAAGCGGCCGACAAAGCCGTGCAAGCCATGACCGAACTGTGTGCCGCTGTGGAAATTCCCCAAGGCCTGCGCAGTTTCGGTGTGCCCGAGGACGCCATCCCTTCCATGGCCGTGGAAGCGGCGGGGATCGAGCGCTTGATGCGCAACAATCCGCGTAAGTTGAGTGCCGTCGATATCGAAAAGATCTATCGCGCGGCGTACTAGGGCCTTCTCTGATCAGGGATGATGGCAAGGTCCAATCATCGCGCTCACGGTGCGCGCGTCAAAGCATGAGGTATACAATGCGCGCCATCGTGATTCTGCTCAGAAAAGGTGCGTCATGCAGCCCTTCGTAATTGCTCCGTCGATTCTCTCCGCCGACTTCGCCCGCCTGGGTGAAGAAGTGGACAACGTCCTGGCCGCCGGCGCCGACTTCGTGCACTTCGATGTCATGGACAATCACTACGTGCCCAACCTGACCATCGGCCCGATGGTCTGCGCGGCGCTGCGCAAGTACGGCGTGACCGCGCCGATCGACGCGCACCTGATGGTCAGCCCGGTGGACCGCATCGTCGGCGACTTCATCGAAGCCGGCGCTACCTACATCACCTTCCACCCGGAAGCCACGCAGCACATCGACCGCTCCCTGCAATTGATCCGCGAAGGCGGCTGCAAGTCGGGCCTGGTGTTCAACCCGGCGACCCCGCTGGATGTGCTCAAGCACGTCATGGACAAGGTCGACATGATCCTGTTGATGAGCGTCAACCCGGGCTTCGGCGGGCAGAAGTTCATCCCCGGCACCCTCGACAAGCTGCGTGAAGTGCGGGCGCTGATCGATGCGTCGGGCCGTGACATTCGCCTGGAAATCGACGGTGGCGTGAACGTGAACAACATTCGCGAAATCGCAGCGGCAGGCGCTGACACCTTCGTCGCCGGCTCGGCCATCTTCAATGCGCCGAACTATCAGGAAGTCATCGACAAGATGCGTTCCGAACTGGCGCTGGCTCGCCCATGAGTGGTTTTGAGCAGTTGTTCCCGGGGCAACTGCCGCGGCTGGTGATGTTCGATCTGGACGGTACCTTGATCGACTCAGTCCCGGACCTGGCAGTGGCTGTGGACAAGATGCTGCTCAAACTCGGTCGTAAGCCCGCCGGTCTGGAAGCGGTTCGCGAATGGGTCGGCAACGGCGCGCCGGTATTGGTGCGCCGTGCGCTGGCTGGCGCTATCGATCATTCTGCGGTCGATAACCACGAGGCCGAACGGGCGCTGGAGTATTTCATGCAGGCTTATGGCGAGAGCCATGAGTTGACGGTGGTGTATCCCGGGGTGCGCGACTTCCTCAAATGGCTGCAAAAGCAGGGCGTCGAGATGGCGCTGATCACCAACAAGCCGGAGCGTTTCGTCGCGCCGCTGCTGGATCAGATGAAAATCGGTCGTTACTTCCGCTGGATTATCGGCGGCGACACCCTGCCACAGAAAAAACCCGATCCGGCCGCGCTGTTTTTCGTGATGAAAATGGCCAACATTCCGGCTTCGCAGTCGTTGTTTGTCGGCGATTCGCGCAGCGATGTGCTGGCGGCGAAAGCGGCGGGGGTCAAGTGCGTGGCCCTGAGCTACGGCTATAACCACGGTCGCCCAATTGCCGAAGAATCGCCGGCAATGGTGATCGACGACCTGCGCAAACTAATTCCCGGTTGCCTGGATCCGGCTGCTGAGATAACGTTGGCCGACGCTGTCAAACCCCCTTCTGGAAACGCCATCGTGGTGGTCACTCGCAAACTCTGGATGAAAGTCATCAAGGCCCTGGCCCGCTGGCGTTGGCGCGCCTGACTTGATTCTGGCCGGTTATCCGGCGCGTTTGCATACCTGACTGTTCGACCCTCAAGCCACGAGGCACCTCATGATCCGCGAAGAATTCCTGCGTTTGGCCGCTGCCGGCTACAACCGCATCCCGCTTGCCTGCGAAACCCTGGCCGACTTCGACACGCCGCTGTCGATCTACCTGAAGCTGGCCGACGAGCCCAATTCCTACTTGCTGGAGTCCGTACAGGGCGGCGAGAAGTGGGGCCGTTACTCGATCATCGGCCTGCCGTGCCGTACCGTGCTGCGGGTTCACGATCATCACGTCAGCGTGACCGTCGATGGCGTCGAGACCGAAAGCCACGACGTGGAAGACCCGCTGGCCTTCGTCGAAGCCTTCAAGGCTCGCTACAACGTGCCGACCATTGCCGGCCTGCCGCGTTTCAACGGAGGCCTGGTGGGTTACTTCGGTTATGACTGCGTACGTTATGTCGAGAAGCGCCTGGGTAAATGCCCGAACCCGGACCCGCTGGGCGTACCGGACATTCTGCTGATGGTGTCCGACGCGGTGGTGGTGTTCGACAACCTGGCCGGCAAGATGCACGCCATCGTCCTGGCAGACCCGGCGCAGGAAGACGCCTTCGAACAAGGTCGCGCGCGCCTGGAAGAGCTGCTGGAAAAACTCCGTCAGCCGATCACCCCACGCCGTGGCCTGGACTTCAGCAAGCAACAATCGGCTGACCCGGTGTTCCGCTCCAGCTTCACCCAGGACGATTACGAAAAAGCCGTCGACACCATCAAGGAATACATCCTGGCCGGTGACTGCATGCAGGTCGTGCCGTCCCAGCGCATGTCGATCGACTTCAAGGCGGCGCCGATCGATCTGTATCGCGCGCTACGCTGCTTCAACCCGACGCCCTACATGTACTTCTTCAACTTCGGCGACTTCCACGTCGTCGGCAGTTCGCCGGAAGTGCTGGTGCGGGTCGAAGACAACCTCATCACCGTACGCCCGATTGCCGGTACCCGTCCGCGGGGCGCCAACGAAGAGGCTGACCTGGCGCTGGAAAAAGACCTGCTGTCGGACGACAAGGAAATCGCCGAACACTTGATGCTGATCGACCTCGGCCGCAACGACACCGGTCGCGTATCGGAAATCGGCTCGGTGAAGCTCACCGAGAAGATGGTCATCGAGCGTTACTCCAACGTGATGCACATCGTGTCCAACGTCACCGGGCAACTGAAAGCCGGGTTGACGGCCATGGACGCACTGCGGGCGATCCTGCCAGCGGGCACCTTGTCCGGTGCACCGAAGATTCGCGCGATGGAAATCATCGACGAACTGGAACCGGTCAAGCGTGGCGTCTACGGCGGTGCGGTCGGTTACTTCGCGTGGAACGGCAACATGGACACTGCCATTGCGATCCGCACGGCGGTGATCAAGAACGGCGAACTGCATGTGCAGGCTGGTGGCGGCATCGTCGCCGACTCGGTGCCGGCGCTGGAATGGGAAGAAACCCTGAACAAGCGCCGCGCGATGTTCCGCGCCGTTGCCTTGGCGGAACAAACACCGAACGCCTGAGTTTGCGAAAAATCCTGTGGGAGCGAGCTCGCTCGCGATGGGGCCATCACTGCCACATTGATGTTGTCTGACCCACCGCTATCGCGAGCAAGCTCGCTCCCACAATGATCTCATCGCCAAAAAAACGCGGCGCCTGTGAGGGCGCCGCGTTTTTTATTGGCTGCACATCAGAAGTCCAGCGCAACACCTACGCTGATGCCCTGTTGGGTGAAGTCGTCGTCCTTGCGGATGTTGTAGCTGGCGCGCAGTGCCAGGTCCCGGGTGAGGTTGTGGCTCACCCCCAGGTTCACACGTTGCAAGTGACTTTGTGGGGTGTAGCCTTCCAGCGTGAACTGATTGTTCGGCAGGCTGTTGAGGTTGATGTCGACGTCCTGGGTATCGTCGTTGTACTCGCGCTCGATTGCCGCTTCGCCGAAAACCTGGGTTTGCGGGGTGATCTGGTATTTGCCCTGCAGGCCAGCGCCCAGGCGCCGGGAAATACGCTCCTGATCGGCGAAGGTCAGCGCCGTGGAATCGTTGCCGTCCTCCGAGTAACCGTCGACTTGCACCTTGGCGAAATCGGCACTGACAAACGGCGACAGATGCCAGGGGCTGCTGGCTTGTTGCGCGATGTCGTAACCCACGCGTGCGCTGAAGGCTTCGACGTAGCCGCTGGTATCGCCTTTTTCGCCGCGTTCGTTGACACCCAGCTGGAATTTACGCTTGAGGCTATCGTAATCCAGATGCCCGGCAGTCAACGCAGCATCAGCCCACACACGGTTTTGCTGGTACTGGGCGAATGCCGTGCCCAGGTAAGTGTTGAGCTTGTAGTCGGAGTCGTTGTTGCCGGCTTCGAGTTTCTGGTTATAGAAACCCGCCACCAGACCAACACGCCAGGCATCGTCGAGACGATAGCTGCCACCGATGTTCAGGTTGGCTCCGTTGCCATCGGCGCTTGCCACGCTGTCCTGACCGTCAAAGTCCTGATGCTGTCCGCCGCCGGAAACAATGGCTCGCCATTGGCCGACGCCTTGCCAGTTTTCCCAATCGGCCAGCCACTGATTGCGCAACTCATCCTGATGCGCACGCACGGTGCCCTGGGCCATTTCCGGCAACAGGGTCAGCTCCCACGGCGCTGCCAGCAGGGAATAGGCGTAATCGGCAATCAGGCGCTGCCCGGCTTCGGTGGGGTGCACTGAGTCGTTGTAGATCAGCTTGGTCGGGTCCGGCGTCGCGCTGTTGATGCCGTAGCGGGCGTTCTCGGTGCAGCCGCTGCCGCTGAAGCAGGTGGCGATGAGGTTCTGGTCGGTGGCCAGGCCAAACTGTGCCGGATTGGCGAACGTCTCTTTGAGCAGTACCGGAATGTTCAGCGGGATGACTTCGGCATTGATGTTTTGCAGTCGGCTTACCAGTTCAGTGTTGAACTGGGCGCTGAGTTGGGACGTGAACGCTTGCAGCGGGGTGCCGTTGAACGCCGGGGTAAAGCCGATATCGGGCAGCAACCAGACCATGACGTATTTGGCGCCGGCGGTTTGCAGCGTCTGCACGCTGTCGGCCAGGCGGTCGGCGGCGGCACTGGCCTGGGGCAGGCTGGTGACGCGACCTTGCAGGAAGTCGTTACCGCCACCCGACAGGTAATACAGTGCGTTCGGGTCGGCACGGAAGTTATTGGATGGTAGATAGCCGGCCCGGGTGCGTTCGCCGGTGGCGGAGGTGCTGGTGATCGAATCAAGAATCTGGTCGGTACGGTAGCCGCCTACAGCCCAGTTGTTACCATCAGGCAGGCCTTCGTTGGCGCGAACTGCTGAAGCAGAGGATGCCGTCTGATCTGCTGAAAACCCCAGTTTCCCACCCAGAATCTGTGTGGAGTTGAGCGAGCGGACCTCGCCGCTGCCATCCAGGTACACCGGCCCCGTCCGGTTGGTGAAGCGCTGTGTCGCCCCGGCAGGCCCGCCCGTGTCGGCAAAGGTCCCTGCATCGTTGAGACTGTCCCCGAAGACAACGAAATTTGTATAAGGATTAGGTGCGGCGTTCGCCTGGGCGCACGCGATCGCGAGCAAGCATCCTGCGAGCGGTACAAACAACGACTGTTTGATCATGAGCAAGTCCGTTTATTTATTGTTGTAGTGAACGAAACGACAGTACCAAAAACTTTCGGCCTTTTGCCATCTGTCGCGAAGCCTTTGATAGTTTCGCGGGCAGCACCCCCGGCGATATTGCGCGCTCTGCCCAGCTAAGTTACTGTGCCGGGACGTACGAACGAGACCTTCCCCGTGTTGATCATCAGTAAACTCCTGGATCAAGTCATCAAGGCACACGCCCGCTGGCGTTGGCGCGCCTGAATTCTTTTGCCGGCCTCGCCGGACCTGTATCGCTTCGCCTTCTTTACCTGTTTGAAATGCCGCTTTGCTGGCGCTGCTCCAGCATCTGACAAAGCGCAGCGCTCTGCGGGTCAATCATTCGAAGGCCATCCTCAAAGTCAGTGAGTTCAAGAGGTTCTAAACGCCATGTTGCTGATGATCGATAATTACGACTCCTTTACCTACAACGTTGTGCAGTACCTGGGCGAGCTCGGCTCCCAGGTCAAGGTCGTGCGCAACGACGAACTGACCATCGCTGAAATCGAAGCCCTCAACCCTGAGCGCATCGTTGTGTCCCCCGGTCCTTGCACGCCGACCGAAGCCGGCATCTCGATTGAAGCGATCAAGCATTTCGCCGGCAAACTGCCGATTCTTGGCGTCTGCCTCGGCCACCAGTCCATCGGCCAGGCCTTTGGCGGTGATGTGGTGCGCGCCCGCCAAGTGATGCACGGTAAGACTAGCCCGGTATTTCACGAGGACAAGGGTGTATTCGAAGGCCTGAATCGTCCGCTGACGGTGACCCGCTATCATTCATTGATCGTCAAGCGCGAAACCCTGCCCGATTGCCTGGAGCTGACGGCCTGGACCCAGCTCGAAGACGGCTCGGTCGACGAGATCATGGGCCTGCGTCACAAGACTCTTAACATCGAAGGCGTGCAGTTCCACCCTGAGTCGATCCTCACCGAACAGGGTCACGAACTGTTCGCCAACTTCCTCAAACAAACCGGCGGCACGCGCTAAGGACTTTTCATGAACATCAAGACAGCCCTGAGCCGTATCGTCGATCACCTCGACCTCAGCACCGATGAAATGCGCGATGTCATGCGCGAAATCATGACCGGGCAATGCTCGGATGCGCAGATTGGCGCGTTCATGATGGCCATGCGCATGAAAAGCGAAAGCATCGACGAGATCGTCGGCGCGGTGTCGGTGATGCGCGAACTGGCGGACAAGGTCGAACTCAAGACCCTCGACGGTGTGGTCGATGTGGTGGGCACCGGCGGTGACGGTGCCAATATCTTCAACGTGTCGACCGCTGCTGCGTTCGTGGTTGCCGCTGCTGGCTGCACCGTGGCCAAGCATGGCAACCGTGCAGTCTCGGGCAAGAGCGGCAGTGCCGACCTGCTGGAGGCGGCCGGTATCTACCTGAACCTGACACCGGTGCAAGTGGCGCGCTGCATTGACAACGTTGGTATTGGTTTCATGTTTGCCCAGACCCATCACTCTGCGATGAAATACGCTGCAAGCCCGCGCCGCGAACTGGGTCTGCGGACCTTGTTCAACATGCTTGGCCCGCTTACGAATCCGGCCGGTGTGAAACATCAGGTGGTGGGCGTGTTCACCCAGGCCTTGTGCCGGCCGCTGGCGGAAGTGTTGCAGCGTCTGGGCAGCAAGCATGTGCTGGTGGTGCATTCGAAGGATGGCCTGGATGAGTTCAGCCTGGCAGCACCGACCTTCGTGGCAGAGCTGAAAAACGACCAGATCACCGAGTATTGGGTCGAGCCGGAAGACCTGGGCATGAAGAGCCAGAGCCTGCATGGCCTGGCGGTGGAAAGCCCGGCGGCTTCTCTTGAACTGATTCGCGATGCCCTGGGCAAGCGCAAGACCGAAAACGGTCAGAAAGCGGCCGAGATGATCATGCTCAATGCCGGTGCCGCGCTGTACGCCGCCGATCATGCCAGCAGTTTGAAAGAGGGAGTTGCACTTGCGCACGATGCGCTGCACACCGGCCTCGCTCGAGAAAAGCTTGAGGAGCTGGGTGCGTTTACCGCGGTATTCAGAGTGGAGAATGAGGGATGAGTGTACCGACGGTTCTGGAAAAGATTCTGGCGCGCAAAGTCGAGGAGGTGGCCGAGCGCAGCGCTCGCGTCAGCCTCGCCGAGCTGGAAAGCCTGGCCAAGGTGGCCGATGCACCCCGTGGTTTTGCCAAGGCCTTGCTGGCTCAGGCCAAGCTGAAGCAGCCGGCAGTCATTGCCGAAATCAAGAAAGCCTCGCCGAGCAAAGGCGTGATCCGCGAGAACTTCGTTCCCGCCGACATCGCCAGAAGCTACGAGAAGGGCGGCGCGACCTGCCTGTCGGTACTCACCGACATCGACTACTTTCAGGGCGCGGATGCGTATCTGCAGCAGGCTCGCGCGGCGTGCCAGCTGCCGGTGATCCGCAAGGACTTCATGATCGATCCGTACCAGATCGTCGAAGCCCGTGCCTTGGGTGCCGACTGCGTGCTGTTGATCGTTTCCGCGCTGGATGACGTGAAAATGGCCGAACTGGCAGCCGTGGCCAAAAGCGTTAACCTCGATGTGTTGGTGGAAGTCCACGATGGCGACGAGCTGGAGCGGGCCTTGAAAACCCTCGACACTCCGCTGGTTGGCGTGAACAACCGCAATCTGCACACCTTCGATGTCAGCCTGGAAACCACCCTCGACCTGTTGCCGCGTATTCCGCGCGATCGTTTGGTCATCACCGAGAGCGGAATTCTCAACCGCGCCGATGTCGAACTGATGGAAATCAGCGACGTCTACGCGTTCCTGGTCGGCGAGGCGTTCATGCGTGCCGAAAGCCCGGGCAGCGAGTTGCAGCGTCTGTTCTTCCCTGAGCGCGGTGTGCCTGTCAGCGGTTCTACACTCGACTGATCACGCGCAGACCGAGTCGACTCCTTCGCGAGCAAGTCGAATCGTCGCACCGCCGCTCCCACATTAGACCGCGATCAAATGTGGGAGCGGCGGTGCGACGATTCGACTTGCTCGCGAAGAGGTCCGCAAATTCCCCAAAGACCTCATGTCTGTCGGAGTTCTCCATGTCGCTGCCAATCTCCCTGACCATCGAAGCCGGCCTGCAAGCCGAACAGGATCTGTTGGCCTCGGTCTGCGCCGGCGATGCCGAGTTCGGCCTGCTGTTCTGGCAACCAAGTGATCAGGCATTGGTGATGCCGCGCCGTTTGAATCGCTTGCCTGGTTTCGAAGCTGCATGTGAGGTATCGGCAGCGGCAGATTGGCCAGTGCTGTTGCGTGAAACCGGCGGCGAACCGGTTCCACAATCAGCCACAACGATCAACATCGCCCTGGTTTACGCGCCACCACGCAGCGAAGGGGATCTGAATCGCATCGAAACCGGTTACCACCGTTTGTGCGATCCAATCTGTCAGTTGCTGGATGAGTTGGGAGGCACTTCATCCCTGGGTGAAATCGAAGGCGCCTTCTGTGACGGTCGCTTCAACGTCAACCTCGATGGACGCAAGATGGTCGGCACCGCCCAGCGCTGGCGTCAGAGCCAGGGTGGGCAGCGCCCGGTAGGACTGGTGCACGGAGCGATGCTGATCGATAACGAGCGAGAGTCAATGGTAGCCGCGGTCAATCGTTTCAACGAGGCCTGCGGGCTGGAGCAACGCGTACGCTCCGAAAACCACATCGCGCTGCATGAGAAGTTCACGGCACCCAATGCACTGGCACGTCTGGACGAACTCTACCGGTTGATGCTGGCACAGATGTTCAGCGCTTAACGCGTACCAAAGACCACCATGGTCTTGCCTTTGACGCCCACCAGGTTGCGTTCTTCCAGATCCTTGAGCACGCGACCGACCATCTCCCGGGAACAACCGACAATCCGCCCGATTTCCTGACGGGTCACCTTGATTTGCATGCCATCGGGGTGAGTCATGGCGTCTGGCTGTTTACACAGTTCCAGCAGGCAGCGGGCAACTCGGCCGGTCACGTCAAAAAACGCCAGGTCACCGACCTTGCGCGTGGTGTTGCGCAGGCGCTGTGCGATTTGTCCGCTGAGCACGTAAAGAATGTCCGGGTCCTGCTGGGACAACTCGCGGAATTTCGCGTAGCTGATTTCCGCGACTTCGCATTCAACCTTGGCCCGCACCCAGGCGCTGCGCTCCTGCTCCAGGCCAGCTTGCTCAAACAGGCCCAACTCGCCGAAAAAGTCCCCGGTGTTCAGGTAGGAAATGATCATTTCCCGGCCGTCGTCATCTTCGATCAGGATGGTGACTGAGCCTTTGATGATGAAGAACAGCGTTTCCGAGCGGTCGCCGGCACAAATGATGTTGCTCTTGGCCTGATAACGGCGGCGCTGGCAATGCATCAACAGCTTGTCGAGGTTCTTGATCTTGGGGTTGGGGGCAATCGCAACCATGGTTGTATCCCGAAAAGACTGCACGGTGTGTTTGGTTTTTTTATGAATAGTGAACGCTGAGGTAAAGCTGGCCATGCGCCATTGATTTGGCGTCAGCTTAACAGACACTTCCTGAAATATTCGAGCATTTACCTACAAGGCGGTGGGATATGTCCCAGGACGCCGGGCGCCGTCAATCACGGGGCCTGTGCTAAGCTGGCGACCCTTTTTTATACAGTGGAGTCTTGGCGATGAAGGCACGCATCCAATGGGCTGGCGAAGCCATGTTCCTCGGCGAATCCGGTAGCGGTCATGTCGTGGTCATGGACGGTCCGCCCGATGCCGGCGGACGTAACCTGGGTGTCCGGCCGATGGAAATGCTGCTGCTGGGTGTCGGCGGTTGCAGCAATTTCGATGTGGTCAGCATCCTCAAGAAGTCCCGCCAGGCGGTCGAAAGCTGTGAAGCCTTCCTCGAAGCCGAGCGTGCGACCGAAGATCCAAAGGTGTTCACCAAGATCCACATGCACTTCGTGGTCAAGGGCCGCGGGCTGAAAGAAGCCCAGGTCAAACGCGCCATCGAGCTGTCTGCCGAGAAGTATTGCTCGGCTTCGATCATGCTCGGTGCGGCCGGCGTGGCAATCACCCACGACTACGAAATCATCGAGCTCGGTTGAATCGACATTCAACTATCATAAAGTCTGTGCAGACTCTGGCGAACACAAGCTGACGTCTGCATAATGCGCCACTTTTTTCAGGGTAGTGGCCCGTCAGCCGACAGGCCTCGCACCCGAACAGACAACCAAAATCGCCATCGCGAAGAGGTGTTAACCGTCCTACGCAGGTGCGTTGTTCGCATTTGACGGGCATGCTTGATCACGCGGCCGGGCCGCAAACACATAGAGAGTTTTTAACGGTGAAAAGCAAACTCAAGCTCCACGGGTTCAATAACCTGACAAAGACCTTGAGCTTCAACATCTATGACATCTGCTACGCGGAAACCCCGCAAGACCAGCAGGCTTACGTCGAGTACATCAATAAAGAGTACAACGCGAAACGCCTGACGCAGATCCTCACGGAAGTTGTCGATATCATTGGTGCCAACATCCTGAACATTGCCAGTCAGGACTATGAGCCGCAGGGCGCCAGCGTCACGATCCTGATCTCGGAAGAGCCGGTAACCCCGACCGATAGTCAGATCGAAGAGTCCCCGGGCCCGCTGCCCGAAATTATTCTGGCCCACCTCGACAAGAGCCACATCACGGTGCACACCTACCCGGAAATCCATCCGGTCAGCGGTATTGCAACCTTCCGTGTGGATATCGACGTGTCGACTTGCGGCGTCATTTCACCGCTTAAAGCGCTCAACTTCCTGATTCACCAGTTCGATTCGGACATCGTGACCGTGGACTACCGTGTGCGCGGCTTCACCCGTGACGTTGAGGGCAAAAAGCACTTCATCGACCACGAGATCAATTCGATCCAGAACTACCTCTCC
The DNA here is from genome assembly GCF_019956445.1 of Pseudomonas sp. BF-R-19. Taxonomy (NCBI): domain Bacteria; kingdom Pseudomonadati; phylum Pseudomonadota; class Gammaproteobacteria; order Pseudomonadales; family Pseudomonadaceae; genus Pseudomonas; species Pseudomonas sp. BF-R-19. The sequence goes on from NZ_JAHBDN010000048.1 coordinate 333,092, forward strand.
GACGACACTTACGACGCGTACCAGATGACCGACGTGAACGTGTACCAGGAAAACCTGTTCCACACCAAGATGCTGCTGAAGAACTTCGAACTGGATAACTACCTGTTCGGCGACGCCACCAGCAACCTGTCCTCTGAGCAACGTGCCCAGGTGACCGAGCGGGTGAAACACGAAATGCTCGAAATCTTCTACGCGCGCAATATGGCGTAAGATTCTCGAACACAAAAAAGGCGACTCCCTCACGGCAGTCGCCTTTTTTATTGTTATCACCGAACCCTTGTAGGAGTGGCGGTGCGGCGATCCGACTTGCCCGCGAAGAGGCCCAATCAGGCAGCAGAGAAATTAGATTCGATAGGTACTCTTGGTCATCACCTTGGCCATCAGACTCATCCCGAACTTCACTGGTGCCGGAAAGCGGAACCCGCCAGCATCCAGCGCACTTTCGGCATGCTGTTCTTCATCGATGCGCATCTGCTCAAGAATCGCCCGGGACTTTTCATCCTCGGCCGGCAATTGCTCCAGATGTTCGTTCAGGTGCTTGCACACCTGGTCTTCCGTCGCCGCAACGAACCCCAGGCTGACTTTGTCGCTGATCAGGCCGGCCACTGCGCCAATCCCGAACGACATGCCATAGAACAGCGGATTGAGGATGCTGGTGTGGCTGCCCAGTTGGTGAATGCGTTGTTCGCACCAGACCAGGTGATCGATTTCTTCTTCGGCGGCATGCTCCATCGCAGCGCGCACTTGCGGCAGCTTGGCGGTCAGCGCCTGTCCCTGGTACAGCGCCTGGGCGCAGACTTCGCCGGTATGGTTGATGCGCATCAGACCGGCAACGTGGCGTGTGTCTTCGTCGCTCATTTTCGCATCCGGCTGCACGATGGCTGGCGACGGACGGTACGGCTGGCCGCTGAAGGGCAGCAGGGTGCGCATCGCGGCATCGGCTTGCAGCAGAAGGCGGTCAATTGGCGAGTAGTGACGTTGGGTAGTCATGCTGACCTCCGGGGGGATTTCGGCGGCCAGTTTAACCCAAACGGCCGGGGAAGGTTTGCGCTGGGTCATTGTGATGCAGAGGCTGTGACAGTGTTGTGATGCTTTTTGTGGAAGCGGCAGTACGCCGCTCCCACAGGGGGAGGCAGTAATCAGCCCGGTGGCCAGTGCATCTGGCGCTGACCCAGCACGTGCATATGAATGTGGTAGACGGTTTGTCCGCCTTCTTCATTGCAGTTCATGACGACGCGGAAACCTTTTTCGCAGCCCAGTTCCAGTGCCAGGCGCTGGGCGGTGAACAGGATGTGCCCGGCCAATGCCTTGTCGTCCTCGGTCAGGTCGTTCAAGGTGCGAACCGGTTTCTTCGGGACCACCAGGAAATGTACCGGTGCCTGTGGGGCAATGTCGTGGAAGGCCAGTACCTGGTCGTCCTCGTAAATGATCTTCGCCGGGATTTCCCGGTTGATGATCTTGGTGAACAGAGTATCCACAGCTGTTTTCTCCGTTATTTGGGCTGGCCTGAGTGTACTCATGGCGTATGCCAGCGCCCAGCTTTTTACCTTGAATTGGATCAGCGCGGGCAGTAAGCCTTGTTGATCATGCCGGCGATTGTGCGAGTCAGCCAGCGCGAGCCGAGCCGCGGCAGGAAGGTGAACCAGCGGTTGCGCCGCCCGGGAATAATGATCGCTTTATTCTTTTCCAGTGCGCGCACGGTGTAGAGCGCCACTTCCTCGGGGCTCATCAGCAGTTTGCTGTTGGCCAGTTTGTCGCTGTCGAGTTGTGCTGTACGGAAAAACGCCGTGCGGGTCGGCCCGGGGCAGAGCACCGAAACCTTGATCGCACATTTTTTCAGCTCGACGCGCAATCCTTCGGAAAAGTGCAGCACATACGCCTTGCTGGCGTAATAGGTGCTCATCCACGGCCCGGGCTGAAACGCCGCCACCGAGGCCACATTCAGAATCTGCCCGCCGCCTTGCAGGGCCATGCTGTTGCCGATGGCATGGCACAGGCGGGTGAGGGCGAGGATGTTCACTTCGATCAGGTCTTGCTCGGTCATCCAGTCCTGGGCCAGAAACGGGCCGCATGTACCGATACCGGCGCAATTGACCAGCAGATCGATCTGCCGGTCGCCTTCTTCCAGCTCCAGCAGGAATCCGGACAGGCGCAGCGGTTCACCCAGGTCACAGGCACGGAACAACACTTCCACGCCGAACCTTTGGGTCAGTTCAATCGCAATACTTTCCAGCTGATCACGTTGTCGGGCCACCAGAATCAGGCTGCGGCCGCGGCGGGCCAGCGCTTCGGCCATTGCCAGGCCGATGCCGCTGGAGGCGCCAGTGATCAGAGCGTAACGGGTCATGCAGTTCTCCATCGCAACAGCTCCGCGCCGCGACGCAGGTGTCACGGGCCAGGAGCGCTGTTCATTCTTTCGCAGAGTCTACAGGGGGCCGGGCCTCTTCGGCTGTATCGTCGGTGGAATTTGGCACCGGTTCGACCTCGACGTCGACTTCATCGGTGGTGACCGAACTGCTTTCGTAGCTGCTCTGGGCGGCGCTTTTGTATTCTTCCCGTATCGCCGTGAGACCACCGGCCAGCGAGCCGAACAGAACCAGCGCGATAACGATCAGCCACAGCGAAGACAATACCTTGACTGCGGTACTGTTCGGCGGAGGCGGCGGGCCGTAGCGGTTGGCGGTGTCGTTGCCCGGTACGACCATGATCACGAACGGAAAGAAACTGCCAACGAACGGCACCAGGTTCAGCAGCCACAGCCAGCCGGACCAGCCGATATCGTGCAAGCGTTGAACAGTGATCTGGATGCTGACGAAGACAAATCCGACGAACAGGATCAAGGCCAGCAAGCTGCCCAATATCAGGCCGGCGGACGAATCCGCGCCGATGACGGTCAGAGCGGCCAATGCAAACACCCCGCAAACGGCCAGGAGCACAATTGACAGCACCAGCGTCCAGGCGAGGTAACGCAAGCGGCCGATACGGCCATCGAAACTGAAGGGCTTGAGCGTGGCGAATTCCGCCACGGCTTCGCCGACGGGCGCGCGAGGCGGCGCGTAAGGGGACTGCGGATCTGCAAAAGACGCCTGGCTGCTGGCCGGAGCATGGTCATGAACGTCGGCGAGGTTCAGTTCGATCGGCGTTTCGGCTTCGATGCGGGCGTCGATACCGGTTTTGCTCAGCGCCTGGAGATAGGTCTGGGCATCGACTTGCGACAGGTTGCGTTTGAGTGCTACCGGACGCCCGGTGAACAAGCGCTCAATGGCCGTGACATCGCTTTTGAACAAATCGGCGAGATTGAGCTTTGCCGTGGTGATGTCGACACCGGGTAGCAAGGCGCCCTCGAATACGATTTTGAAATGATTTTCGCCCATGTGCGAAGCATCCTTGTCGCGAGAGGTTGAAAGAAGAATGTTGTGCCCAAGCGAGTGTAAGGCCAGCCGAGCAAGACTGGCCAAGGTTTGCTGTCAGCTCGGCCAGCGCTTGGTCAACTGGGCAGCCTGCTCCAGGGCCTTGCGGTACTCCGCGTCGAGACGTGCAATCAACTGCTCGACACTCGGCAAGTCCTCGATTTCTCCCACGCCCTGGCCGGCAGACCAAACGGTTTTCCAGGCTTTGGCCTCATCGCTCACGGGTTTGAGCTTGGAGCCGAAGTTGATCTCGCCCTTGCCTTGCAAGGCGGCCATGTCGAAACCGGCGGCCTCCAGGCTCTGGCGCATGAAGCTCGCGGGGACACCTGACACGACTGGAGTATGGATGATGTCTGCCGCTTTGGATGTCAGCAGCATTTCTTTGTAGGCGTCAGGCGCGTGACTTTCGGTCGTGCCGATAAATCGTGTACCAAAGTAGGCCAAATCCGCGCCGAGCAATTGAGCGGCAAGAATTTCGTGGCCGTGGTTCAAGCAGCCGGCCAGCAACAGGGTCTTGTCGAAGAACTGACGGATTTCGGCAATCAGCGAGAACGGACTCCAGGTCCCGGCGTGTCCACCGGCGCCGGCAGCCACGGCGATCAAGCCATCCACGCCGGCTTCGGCCGCTTTCTCGGCATGACGACGAGTCGTCACATCATGGAACACCAGGCCGCCGTAACTGTGCACCGCGTCGACCAGTTCTTTCACGGCACCGAGGCTGGTGATCACGATCGGCACTTTGTGTTCGACGCAGATCTCAAGATCCGCCTGTAAACGAGGATTGCTGTTATGGACGATCAGGTTCACGGCATAAGGCGCGGGTTTTTCCAGTGTCGCCAGCCCGGCTTCGATTTCCTCCAGCCAGGCCTTGAAGCCGCTGCTTTCGCGCTGGTTCAGCGCCGGGAAGCTGCCGACCACGCCCTGGCGACAGCAGGCGAGTACCAATTGCGGATTGGAAATCAGGAACATCGGCGCCGCCACCACGGGTAGGCGCAAACGTTCTTCGAGCAGAGCGGGCAGCGACATTGGAAGTACCCCGGTGAGTTGTGTCTCTTGGATTTAGAACGGCCGAACGACGACCAGAATTACGATAGCCAGCAATATCAGAACCGGCACTTCATTGAACCAGCGATAAAAGACATGGCTGCGGGTGTTCTCGCCACGGGCAAAACGTTTTACCTGGGCGCCGCACATGTGGTGGTAGCCGATCAGCAACACGACCAGGGTCAGTTTGGCGTGTATCCAGCCACCCTGGCTGAAGATGCCTGGATTGAGGTAGATGAGCCAGCCACCGAAGATCAGCGTGGCGATCATCGCCGGGCCCATGATGCCCCGGTACAGCTTGCGCTCCATGATGCTGAAGCGTTCCTTGCTGATCGTGTCTTCACTTTGTGCGTGATAAACGAACAGTCGTGGCAGGTAGAACAGGCCGGCAAACCAGCAAACGACGCTGATGATGTGAAAAGCTTTTAGCCACAGATAGAGCATTTTTAGTTATTCCCCAATTCACGGTACTGGGAATAGTAGAGGCTTGAGCGTCCGCACGTCACCTTGACGGTTGTCGCAGGGGCGCGCGGCCCCTATTATCGACGGCTTTCCAGTGGGTTCGTTGAGGGCAGGTTTATGGTCAAGGTCGGTATCGTCGGCGGCACGGGTTACACCGGTGTCGAACTGCTGCGTCTGTTGGCGCAACATCCGCAAGCTGAGGTGGTTGTCATCACTTCCCGATCCGAGGCTGGCCTTGCCGTGGCCGACATGTACCCGAACCTGCGAGGCCATTACGACGGCCTGGCGTTCAGCGTTCCGGACATCAAGACCCTGGGTGCCTGCGATGTGGTGTTCTTCGCCACACCGCACGGTGTTGCCCATGCCTTGGCGGGCGAACTGCTGGCGGCCGGGACCAAGGTCATCGACCTGTCGGCCGACTTCCGTCTGCAAGACGCGGATGAATGGGCCAAGTGGTACGGCCAGCCGCACGGTGCACCGGAGTTGCTGGACGAGGCGGTCTATGGCTTGCCGGAAGTCAATCGCGAACAGATCAAGAAAGCACGTCTGATTGCCGTGCCGGGCTGTTACCCAACTGCAACGCAATTGGGCTTCCTGCCATTGCTCGAAGCCGGCCTGGCCGATGCCGCGCATCTGATCGCTGACTGCAAGTCCGGCGTCAGCGGTGCCGGTCGTGGTGCTTCCGTAGGCTCGTTGTACTCCGAGACGTCGGAAAGCATGAAGGCCTATGCGGTCAAAGGTCACCGTCACCTGCCGGAGATTCGCCAGGGGCTGCGTCGCGCAGCAGGCAAGGACGTCGGCCTGACCTTCGTTCCGCACCTGACACCGATGATTCGTGGCATTCACTCCACGCTCTACGCAACCGTTGTTGATCGCTCGGTGGACCTGCAGGCATTGTTTGAAAAGCGTTACGCCAACGAACCGTTCGTCGATGTGATGCCGGCCGGCAGCCATCCGGAGACTCGTAGCGTACGGGGTGCCAACGTCTGCCGTATCGCGGTGCATCGCCCACAGGATGGCGATCTGGTGGTTGTGCTGTCGGTGATCGACAACCTGGTCAAAGGCGCTTCGGGTCAGGCCGTGCAGAACATGAACATTCTGTTCGGGCTGGATGAACGTCTGGGCCTGTCCCACGCCGGCATGCTGCCGTAAGCGTTATCGCGTACAGCAAAAGGCCCGTCTGACGGGCCTTTTTGCATTCCGGGCTGGCGACTGGATTGGTTGATATACCATAACAATAGTTGACCGCTTTTCTAGGAGAAGCGGATAATGCGCGTCATCACGCAATATGACGGCGTAACGCCGGGAGATAGTCAGCATGAGCGTCGAATCCTTCACCCCCACGGCTTTGCAATTCACCCACGGTGCCGCGCACAAGGTGAAGAGCCTGGTCGATGAAGAGGGGAATGATCGCTTGAAGCTGCGCGTATTCGTTACGGGCGGCGGTTGTTCAGGTTTTCAGTACGGCTTCACCTTCGATGAAGAAGTGGCCGATGACGACACCATCGTCGAGCGCGAAGGTGTGAGTCTGGTTGTCGATCCGATGAGCTTCCAGTACCTGGCAGGTGCCGAGGTGGACTACCAGGAAGGTCTGGAAGGTTCGCGTTTTGTCATCAAGAACCCGAATGCGACCACCACCTGTGGCTGCGGTTCTTCGTTCTCGATCTGATCAGCGCACCGGTTTCACATAACGCCGCACGGCCTCAGGGCCTTGCGGCGTTTTGCTGTGTGGAGGATTTATGCGGGGTAGATGGCGCCCAGTACGCGCAAGCCACGGGCACCGGTAACGCTCGGACGGTTGGCTGCGATGCCTTCGAGGCAGCAATGAGCCAGCCACGCGAAGGCCATGGCTTCGACCCAGTCGGGGTCCACGCCGTAAGTGGCGGTGCTGCTGACGCTGGCGTTTGGCAGCAGGCTGGCCAGGCGATTCATCAAGGCAGTGTTGTGGGCGCCGCCGCCGCAGACCAGCAGTTCCTGCGTGTCTGCTTGGGCGCTTTGCAGTGATTCGATGATGGTCAGCGCGGTCAGCTCAAGCAGCGTCGCCTGAACATCTTCGGCGGCGAAGGCTGGCAGTTGTGCCAGATGCCGTGTCAGCCATGGCAGGTTGAACACTTCCCGGCCGGTACTCTTCGGGCCTTTGGTCACAAAGAACGGATCACTGAGCAGTGCATTCAACAGCACCGGTTCTACGTTGCCGCTGGCAGCCCATTGGCCGTCACGGTCAAAGTGGTCGCCGCGTTGCTGGTAAATCCAGGCGTCCAGCAGCACATTACCCGGGCCACAGTCGAAACCGGCGACCGGCTTGCCGGGCTCGATAAGGCTGAGGTTGCTGAAGCCGCCAACGTTCAGCACTGCGCGATGACCAGCCCGCTCTTCAAACAGGGCTTCGTGAAAGGCGGGAACCAGCGGTGCGCCTTGTCCGCCGGCAGCGACATCGCGGCTGCGGAAATCGCTGACCACGGTGATGCCGGTCAGCTCCGTCAGAAGGGCCGGGTTGCCAATCTGCACTGTGAAACCGCGTGCCGGTTCGTGGCGGATGGTCTGGCCATGACTGCCAATCGCACGAATGCTTTCAGGCTTGAGCTGCTGTTGGGTCAGGAGGGTATTAATGCCCTGCGCGGCCAGTTTTACCCAGTTCTGCTGGGCGATGGCGGAGCGGGCAATCTCGTCCGGCCCACTGGCGCACAAGCCAAGCAGCTCGGCGCGCAGTGAGTCGGGCATCGGGATGTAATGGGTGGCGATCAGCTTGATCGCCGGGGCTTGCTCGATCAGCGCGATATCCAGGCCATCAAGGCTGGTCCCGGACATCACGCCTATATAGAGCGCCATGGCTTAGCGCTTGGCCGAAGCTAGCTGGGTGGATTTTTCCTGATCCATGCGCGCCATCAGCGGTTGGCTCTGCGCGAGGAAGCGTGCGCGTTCACCTTTGGAGATCGGATCGGCCATCGCTACTTTCTGGCCCAGCGGATCGACGTGCACGCCATTGACCTGGAATTCGTAGTGCAAGTGCGGGCCGGTGGAGAGACCGGTGGTGCCGATATAGCCAATCACCTGGCCCTGTTTCACCGTGCCGCCAGTCTTCACGCCTTTGGCGAAGCCTTGCATGTGGCCGTAGAGCGTGGTGTAGGTATTGCCGTGCTGGAGGACCACGGTATTGCCGTAGCCACCACGGCGACCGGCCAGCAAGACCTTGCCATCACCGGCTGCCTTGATCGGCGTGCCGCGCGGTGCTGCGTAGTCGACGCCTTTGTGGGCGCGGATCTTGTTCAGGATCGGGTGTTTGCGGCCCATGGAAAATTTCGAGCTGATGCGGGCGAAGTCCACCGGTGTGCGGATGAACGCCTTGCGCATGCTGTTGCCGTCAGCGGTGTAGTAGCTGCTGTTGCCTTGTTTGTTGGTGTAACGCACGGCAGTGTAAGTCTTGCCGCGGTTGGTGAAGCGTGCGGACAGGATCGGACCATTGCCGACAGCCTTGCCATTCACCACTTTCTGCTCGTAGATCACGTCAAATTCGTCACCCTGGCGAATATCCTGGGCGAAATCGACGTCGTAGCCAAACACGCTTGCCATGTCCATGGTCAGGCTGTGGGACAGGCCGGCGCGAGCGGCGGACTGAGATAATGAACTGTTGATCACGCCATGCACGTAGGCTGAGCGCACAGTCGGTTTAGCCGTAATGCGGTTGAATGTGTAACCCTTGTCGTTCTTGGACAGGGTGATGGTTTCCAGGTCGCTGACTTTGCTATGCAGGCTGGTCAGTTGGCCATCCGGACCCAGTTCGAACTCAAGTTTCTGCCCGCGCTTGAGCTGGGTGAACTGTTTGGCTTGTTTATCGCTGGCCAGAATGTCAGTCACTGAAGTGGCAGGTAGACCAACTTTCTCGAAGAGCGTAGAGAGCGTGTCGCCTTTGGCAACGGTCACTTCCCTGTGGCTATCCGGCTTCTTTTCTTCAGCGACCACTGCTACTGCGGGGGCGGGCGCAGGCGCGGCTTCAGCGGTTTCCTGTGGCTCTTCTGAGGTGTTTTCAATCTGCGCAAAGGGAGAAGGTGCTGCCTCATTTGTGGCTTCGACGGCTTCGGCGGCGTCTTGATCTTGTGTCAGTTGTTCAGCGGGGCTTTCCAGTTCAAGACTTAGGGTCGTCTTTTTGGCTTCAACATCACTGGAAGGGAATACCAGAAGCGCCAGGCTCAGAAGGGCGGCGATGCCACTCGCTGCGAGCAGGTGGGTCTTCGGGTAAAGCGGAGGCGCTTTAGACGATTCTTTGGTCATAAGTAGTGTTTTGACTTTGAAAAAGATGAATTGGAAAAGATGAATGACATGATGAAGATGAAATAACTGTATAAAATATAACCAAATCATCTCTGAAGCAAGTCTGCGGACGCTCTGTTCGTGGATTGGCGTCCGTGCGCCGGGCAAACCTTGTATTTGACGCGCGATCTTGTATGGTTGGTTCCCTTTGAATCTGAGCCTTGCGGGTCTGTTATGAAGTCGGTTGAAGAGCAGCTAGCGCTGATCAAACGTGGTGCGGAAGAACTGTTGGTCGAGTCCGAGCTGATTGAAAAGCTCAAGCGTGGCCAGCCGCTGCGTATTAAGGCGGGCTTCGATCCAACGGCTCCGGATCTGCACTTGGGTCACACCGTGCTTATTAATAAGCTGCGCCAGTTCCAGGAGCTGGGGCATCAGGTGATCTTTCTTATAGGTGACTTCACCGGGATGATCGGCGATCCGAGTGGCAAGAGTGCCACGCGCCCGCCGCTCACTCGCGAGCAAGTTCTCGAGAATGCCGAGACCTACAAGGCTCAGGTGTTCAAGATTCTGGATCCGGCAAAAACCGAAGTGGCATTCAACTCCACCTGGATGGATCAGATGGGGCCGGCCGACTTCATTCGCCTGACTTCGCAGTACACCGTGGCTCGCATGCTCGAGCGCGATGACTTCGACAAGCGCTATACATCCAATCAGCCAATCGCCATTCATGAGTTCCTTTATCCGCTGGTTCAGGGTTATGACTCTGTAGCGCTGCGCGCAGACGTGGAGCTCGGCGGCACCGATCAGAAGTTCAACTTGCTGATGGGGCGTGAGTTGCAGCGTGGTTATGGTCAGGAAGCCCAGTGCATTTTGACCATGCCGCTGCTTGAAGGCCTGGATGGCGTGAAGAAGATGTCCAAGTCCTTGGGCAACTACGTCGGTATCCAGGAGGCGCCGGGTGTGATGTACAGCAAGCTGGTTTCCATTCCGGATGTGCTGATGTGGCGTTACTTCGAGTTGCTCAGCTTCCGCTCCATGGATGAGATCAATGCGTTCCGCGCTGATGTAGAGGCGGGTGCCAATCCGCGCGATATCAAGATCAAGCTGGCTGAAGAAATTGTGGCGCGCTTCCATGGTGAGGAGGCTGCTGCCAATGCTCACCGTGCCGCCGGTAACCGTATGAAGGATGGCGAGCTGCCGGATGATCTGCCGGAAATCGAATTGACTGCTGCCGAGGATATGCCGATTGCTGCTGTCCTTAATAAAGCAGGGTTGGTCAAGAACTCGGCGGTGGCTCGAGATCTCCTGGGTTCCGGTGGTGTGCGTATAGATGGTGAGGTTGTCGATCGCACCTTTATATATGCACTGGGCGCGACCCATGTTTGCCAGGCCGGGAAGAAGGCATTTGCGCGTATTACGCTCAAATCCGAATAAAGCTGAAATAGGGGGTTGACGGCGAATTTTAGAAGCCTATAATTCGCCCCACTTCCGGCGCAGTCGAAACGGAAAACTCCTTGGTAAACAATGAGTTACGCAGTTTTCGACAGCAAGTTGCTTCAGTTCATCGAAGCCGAAAGGGAGTTGAAAAAGAGGTGTTGACAGCAGCGTGTAACGCTGTAGAATTCGCCTCCCGCTGATGAGAGATCTGAAGCGCAAGTGGTTGAAGTTACAAAGGAAACTTTGAAAACTTCTGAAAATAATCACTTGACAGCAAATGAGGCTGCTGTAGAATACGCGCCTCGGTTGAGACGAAAGATCTTAACCAACCGCTCTTTAACAACTGAATCAAGCAATTCGTGTGGGTGCTTGTGGGGTCAGACTGCTAGTCAACAGATTATCAGCATCACAAGTTACTCCGCGAGAAATCAAAGATGTAACCAACGATTGCTGAGCCAAGTTTAGGGTTTTCTCAAAACCCAAAGATGTTTGAACTGAAGAGTTTGATCATGGCTCAGATT